>CAVRZY010000310.1:0-18699 GCA_963725415.1 uncultured Acidobacteriota bacterium | reverse complement strand
GCGTCTGCTTTTTGGGGTCCTGGAGGAAGTTGGCGCAGGTGTACTTCAACATACTCTTATATACCTGGAAGTAACCATGCGCCCCGGCACCCTTGGCGTGAACTACGCGCTCGGGGATTCGTTCGCGGTCAAAGTGCGCCAGTTTCTCAATGAGGTGCACGTCTTGCAGCAACACGGGTCCACGCTCACCCATGGTCAGTGAATTCTGGTTGTTGCTGACTGGGGCCCCTTGATTTGTTGTGAGGTTTTTATCTTTCATGACATCCTCCTTCCTTTTCCTACCTCCTCTATTTTGTTCTCCGAGATTAGAAGCTGAAGTAACTTTGCTTATATTATCACCTCCTCTCGGCAAAAGACTGCTAGGTCAAACCTTGTTCCTTGTGTCTCTGGGCGATGGTATCTGCCAGCTTATCCAGAGCCTTGAAATCAGCTTCCTTGGGAAGTCCTTTGCATAACACCGGTTCCAGTACTTCCACCTTCAGGTTGGGAATCATGGCGGCAAGTTGTTCCACCGTCTTGCCACCCCAGCCGTAGGAGCCAATAATAGAGACAAATCTCACCTTGGGCCTCAGGGCGTTGGCGAGAAGGGCGGCATAGGCGGCATTGGGGTGAGGTTCGGCGAGGACGTCTTCGCCTTGGGGGGTACCGACCCCCGGGTGGGCGTGGTGATGCACGCCAGCAGCCAGGCTTCCGGTACCGTCTCGGTAGACGGGACGGCCACGGCGGGGGATATAGCCAGCGTAACTATCGAGGACCGCCAGTACACTTACACGGTACAGGAAGGCGACGATCTGGCAAAGATCCGCGACGGGCTGATCCAATTGCTCAACCAGGACCCCAAGGTCTACGCATTCCCTGCCGGCATGCACACGCGCATCCGGCTGCGGGCGCGGGTGGAGGGGCCGGAGGGAAATGGGATTCCTTATAGCGGGAGCGCCCCGGAGGGCGCCCAGGTCATCATGACGGCGATGGGGTCCGCGCTATGCTGCGCCAACGTGGCTTACAGCCTGGTGACGGACGAGAACCCGGCTCTGCCCGGTGAGACCATCATTGTGTACGCCACCGGGCTGGGCATCGTGCAACCGGACGAGGCCAAGTTCAAGCTGGACACTGGCCAGACCTACAAAGGGCCAGCCATGAACGAGCCCCTCGACTTCGTTTCCTCGCTGGCGGGAGGGAAAACCGCCAACGTGCTGTTGGCCGCGATCAAGCCGGGCATGGTAGGGACTTACGAGGTTCACTTGGAATTGAACAGCGACCTGCCCACCAACCCGGCAACGCAGGCGACGATTGCCCAGGACGTCTACGTCAGCAACATTGTCACCTTCCCGGTGGTGAACCCCATCGTATCGACCACGCCATGAGGGGCATGCGTAATTCGGGGACTGGCGCGAATTTCGCCGCCTGTGCGAAATTCGTGGCCTGTACCCGAATTGCCCCCCGCACCAACCCGCGTAATTCGGGGACTGGCGCGAATTTCGCCGCCTGTGCGAAATTCGTGGCCTGTACCCGAATTGCCCCCCGCACCAACCCGCGTAATTCGGGGACTGGCGCGAATTTCGCCGCCTGTGCGAAATTCGTGGCCTGTACCCGAATTACCCTTCCCGCACCAACCCGCGTACTTCGGGGACTGGCGCGAATCTCGCCATTTTCATCTGGATGGGTGAAGTCTACCTCATGAACGCCTTTCCCCGAATTTCTCGGCGGGAATTCCTGGCCGCGCCGGCTATTCTGACGGCGCAATCGCGGCCGCCCAATGTCCTGGTATTCATGTCAGACCAGGAGTCGGCCTTGCTGCCGGGGCCGGTGAAGCTGCCCAACCGGGCTCGGCTGGAACCGGCGGCCGTTAAATTCACCTCGGCGTTCTGCAATACGCCGCAATGCTCGGCGGCGCGGTCGGCGTTGCTGACGGGGCTGGAGCCGCATCGCACGGGCGTACTGACCAACGTGGATGCCGGCTCGTTGGGCCAGCCCCTTCCGCCGTCCATGCCCACGGTCGGGAGCATGTTCCAGACGGCGGGGTACAGCACCGGGTACTTCGGCAAATGGCATCTGGGAAACGAGCGCGAAGGGCCGCTGCGGTTCGGGTTCGGGACCTACGAAAGCAATCGGCAGGACGAGGAGGTCTCACAGCGGGCGGTCGAGTGGATCCGGCGGCAGCCGGGGCCGTGGCTGGCTTGGGTCTCGATTGTCAATCCCCATGACATCTACGGGGTCACGAAAATCCTGGAGAAAGTCGAGCCGCGGCCGGGTGTCAAGCCGCCTTACTCGGGTCTGGAAAACCTGGCGGGCAAGCCCAGTGAGCAGCGGGAGTATGTGGACAAAGACCAGGGACGCGCGACCCGGAGCTATACGCCGGAGGACTGGGTCCGTTACCGCAGCCACTACTGCGAGCTGGTCGAGAAAGTGGACGCCTGCCTGGGCATGGTGCTGGACGCGGTGCCGGATCTTGGCTCCACGATTGTGGTCTGTACCAGCGACCACGGGGACGCGCTGGGCGAGCATGGCCTGCCCTTCAAAGGCCCATTCATGTACGAGGAAGGGATCTCGATTCCCCTCTTGATCTCGGCTCCGGGGAACGGGCTGGGGAAAGGCCTGCGCTACGACCTGGTGACCCAGGCGGACCTGCTCCCCACGCTGGCGGCGCTGGCCGGAGTGAAGGTTCCCGCCTCACTTTCCGGAATCGATCTGACCAGGAGCCACAACGAGCGCACGGCGGTCTTCCTGGAGTACTACGCCAAGCAGAAGTGGGTCAACCCGATCCGGACCATTCGGACGCGGCGCTGGAAACTGAACTGGTACGACCGGGGCAACCAGGAGCTGTACGATCTGGCTAGCGACCCGTACGAAACGCGGAACCGCGCTGGGGAGGCCGGCGCTGAGCCAGATCCAATCGGATCTGGAAAAGAGGCTGAACGCCTGGCGGAAGCCGTTGCTGGCAGAGAAAGCGGGCGGACGGAATGAGTGAATTGCGCTGGCATCCGCTTCTGCGACAGTGGGTGGCGGTGGCCACCCAGCGTCAGGAGCGGCCCCAGTTGCCCGAGACTGGTGTCCGTTTTGCCCGGGGTCGGGCCGTGTTCCGGAGCACTATCAGGTCTATCTCTACCCGAACGATTTCCCGGCCTTCGAGCTGGATGGCGAGCCGTTCGAGCCGTTCCAACCAGAGGGTCCGTTGTTTCAGACCACGGGCGCACGCGGGGCCTGCGACGTGGTGCTCTACCACCCGGACCACGACCTGCTGCCCTCCCAGCTTTCCGTCGAGCAGTGGCGGAAGGTCATCGATCTGTGGCGGCGGCGGTCGAGCGAGTTGGCGGCCCGACCCGACATCGAATACGTCTACGTGTTCGAGAACACCGGCCTGGCGATCGGGGTCACCATGCCGCATCCGCACGGCCAGATCTACGCCTTCCCGTTTCTCCCGCCCCTGGTGGCCGTCGAGCTGAACTCGGCCTCAGTGCACTACTCGGAGAAACACGAATGTCTGTACTGCCGCATTCTGGCAGAGGAGCTGCGCGAGGGCAGACGGCTGGTGACGCAGAATCAGAGTTTCGTGGCTTTTGTGGCGTTCTTCGCCCGGTTTCCCAGCGAGGTCCAGCTCTACTCGAAGCGGCACTTCGGGTCACTGGCGGAGTTGAGCGCAGGCGAGGCTACGGACCTGGCGGTCATTGTGCGGACCCTACGGCAGAAGTACGACAACCTGTACGGCTTCCCGCTGCCGTTGATGATGATCGTGCGGCAGCAACCGGCCCATGGGGAGCATCCCTACTTCCATTTTCACGTCGAGTTTCTTCCCATCCAAAGAAGCAAGGCCAAGCTGAAGTACCTGGCGGCGGTGGAGAGCGGGGGAGGGACGTTTCTCAACGACACCCAGGCCGAAGAGCAGGCCGAGGAGCTCCGGCGGACGGCGCCGGTTTGTACTTAGCCGGCGAGGCCGGGCTGGTCGAGGGTACGATAGCCGTTCTTCCGGAGGAGTTGCCGGGCTGCTTCGGCGGCCCCGGGCAGGACATAGAAAAAGGCCCCCACGCGCTCCGAGCGGAAGATGACGCCCCCCTGGTAGCGGTCGGTTTCGACCAGGTAGTCCAGGCCGGCGGCGGTCAGCAAGGATTCCAGTCTCAGAGCGTCGCGCAGGCGCTTGGCAATGTACAGCAGAACGAGTTCCTGGTCTTGAAAGAACTCGGCTCTCTGCGCATGAGTTTTTCAATCATAACAAGGAGGCGCTGCGGGTTGCCGGAAGCCGCAACTTCCGCGACCGCCGCCGCGTTATAACGGGAGAAGGGGTTATCTCGATGAAGCGGCCGGTGAGCCTGGTAGTGAGACTTGCATTGGTTGGGGTGTTCGGGTTGGCGGCGGCCGGGCAAGTTCAGAGCCCGGAGCCGGAGGCCTCCCAGTCGGCGCGGAAAACCAACCGCCGGGCGTTGTTGCAGCAACTCGACGGGGATGTTGCCCGGGCCATCGCGAGCGCGGCAAAACTGTCCGAGAAGGACAAGCAGAAGCTCGAACAGGCTCGGGAGCGGGTGCGCGAGGACCTGGAGGCCCGACGGCAGGGGTATCCGAGCAATGCCAAGGAACTTCGCAAAGCCTTCGACGACATTCGCAAGGTATGCCAGAAGGCAGGGATGCGGCGGGAAGACCGCGAGGCGGTGCTGGAGGATCTGCGGAGGCTGAAGCAACTGGGCGTGGGAAACGAGCCACGCAGCCGCGACCACCGGGTGGGGCCGCGCGTCCCGCGTCCGGGGTGGCCGACAGGACCGCGTCCGGGTGGGCAGCGCTGGCCGCGCTGGTAATCAGATCAGGCAGCCTGGGAGGCGCCCGGAATGCGCTTGATCAGGTCGGCCACTTCCTGACGGGACTCGACGCCAATGGTAAAGCAATCCAGGCAGTCCAGCGAGAGGGCGAACCGCAGCATCTCATCCACGCGGTCGCGCAATTGACCTTCCCCTAGGATCTTCATGCCGATGACACCCTGGCCGTTAGCCTTCATCCCGCGCATCACTGGAATCACCGATTTTGGATCTGCGTCCATGAGCACTCCAGCGGCGTTGATGCGGATCAGGTTGGCGCGAGCCCAGGGGGTTTTGGCGATGGTCTTCAGCGCTTCGAGAGAGTGGCAGGAAACGCCGTGGGTGCGGACGATGCCCTTCTGGCGGGCCTCGGAGAGAACTTCCATAGCGCCCTTGCGCGGCTCGGGCCAGTCAGCCTGCATCATGGCGTGCAGCAGGACGATATCCAGGTAGTCGGTGCCAATTTCCTGGCGGAAGCGGTCGAGATCCGCGCGCATTTCCTCGGCCGTGCGAGCGCGAGTCTTGGTCAGGATAGTGACCTTCTCCCGGGCGACAGTCTTCAGCGCTTCCTTGACATGGGGATGGCTGCCATAGCCGTCGGCAGAATCCCAAAAGATGAGGCCGCTGTCGTAGCCGAAGCGCAGCAGGTCGGCCAGGCCCTGGAGACCGAGCTTCCGCGTCTGATTGGAACTCTTGGCGTAGCCCCGGGTGCCGGTTCCCATGGCTAGGCGGGAAAGCTTGACTTTGTCGGGGCCCAACTCGACCACGTCGGTGGCGCGGCGGATGCCGGACTTGGCGGCGCAGGCAGGGAGGCATCCCCCGGCCAGAAGCCCGGTCTTCAGGAATTCACGGCGACGCAGGTCACTGGTGTTCACGGAAAAAGGGTAGCACAGGCAGCGACTGGGGGCTACTGAGGCTTTTGGACCGTGACCACGACCGGGTCGCTGGTCTGGGCGGTGGCCAGGGAGCGGACCTGCGCTACGTAGATGCCCGGGCGGAGGTCTTCGGGCAACTGGCCGGAAACTTGGCGGGCAGAGGTTTGCATCAGGCGGATGGGGACATCGCTGAAAGTGACGCAAGAGCCGCCCAGCACGCTGGGAAGGGGGATCTGATCGGCGCTGGCAGCGAAGGCCAGATTGGTGCCGTTCACGGTAATGAAGGAACCAGGACGGAAATTCGGGGTCCCGTCGGTGGAGTTGACGATGCCCCGGGAGCCGCCTGTGATCTGGGGGCGGGAGCCGGAGCCGGAGGGGGTCAGCGGAATGACGCTCAGGCCCGACAGGGTGATGGCGTAGGCGTTGCCGGCGGAATCGACCACAAGCTGGCGGGGCGGGATGTTGGCGCGGCTCTGCCCGAACACGCTGACGGTGGGGTTTTCGGCCGCCACACCGACCAGGGACTCCGCGCCCGTGCGGATGTCCACCGCCTCCAAGGTGGGGCGGACATCATCACTGGTGGCGGCGGTGGCATTCTGCCGGACCGCGGTGGTCAGGCGTACAAAGGTGTTTTCATCCACCGCGAACAGGGAGGCCACATTCCGCTGGCCAGCGCTCACAATGGTCTGGGTGGCCGGCAGGCCGGGCGCCGGCGCCGGACCAGAGACGATCTGCCCGGGGCGTTCGGCGCCTCCAATGACGGCCAGCGCCGAACTCATGATGAGGCCGTTCGCCAGGTTGTAAGCGCCTCCGGGAGCAGCCGCCAGGGGGCCGTAGTAGCTGATGATGGGCTGGCTAGGGGTGTAGACCTGGCGCGAGATGGTGTAGGTGTCAATAAGCGCGTCGTAGAGATAGACGACTCCGCCGCCATTCAGGGTGAGGATGTACTCGCCGCCGGGACTGGCGATCATCTGCTGCGGCGAGCTCAGATTGGCGCCGGAGCTAAAGATGTTGGGGTTGTCGGGCCGCGGCACAGCCAGGTCGCCAACCAGCTTCCACTGGCCTCCGTTGGACATGATGACCTGGAGTCCGGACAGGCCCATGGCCAAGGTGCGCGGCGAGATTAGGGCCGCGGTGGCATTCCGCGGAATGGGCGGAAACTCGACTTGGCCAACCACCTTGCGCTGGTCTAGATCCACAATGTCGATGGACTCGCCTCCGGTGTTTCCCACGTAGAGGCTGGAGCCGTCCAGGCTCATGGCCATCTGATGGGGGAGTTGGCCGACCTCGATGGGATCCAGGAACTTCTGCTTCTTGATGTCGAAAAGCTCGATCTGGTTGAAACCGGAGTTGGTCACATAAAGGACTCCCCGGGGCTCATCCAAGACCAGGTCCTGTAATCCCTCAGTGTTGCTATTGGGCACGGTGGGCACGGGGTAGATGACTCCGCGCTGATCCGACTGGCGGTAGTTCATGTACAGCCGGATGGTGTTGGGGATATTGATGGCTTCCAGGGAGACCAGGTTGACCTGGAGCGGCGAGCCGCTGTTCCCACTCCAGAGGTTGGTGCCAGGCTGGCGGGAAATGTTGAACCTGCCCGGCTCCATGGTGAAGGTGATGGTGGCGGGAGCGAGCCCGCTGGAGGCCTGAGCAATCACGGAATTCCCCAGAGCTGGGACCGAGAAGGTCAGCTTCCCCTTGCCCAGGTTGTTGATCCGCAAGGTTCCCTGGGCCAGACCCTGGTTGCACTGATCCACGGCCAAGAAGACCTGGGTGGTCTCGGGCGCCAGGATGGGATAGTCATAGAGTCTGGAAAGGGGCAGGTACAGCAGGCCGGACTCCGACAGGCCCCAGGCCTGCGCACCGTCGGAGGTGACCACCATCTTGGCGATGATGCTTTCCGGCATCTTGATACCCAGCCGGATGAACAGGTTTCGAGAGTTGGAGATCAGCAGCGTAGAGGACTGGGGGCGGGGCGCCGGCAGAGAGAACACGGCTACGTTGAAGGCCGAGTACAGGGTTTCGCTATCCGCAGAAAAGGCGCTTCCCCCGATGTTCTGAACCGCGTTGAAGGTGGAACTCTGCCCCGTGGCGGTGTACATGGGGAAAGGGGCATTGGCGGCATTCTGCTGGCCGATCACGTTGAGAGTGGCAGTGTCGTACAGGGTGAAACCAGCCATGAATCGGGATCCGTCGGGGGCCATCGATATGACTGTGGACTGACCGCTGACCGAGCGGGTCTTCAGAACGGTTCCAGAGATCACCTCGTAAAGGAACAGGTACGTACTATTGAAGTTGTTCCAGACCGACATGCCAATGATGAACTGGCCGTCCGGGGTGGTAGCGAGCTTGCCGCGGAAGGTGGTAAAGGGGCGGCCGGCCATCACGGAAGGCAAAGGCGTCGGCGTGGGCGGGGGAGGCGGGACCTGGACCGGCTGGACCTGCATGGAGAGCTGCTGGGTACGGTCAAAAAGCAGCAAGGTGTTGAACTGGTTGCCGGAGCCCGTGCCCTGGGTGGTGATCAGCACGCGACCGTCGTTACCCACCGCCACTCCTTCCGGGCGGGCCGCCAGGGTCACCGTCTGGACCACGCTGTTGCTGCCCAGGTCGATTACGCTCAGCGTGGCACTCCCGTTGTTAGTCACATACAGCCAGGCGTTGTCCATGGACATGGCCGCGGCCAGAGGGGTGTTCCCCACCGGAATCGAGCCCGCCAGGGCCTTGGCCCTGTAATCGTAAATGTCCACACGGTTGGCATTGGTGTTGACCAGGTAGAGCCGGGTGCGGGATTCATCCAGGACAATGTCCGAGGGGGTCCCGCTCAGGCGGATAACCTCGCCGAAGGTGGCTCCCAGCGACTGGGCGTAGGCGGCCTGCCAGCCCAGGAGGGTCAGCAGGCCCAGGGCGCCGCAACCGCGAAGCAGACGCAATTCAACTGTGGACATCGTATATAGAGTAACTAAACCCGAGGCCCAGGCGGAAGTTTCTCCCCGCACCGCAACAAGCGATTGGTTTTTGTGTTATAAGGACTTGCTGATGGTCCGCATCCGGAACGCGACGCGGAATACTGTTCTGGCGGAAGCGGTTGAGGTGGCCGACACCAGCAGGAAAAGGCGCAGGGGGTTGTTGAAACGCGATAGTCTGGCAGCGGGCCAGGGCCTATGGATTAGCCCCTGCGAGGCTATCCACACCATTGGGATGAGATTCGCCATCGACGTGCTGTTCCTTGACCGTAGCCGAAAAGTGATGAAGATACGAAAAGAGATGAGGCCCGGCAGGCTGGCCGTTTGCCTGAGGGCGCATTCGGTGTTGGAACTGCCGGCCGGGGCGAGCGAGGCCACCCAGACCGTGGCGGGCGACCAGTTACAGTTCGAGAAGGCGCTATGAGAACGGAGATGGTGAGAAAAACGGGGACAGGCCGCCAATTTCTTCGCCGGAGTGGGATGGGAACGGGCGCTGTCTTGTGGATGAAACTGGTGCCTGTCCCCGTTTTTCTCCTGTGCATCGTTTCTTGCACGCAGCAGCGCCTGGGCAACATTCGGAAGCCCGCCTCCGTCGCTCCTCCCAGCGCCATGCTCACCACCTTCGAGAGGCAGATCGCCAACGCCCACTATGCCGGCGAGGGGGATTACCTGGGCCGATCCCTGCAAGCGCGGGTGGCGGCAGAGCCGGACAACATTGAGCTGCGGCTGGAGCTGGCGCGGCATTATCAGCAGGTGGGCAGCCCGGAGCTGGCCCTGGAGCACTACCGGCTGGCGGCGGCCCGGGCGCCGGGTTTCGGCCCAGTCCAGATTCTGATGGCCAAGTGTCTGCGCTCGATGGGGCTGCGGGTAGAGGCGGCTGGGGGGCTGGAGAAGTTCTCGGCAAAATATCCCCAGAACTCCCCGGAGTTCTCTTCCTGGCTGGGTATTCTGCGGGATGAGCTGGGACAGTGGGAGCAGGGAGAGGCAGACCATCGGGCAGCGCTGGCTCTCGCGCCGAACCGGGACGATCTGCACAACAACCTGGGGTACAACCTGCTCCAGCAGAAGAAGTACAACGAAGCGGCGGAGGAGTTCCGGCGGGCCTTGGCGCTGCGTCCGGATTCCGCCATCGCACGAAACAACCTGGGACTAGCGCTGGCGTCAAGCCCGGCGGAGGCAGTTCGGCACTGGCAGGCGGCCAGCGATCCCGCCACCGCCCACAACAATCTGGCGGCGGTGCTGATCGAGCAAGGGCGCTACGGGGAAGCTCGTAAGGAGTTGGAAATCGCGCTCGGATATGAGCGAAACCACCCAGCGGCGCTCACTAACCTGAGGTTGATCACGGAACTGGACGGCCAGCCGGCGTTCATCCCCTCCAGACGGAGTTCTCCGGCCTGGAAACGTTTTCTGGCTGCGCTGTGGAGGGAGCTGGCGGGAATCGAAGAGCGCCCCCAACCCCAGCCGGTCAGGACCGCGTCCAGATGAGCGGCAGGCAATTGGAAAGTCATTGGAGTAAGTCATGAAACACTTCTTTACACGGCTCCTCAAGGAGGAGCAGGGACAAGACCTGGTGGAGTACGCGCTAATCGTCGCTGCGGTGGGCCTGGCCCTCATCAGCACGGTCAACACGTTGTCCCAAGCGATCACCAGCCTGTATTCGAGCATTACCACCGACTTGGGCAGCATCGGGACAACCGCGCAATAAAGGTCTCAAACGAGTCGATGTGCCAGTTCCCGCGGATGTGGTCTGCCCGGCCAAACCTGGCAGGGGCGAGCGAAGCGGCGGCGTGGGACGCCTCTCCAAGCCGGCTGCCTGGCTTGTTCCCGATGTGAGCCTGGTCGCCGCCCTGGCCACGTTGCTGTACTGTTTCACCCTGTTCAACGGACTTCAGAAGCTGTTCCGCGATTCCGACAGCGGCTGGCACATCCGGACTGGAGAAAGCATCTTGGCCAGCGGCAGCCTGCCTCACAGCGATCCCTATTCGTTCACCCGTGCGGGACAGCCCTGGTTGGCCTGGGAATGGGGATCCGACGTGCTGATAGGGGGGGTCCACCGGGTGGGGGGCCTGCCGGCGGTAGCCATGTTGTACGGCGCAGCCATCGCCGCCTGCACCTGGCTGTGGTTTCGCCTGCACTGGGCGGTGGGAGGCAACTTTTTGCTGGCCTGCGCGATGGCCGCTCCCATGCTATCGACCGCCAACCTGCACTGGCTGGCACGCCCGCACCTTCTGAGCTGGCTTTTCGTGCTGGGGGCGGTGTGGTGCGCCGAGCGGGTCTCGTGGCGCTGGCGTTCCTGCCTGTGGGTGGCCCTGGGGACGGCGCTATGGGCCAACCTCCACGCCAGCTTCCTTTTCGCTCCGGCGCTGGCGTTGCTATACGCGGGGGCGCATTTCCTGCGGCCGTGGATCTGGGAGATGGACAGTCAGGCCGAGCGGGAGAAGGCCCGATGGTTTCTGCTGGCTGCTGCCAGTGCCCTGGGCGGCAGCCTGCTGAACCCTTATGGTTGGAACCTCCATCTGCACGTGTTCCGGTATCTGGGGGACTCGGAGCTGCTGGGGCGCATCGGGGAGTTCCAGAGTTTCAATTTCCACGCCGAAGGGGCGACACAAATCCTGCTGGCGCTGGGCATCGCGGCAGTAGGGGCGGTATTGGCATTGGGTCAGAAGAGGCTGGCGCAATTTTTGTTGTCGGCGGCGCTGATCGTCATCGCGCTGCGCTCGGCGCGCGGCCTTCCGCTGGTGGCGCTACTGGGCTTACCCCTGGCCAACGGCGCCATCACGGAAGGGCTGCGGGCCTGCCGGAACCTGCGGCCCCGGTTGCGAAGTTGGCTGGATGGGTTTCTAGACTATTCGGAAGGGCTGCGGAGGCTGGATGCGGGTCTGGATGGCCGGGCCGTGGCGCTGGCGGTGGTGCTGCTGGCCCTGCTATGGATCAGGACGCCTGCGGTGGCGGCCGGACCGGATTTCCACCCGATCAATTCCCGGTGAAGGTGGCCGGGGCGATCGAAAAACTTCCCCAAGGCATCCGGCTGCTGGCGCCGGACAAGTATGGGGGCTACCTGATCTACCGCTTCCAGGGAAAGCGCAAGGTGTTTTTCGACGGCCGGAGCGATTTCTACGGGGCCGAGTACATGAAGCGGTACGTGCGGCTGATGCAAGTCCGGCCAGGGTGGCGGGAGCAACTCCAGGCGGTGGGCTTCACGCACGCCTTGCTCCCCAACGACTACTCGCTGGTGGCGGCGCTCGAGGAAGCCGGCTGGAAGCGGTTGTATCGGGACGAGCTGGCCACGCTGTTGGAGAGGCCGCGCGGCTGAGATTCGGAACTTGTTAACTTATATGGTGCTTCTGCGATTCAGACAACGATACGACAACGGGCAAAAACCGGGGACTGACACCATTTGCTGCCCTAGCAAATGGCTGTCTGTACCCGGTTTTTGCTGCCTTCCATGCCCACTGGCTGAATCGCAGATGGTGTTTAACAAAGAATGGGCTGTTGAGGGGTTCTAATGGACCGTCAAAGAGCGCTCATGATCTTCGGCATTGCCTGGCTGTCGGCAATGGCGCTGACCTGGTTTCTGTGGGCCAGGATCAAGGAGCCCCAGACTGAGAGATACGTGAAGGTCATCGCCGCGGCGCGGGACATGCCGACCGGGACACGGCTGCGGAAGACGGACGTCAAGGCCGTCAGCGTGCCGCAGAAGGACACGCCGCGGGCGGTGGTGTTCCAGGAGAAGGACGCGCTGGACCGGGTGCTGCTGTATCCGGTGAACACCAACGAGTTGCTGGTGGGCACGCGGCTGTCGAGTCCGACCAGCGCCGAGGGCATCCCGGCGACCATCGAAGCCGGGCGGCGGGCGATCGCGGTGCAGGTCACGGATTCCAGCGGCGTGGCCGGCCTGATCCAGCCGAAGTCCCGAGTGGATGTGCTGTTCACGCGCACGGGGTCGATGACCGAAGCGAGCACCGCGACGATCCTGCAAGACATCGAGGTGCTGTCGATGGGGCGGGCCACGCAAGCCGGACAGACTCTCGATCCCAGGGCCCCGCGCGTGCCGGTGGTGACGCTCCTGGTGACTCCGGAAGACGCGCGCAAGCTGGAGCTGGCCAAGAACCAGGGCAAGATCAGCCTAGCGCTCCGCAACCCGCTGGACCGCTCCACCGCGGCCGATAACAGCATCCTGACCGCCGATGCGCTGGATCCGATGGTCTACGCGCGCTCGGCCCGCGCGCGCCGCGGATTGCCGCCCCTGGCCGGAGGCAGCAAGGCCCCGAATATCAAGGATGAGAACGTGTGGCGCGAGTTGACCGGGCAGAAGAAAGAAGAGAAGAAGGAACCTCCGCCCAAACCCAAGATCGTCGTGGATGTCTTCCGCGGCGACAAACACGTCCAGGAAATCTTTCAATGAGACTGCTCCAGTTCCCCTTCCTGATCCCAGTGATGTGGTGCGCCTGCGGGGCGCAGACGCTAACGCAGCCGGTGCAGCCTTCCGAGCCGCAAGCGCCAGTGAGCGGCGTGGTCACGCAACCCGCGCAGTCCTCTACGGCGCGGGATTTGACGCTGATGGCGGGCCGGGGAGAGCTGCTACAGTTCCGCAACGATGTGCAGCGGGTGGCCATCGCGGAGCCCAAGATCGCCGATGCGGTGGTGGTCTCTCCACGCGAAGTGATGGTCAACGCCAAGACCCCGGGCAACACTACGCTGGTGATCTGGGAGAGCGGCTCGGCGCCCCTGCGCTACAACATCCGGGTAGACAGCGACACGACGAGTTTGGAGAGCCTGCGGTGGGAGTTGAAGAGTATTCCTGGCGCCTCCATCACGCTTACCGGCAACGAGCAGACGCTGGTATTGACGGGGACGGCCAAAGATGCCGAGCAATCCAAGAAGGCGGCCGCGCTGGCCTCGACCTACGCCAAGACGGTGACCAACCTGATCCAGACGCCGCCCCCGCCGGATCCGCGGCAGATCCTGCTGCAAGTGAAGTTTGCCACGATAGATCGCGTGGCGCTGTCGCAGTTGGGCTTCAACTACTTCAGCCGGAACGATACGACGCTGGGGTCAATGACCACCCAGCAGTTCCAGCAACCGCGCTTCAGCCAATTGGAGTTTCAGAACCAGAGATTCACCAACACCACGGTGAGCATCTCGGATTTTCTGAACCTGTTCGTGTTCCGCCCGGATTTGAACATTGGCGCCACCATACGGGCGCTCCAGGGCAGGAACCTGTTGCAGATTCTGGCGGAGCCCAACCTGATCACGGTGGAAGGCAAGGAAGCCAGCTTCTTGGCGGGCGGCCAGTTTCCTTTTCCGACCATCACCACCACGCCCACCGGCGGGGCGATTGCGCCAGTGATCACGGTGCAGTTCAAGCCCTTCGGTGTGCAACTGGGGTTCACGCCGACGCTGACCGAAACGGGGTCGATCCGGCTGAAGGTGCGGCCGGAAGTGAGTTCGCTCGATTTCGCGAACGCCGTGACGCTCCAGGGCTTCTTGATCCCGGCCATCACGACGCGCAGCGCGGAAACCGAAGTGGTGCTGAAGGATGGAGAGAGTTTCGCCATCGCCGGGCTGATCGACAACCGGGTCGAGCAGGTGTTGAACCGGCTGCCCGGCCTCGGCGACATCCCAATCATCGGGCACCTGTTCCGAAGCCGATCCACCCGCAAGACGGCGGATGAGCTGCTGGTGGTGATCACGCCCCGGTTTGTGCGGCCGCTGAGTCCGGAAGAGCAGGCCAAGCTGCCGGGGATCGTGGAGCCTTTCCTGCCGCCGCTGGCGGAGAAGAAGGCCCCGCCGGACAAGCAGAAGGACAAGAGTTCGAAGAAGCCGGAGTTTGTGGGACCACGTGGTTACCAGGAACCCAAGTAGGATTTCACCGCAGAGGCATAGGAGTCGTCTGTCTGCGCGTCTCCCCGTCTCTGCGGTCAAGCATGGCGGGACCGTCTCCATCGAGATACTGGTGATCCTGGTGCCGGTGATCTTCGGGCTGCTGGGGTTCGCGGTGGATCTGGGGCGGCTGTACTTGATTCGAGCGGAACTAAAGACCGCGGCCAACGCCATGGCGCTGGCGGCCGCCGAGGAACTGATCGGCACCGAAGCCGCCCTGGACAACGCCACGGCGCTGGCGCTGGCCTCCTTGAATTCGGACTCGGGTTACGGGAACAAGTACAACTTCGGCGGCCTGTCGATCGGGCAGACCACGGGCCTGCTGTCCAGCGAGATCCCGACGCCCAGTTACTACGAGAAGGCGGCGGACGCCCTGGGGACGGGGGAGGAAGGCGACAGCGGCGGAACCGCGGGTGGGACCACAGCCAAATACGCCAAGGTGACCGTCACCGCCGATGCGCCGTTGCTGTTCTGGAGCTTTCTCTCGCTGGGGAGCGAGCGAAAGACGCCGGTGCAAGCCCAGGCCGTGGCGGGGATCAGCGCCCCGCTGTGCACCGCTTGCGGCATCGAGCCGCTGGCCATCGCACCCATCAACTCGGAAGACACCACCGATTTCGGCTACACGGTGAACACCAAGTACACCTTCGCCTTCTACTGCACCGGGCAGCCCGCGCCAACCCAGATTGCCGGGCCGGTGATACCCTACCTGATCCTGAACCGCTACAACTCGGAGGCCACGGTGTTTCCGGACGAGAACACGCAGTTGTATCGGATCGGCGCCCAGGGGTTGCCGCCCTCGACCAGCGCGGCGCTTTCCTGCGTGAAAGTGAATTCCGAGGATGGAGAGGCGATCTGGGAGAGCGCGGCCCCCGTGGCCTGCAATCAGAGCCAGCCTTCGGTGGTGACCTCGCTGCTATGCGGGCTCGCGTCGCGCTTCGAATCGGCTGTGCCGGATGCCTGCACCAACATCGCGGAGGTGGATTCGTTTCAGGCCTATCTTCCGGACACCGATCTCTCGGACCTGGACGAATATACCGCTTACACCGGCAACAGCCGGCGGCTCATCACCGTGGCGGTGGTGGATGCGCTTTCCTCCGGAGGGGGCATGGTGGTTCAAGCTTTCCGGCAGTTCCTGCTGGAGCCGAACCCCAATACCACCACCGTCAATCCCAGCGACCTCAACGGGCGCTTCTCGGTCTTGTATATCGGAAGCGTGGCGCCCATCAAGCAAGGCCGCTTTGACGGCTGCCAGTTGGCCGTAGGCCCAGGAAAGGTGGTGTTGCACCAATGAGGGCCAGGCGGCAGCGCGGCGGCACGATCCTGGAGGCGGTGTTGTTTGTGCCCGTGCTGGTGCTGTTGTTGATGGGCGCCGTGGAACTGGGAAGGGTCGCTTACACCTACTTCACTTTGCAGAAAATCCTGTACAACCTGGCGCGTTATCTGGGTACCCAGCAAGGGGTGAACTTCTGCGATGACTCGGATGCGACCATTCTGGCCGCTAAGAACTATGCGCTGACCGGGACCGAGGATGGTTCCGGCGACCCCTTCTTGCCGAATTTGACCGCCGATCAGATTCAGATCCGGATCGAGCGGTATAACGCGGAGACGCACCAACTGGACGCCTGCGATTGCTCGGCCAGCGGCTGCGATGTGAACGCGGGCGGGCTGGCGCCGGACTCGATTGTGGTGTCGCTGGTGGGAGGCTACCCGGTGCAGCTCCGCATTCCGCGGCTGGTCCTGGATCCCATTCCGTTGCGGCCCCAGGTGCGGCTGCCGTATGGAGGCACGTAGGATGCCGAGGGTACGAGCCGTTGTGGCGCAGGCTCTCAAGCCTGCCGAGCCGGCACTCGTGCCGGCTCCAGGGCGTCAAGACCAGTCTCGACGCTGCAGACATAAGTGTCTGCGCCACATGCGCGATCAGTCCGGCCAAACCGTCGTCGAGTGGGCACTGATCTATGTGGGGGTGATCATGCCGCTCATGATGGCCCTGATTTTCACCGCCGAGCTGCTGTGGGTGTGGCACAGCGTGGTGGAGTTCACCCGGGAGGGGGCACGCTACGCGGCCACCCACTGCTGGCAGGCTTCCGCAGACAATGTGCTCAGTTATATGCGGTCACACATACCAGGCACCATTGACATGGATCAGTTCCGGGATGGGCCGGCCGAGATCCTGGTCCAGTATTTCTCGCGCAACGCCGACACCGGCACGCTGGAAGAGTTCGCCTGCGACCAGGGGGAATGCAGCACCCTGTGCATTCCGGACGTGGTGACGGTGCAGGTCACCAATTACACCTTTCGGAGGTTCTTGAGTTTTTTGGGATTGCCGGGAGTTTCGCTGCCCGACTTTCGCACCACTCTGCCCATCGAGAGTGCGGGCTGCGATGCGGAGCAGGGAACCTGTTTGCCTTAGGAGAGTTTATGCCGATTGCCTTATTGGTGGCTTCCAGCGATGAGCACTTTCGGGAGATGGTCAGAGAGAACCTGCTGAACATCGCCAACGCCAAGGTTCTCTCGGAATACCCCGAAGTCACGCCCAACCTGTACATTCGCGTTCTTCAAGATCTGGAACGACACCCGGAGGCGGCGCTGCTGCTGGACCTGGCGGGCGACAGCGAGACCGCCCTGAAGGCGCTGGAGAAGACCAAACAGGCGGCCCCCGACCTGTACGTGATCGCCTCCAACTACCACGCCGACGGGGAGACCGTGATCGCCACGCTGCGCGCCGGCGCCAGCGATTTTCTGATCCAGCCGTTCAAGCGGATGGATTTTCGGGAGGCCATGACGCGGCTGGAGCGGACTCCGCGGCGCAGCGGCTCCGGCAGCAGCAAGCTGGGCAGGATCTACACCTTCCTGGGCACCAAGGGAGGCCTGGGCACCACTACCCTGGCGGTAAACTTCGCCGCTGTGCTGGCGCAGTAAGCCTGGTTTGAGTTTGCGTTAGTAATTACCCGGCGGGTTATCTTCATCGTTACACATAAAATAAAATCATACCGCAATACCGATATTATTAAGAAAATTACACCCTTCCATTACCTAATTGAAAAAAGGTAAAATAGCCAAATGGAAAAACTTTGGAATAAAGAAGTCGAACAAAGGTTCTTCAATGAATCAACTCAGTTTGCAACACCAGAGCAGTTATTTTATGTCACCGAGTCAGGTCAATATTTGGCGTATTGGCCTAAAGGTTATGACGGCAAAAAAAGCACTCTTCAAAGCAGAAATGCACTCATCGGAAATTTTACTGAAAAATG
Source organism: uncultured Acidobacteriota bacterium (assembly GCA_963725415.1). Taxonomy (GTDB): domain Bacteria; phylum Acidobacteriota; class Terriglobia; order Bryobacterales; family Bryobacteraceae; genus CAVRZY01. The sequence continues at coordinate 946 of CAVRZY010000310.1, read as the reverse complement.
GACTACTGACTTAATTCAAGAGATTGTAAGAGATAAAGGATTATTTGCAGTTCAAGGGGCTATTTGCAACGAAATTGCCCTGTCAAACATGTCTCCTGCCGATGTAGTTATTTCCAAAAACAACAATCTTAATCAAAATCCAGAAGACATTCTTGCAATAATAGAAGTCAAGATGTCCGTCGTTTGGAATTGGGAACTTCAAAAAAACAAATCATTAGTCTGTATCGGCGACTATAAAACTCATCAAGGCAATCCCGGCCTTTTACGCTCTGATTCAATGCTCAAAGCCATTGGCAAGAGCATAAATATAAGAGTCTCAAGTTCTAAAGCCTCCAAAATACCGATTATCATCATGGGGAATACCCCAATCACAAATAGCTATTACTCCAAAGTTGACCATCTAAAAAGTGCTGGAATTATACAAAGCTTTTGGTCTGTTAATCCCAAACCGTTAGATAATGATGGAGAGAATATCAAAAAAACTGACAAGCAAGGTTTTTACAGGTTTGACAGTTTCATCGAGTTAAAAAATGCTTTTGCAAATCTATTGTCTGAAGAAAGAAATTACTTTTCGAGTATGAAAAGTAAAAAAGAATTAGGTCAAATCATAGAGAAAGCAAATAAAGAACAAACTTATGAGAAGAAAGCAGAGGTCTTTTTAAAATTAATCAATGAGTAATCAAAGCGAAACTTTCAAAAAATACAAGCGTAATGGTACTAAAACGAGTTCCTTTGGAACTCCGGGCAGGATAAATCATGATTCTTCAGAATTTTACAACAGTAAATTATATGGGGATAAAAAAGTTCCTGAACACGTTAAATTTATTGAAAATCCAATTCCACCAGATAATCTCGACAAAATATATTGCAAATCCAGCGAGGTAATGGATGAAATCCCTGATTGTAGTGTTCATTTGATGGTTACTTCACCGCCATACAATGTGAA
>CAVRZY010000309.1:0-13064 GCA_963725415.1 uncultured Acidobacteriota bacterium | reverse complement strand
TATGTCTATGTAGCACCTGACTAGTACGTATTGCTATCGCGATCTCATGTCGTGCTTAAAGGAGCCCTTTGAATATTTTGCTGTGAATAGCCCATCTGCTTTAAAATCAATCTACCCTCCTGCCACCCCACTTGTCAATCGAACAATAATTAGAGGAAAATTATTACCACATTTATCCCTATTCGGTCCTTTTTATTTGAATGATTCGCGAGCTATCTCGCCCCTCTTCCATTCTTATTTATCCAAATATCTTAAGGGGTTAAATATCCTGTTTAGCTTAAAAACGGCCATGGAACAAAATTTGCTTCCATCATCGCAACGGCCGTACTTCAATTCCATCGTCACAAATATGAAGACGTTTATTGCAGAGCTAAGACGGTATTGGAAGGATCGACCATTTATATGGAGTAAGTTCGAAGATGTTTCTATCTAACACAGGTTCGTTTACCTACATGCGGTCGGGTCCTGGTACTTGGTACCCATCCCGATGATCCCGAAAACTGTGGCCATAACCTGCAGGCTACTGATGCGGTCCGGATGCGAAATCTGGTATGCCATTGCGAGCATAAGGCCCCCGCCGGTGTGGAGGATGAATATGTTCAAAGCAAGGCAAAACGGTGACTCTATTTCTTTACAAGAAAAAAAGGTCGAGATCCGCCGAAGGGAGCAAATCTTGTCGGCAGAGATGTTTGGGGTGACACCGGGTAGACTTGCCTTCCTTTGTATAGAGGAAGGCAGTAAGGACTGGTTCTCCACAAGAACTGGGCCAAGATCAAGGACCATCTGGAATCCGTAGCGCCAGACATCGTGATCATGCCTGTTGGAAAAGACACGGATCGGACACATGCGTGGGTATATCAGGTTTTTCGGAAATGAGCGAGAGATCTGACACGCAAGACAGAAAAACCAATGATTGCTCTGTATAACGAAGATCCCAAAACAATTGAGATTCGCAAAGACTTATTCGTTCTTTTTGGTGAAGAAGGGGCGCGCTGGAAGGGGGCGTTTGCTGATGGTCCACGATTCTCAACAACAGAGGAATATTCGCCGTCGCGGTAGGGGTTTCGATGAACGAATTCTCCGCATGAATCATTCAAGCTGTAGGTGCCTCTCTGAGAATTCGACACCTGCTCTATCCTCAGCCAAATATGCGAGGTTTTTGAGATAGAATTATTCGGTTGTCCTTCTCCGGAGGGCTGATACCAGATAGCTTCTCCTTTACCCCGTTAGGCGCTTAGGGAACTGATATCGACAAAAGATTGTCGATATATCCCATCAAGTTAAGTGTCTTGTAGCCGCAGGCTTCAGCCTGCGTAAAGCCTGTGCATTCAACCGAGGCCTCACGCAAACTAAAGTTTGCGGCTACAACGGAAGATCTGCCCCGAAGTCCCGCCATGGCGGGATTCCGGGCGAAGTCCCGGACGAGGCGTAGATACTTACACACTAAAGTCTGAGAATTTATCTCTAACACTTAAAAACAAACAGTGTCATGCTGAACTTGATTCAGCATCTCGTTTTGTCTATTAGGTGAGATCCTGAAACGAGTTCAGGATGACAAGTCTAAGAAATTTCAAATATTTTTGGTTAATAATGCGCCGCTGGAATTTCTAACGGGGTTTCCTTTGCAGAGGCCAACGGGCGTACTGGCCATTGTATTTTTGTGAACGGACATGTTATTAAGCAGAGTAGAAAATTGCTTCAGTTTCGCAACAGAGTCCAGCGGCACCAGCAAACCGGAATAAATAATAAATGATGGAATCGTCGGATAATTGTGTAGCCTCTGTTCGGCTTTCCTACTTTTCCAGGATAAGTGGGTCGTTGTCCTAAAATGTAACCTGCTTCCTGCTCCTGGTCATAGGTCTTACACTAAAAAAGGAAGAAAGGAGCACTCTGGCCGCTTTATGCTGATCTTAGGAAATGATCGTCAGTGAATTGGCCTTGGACGACGAACTGGTCGTACCATGCCATTCAGCTCTGATGATAGCTAACTTTCTTTGTGGTATTATCTAGCTGTTGCGGGTAAAACTCGGAGGTAACCGGTGAATGTCGGCAGATGATTTATCACCAGCTTCTATTACCGATAATTTAGGCACCAGTTTTATTGGTCAAAGAGTCATATATTATCCCCGTCTGGCTTCAACAATGGAGGCAGCCAGGCGGGAGGCTCAGCAGGGAGCCGCCGAGGGTACAGTTATCATCGCCGGGGAGCAAAGCGAGGGCAGGGGCCGGATGAAACGCTCCTGGCTATCACCCGCTGGGTAATATCGCCCTGTCAATTCTCCTTTACCCGGATGTCTCTTATCTGCCTTACCTGTTATGCTGGCTTCTCTGGCTGTAGTTTATAGTATTGAGGCAGTTACCGGCTTAAAAGCACAGATTAAATGGCCCAATGATGTCCTGTTCAATGGGAAAAAGGTTTGCGGTATTCTCACGAAGAGTGAGGTACGGGGAAACAGGGTAATCTATGCTATTATCGGCATCGGCATCAATGTTAGCCTGAAGCTTCCGATTTCCCTGAGATTTTAGCCACGGCTACCAGCCTCAATGATGAACTGGGAAGAAATGTGTCACGTGTGGACATAATTCGGCATCTTCTGGTTGAAATGGAACGGTTATACCTGACGCTGCCCGATGGGGAGACCGATTTATCAGGAGTGGCGGGATAGGCTGGTAACACTGGGTAAAAAAGTTTATGTCGCCTCGGGCAACATCATGCTTGAAGGTATGGCTGAATCCGTGGATGGAAATGGTGCCCTGTTGCTGCGCCAGGCTGACGGAAGTTCAACCCGAATTGTCGCCGGGGATGTTACCCTGCGTGAAAAATAAATAGAATGCTTAAACTGGCTCCTCTACCGTTTCCCGGCGCCGACGATGTTGGTCATGCCCTCGCGCTCGGTCACCTCGCGGGCGAGCCGCTTGGCCGTCTCCGGGTCGAGCTCCTTGAGCAGGTTGCGTCCCTTTTCGCCGAGCCCCAGGAACGCCTCCACGCCGCCGGCCTGCACGCGCTTCAAGACCTCGCGGGCCTGGGCGCGCTCCATCGCCGACATCATCCCGTAGGACTCGACCAGGTGCTGCTTCTCGCGTTCGCGCTCCTCGGCGAGCCGCTTGGCCTTTTCGATGCGTTGGTCTTCGAGCTGGAGGATCTTCCGGAGCTTGTCGTGAAGCACCTGGTCGTAGTCACCCTTTTTGATCTTGCCCTCCAGCTCCGCGGCGTCGAGCGCCTTTATCTTCGCCCGGGCTTCGGCGATCAGCGCCGCGTTGCCCTCTTCCTTGCGGCCCTCCTCGTCGAGCCCCTGGAGGTAGGCGACCTGCGCCTTGCGTTTCTCCTCGGCCGCCAGCTCCGCGTCGGCGCGAAGCTGCTCCTGGGCCACGGTCCGGGCGTTCAGGTCCCACTTGGCCCGGTTGGCCGCGGCTTCATCCTCGGTGACGCCGCCCTTGTTCTTGCCCTCGGCGCCCCACCAGTCCTTGAAAGCCTTGGCGGCCAGAGTTATGGGGCTGAGCTTCACCGACGCCTCAATGATGTACTTCCAGCCGATGGCGGCCTTGACGAAAAACTCCCCGACTGCCCCCAGGCTGACCTTGAGCTCATCGAGATCGCGCTTGTATTCGCGCATCTCCTTGCCGGTGCCCTCCTTGCCGGCGGCGCCCTTCATGGCCCCCATCTTTGCGCTGAGGATGTCAATCATCCTCGTGGTATAGGCGGCCTCGTCGCCGGTCTTCTTGAGCGCCTCCAGGGAGTCCTTTTCCTGCTGAGTCAAAATAATCCCGTACTGGGTCAACGCCCGGGTGTGCCCGGCAATCGCGCCCTGGAGAACCTGGAAGGTCTCTTCCGGACTTAGCCCCTGGAAGGCCGCAAAATCCAGAGCAAGCTGGGAGAACTGCTTGGTCAGCCGGGCCGCCTCGCCTTCGCTCATGCCCAGGCCGCGGGCCATGTTGAAAATCTGGCCCATGAGCGCGCCGATCTCGCGCTCGCAATAGCCGGTGGCCTCCGAGAGCTTGTCGGCCCACTGGGTGGCCAGCGGAGTGAGCGGCCCGAAATATGCCTGGAAGCGCCGCGTCTCCGCGAGCGCCTTCATGCGCACATCGAAAGCATCCCTGAAGACCTGCGCCGCGTTCTGGGCCAGGCCGACCATCGCGCCGGCGATCCCGCCAGCCAGGCCGCCGGCCAGGATGCTGCCGCCCGGGAAGATGTTCGCCGCCTGGCTGGCCAGCTTGTTGATGATGCCCTGCTGCTGGGCGGCACCGGTCTGGGGCCCCAACTTGGTCCCCAGGGCGATCATCACCGCTCGGTCAGCCACCGCCGAAGGCCCTCGCTATGCCCATGTAGACCGCGCGCGAAGCCCGGTGCTGCTCGATCTCGCGCGCCGCTTCGTCGAGGTGGAAGAAGGCCCAGGCCGTCCACGCGTCGGCTGGGGCCCGGTCGAGCCCCAGCACCCGGAAGCGCCAGCGCCGGTAGAGTGCCAGGTTCTCGGGCGTCCACCGCCCGGTCGCCGGGCAGATCCCGCACTGCGGCTTGTCCCCGCGGCCGCGCTTGCGGACCCGGCCGAGCTCGACGATGGGCTTGCCGGCCTTCGCCGGGTCGGGGTTGTCGAAGCTGTAGTGCTCGTGCTCGCGGCAGAAGTCACAGTCCCGGGCCTCCTCGTCGGGTTGCAGCCAGTGCAGCCACAACCCGCTGATCAGTTTTTTCGCTGCTCGCCGGCGTCCCGGATGGTGCGGAAGAGCACGAAGAGCACCACCGCGTCACGGATCGCGGCGATGGACTTGAGCTCGGCCGGCTGCGGCAGCGTCCAGGAGACCAGGTGCTGGGCGATGAACTGGACCATGGACTCCCCGCGGCTGGCCAGGCCCTCCTGGCCGACGCCGGTGGCCGAGGCCAGGGCGATGTTCGCGCGCCCGGCCGCCCCGGGCACCCGGAAGCTGATCTTGAAGGGTTTGACGCCCGGGGCTTTGATTTCTTCCTCGCGGACCTCGCCGACGGAGAAGTCGAAAGCGACTTCCGCCGGTTCTCCCTGCTTCTTGGCCATTGCTCAACCCTCCGGGTGCTACGTGTAGGTGCCGGTGAAGATGTCGGTCGCCGGGGCCTTCAGGAAGCTGCGCAGCTTGACCGTGTCCTTGCGGGCCTCCACGCCGGAGGCATCCTGGTCCGCCGAGGGATTGATCACGCAGCAGTTGGCGTGGCCGAGCACGATGGTGTGCGTCCCGTCGTTGATGGTCAGGTTGCAACTGGCCAGCTCGGTGTCCGTGCCGGCCAGCTCGAAGAGGTCCGCGACCGTGTCGGCGTTGCGGTCCAAGGCCAGCTCGATCTCGGCCTTGGGGATCTTCTGCTGCACGACCGAGCGGGTCAGGCTGTTCAGGAAGCGCTCTTCCAGGGCGTAGTCGAAGCGCCACTTGAACCCGCTCGGGAAGTAGGCGTTGCTGGCCAGGCTGACGGCCAGGTCGGAGAAGCGCATCCGGTCCGGCAGGACCACATCGCCGACCGAGCCGGTGACCGCCTCGGTGGTACCCAGCAGCTCCAGGAGCACGTCGATGGGCTCGTTTTCCTGGGCGGAGAGCTCGATGGCGTTGAGCCAGCAGGCCGCGTAGGTCTTGACCTTGCCGGCGCGGTCGATGACCACCGGGGAGGTCTTCCCGACCGGCGAGTCGGCCGGGGTGGTGGCCCCGACGGCCTGGTCGAAGAACAGCGCCAGGATGGCTTCGAGCTCCAGCACGGTACAGCGCACCGTGACGTTGCCCTTCACGTCGATCTTGTGCGGCAGCCGGCCGGCGTTCCCCGGCCGGTCCGTGCCGATCATGCCCTCCTCGCTGGGCTCCTTCATTTCGGTGGTGGCGTGCAGGCTCTCCTGCACGCAGAAATAGGGCGTCCCGCCGATGGAAACCTTGCTGTTGTGCCCGAAGGTCAGCGCCTTGCTCTTGTTGGCCATGGTCCTCTCTCCTACCCGCGCGCCCGAAGCGCCACGAACTCAAAGGTGATCACGCTGACGTGCTGGAAGCGCTCCCACAGCGCATCCAAATCGAGCACGCCCGATTCCGTTTCTTTTTCGCAGTAGTGGTCGGTCATCCCGACCAGCCGCTTGCCGAGGAACTGGTCGCGGAGCTTCTCGCGGACCCGGAGCTGCTCGGCCTGCTGCGCCTCGGTCTTCGACCGCTGGCAAAAGGCCACGTTGACGCGGTAGCGGATCTCGTTGAGCTCGCTGTGGCTGGGCTCGCCCGTCTCGGTGTCCGGGAAGACCTTGATGCCCGGCGTGTTGACCTCGTCGAAGAGCGGCGGGATCTGCACCGCGGCGGCCACGGCCACCGGCGCGCCGGCCTCGGTCTTGGAGGTCAGGCCCATCAAGTTGATCTGCGCGGCGACCGCGTCCATGATCTGGTCGATCACCGCCGAGTCGCCGTCCGTCGCCGCGGCGCACTTGGGCTCGGCCCAGTCCGAAGTCAGGTTGCCGCTCTTCGCGTAGAACGTGTACTCGCGGTACTGCTCATTGACCACGCCCGTGATCACGATGTTGCCGCTGCCCGTGCGCTTGAAACTCTCGGATTCGTCGGACCAGGCGCCGGTCGAGAGGAACGGCCGGTGGCGCGCGTAGATCACGTCGGTGGGGCTGGCGGCCACGACGGCCAGGGTCACCTGCCCGTCGCCCGGAGTGGTCGGCGTCGCACCCCAGGTGGGATCGCCGGGCGGCGAGCCGCCGGCCTCTCCTTCACCCACATCGCCGTTCAGGGTGTCCGGGGCGATGACGTTAGCCAGGTCCGGCAGGTCCACCACGTCGAAGGTGCTCTCCCAGCTTGCCGAGCCGCCGGGGAGGCTGGCATGGGTGAGGGTGGAGAGCATCACGTACTCGCCGCAGGCCGAGACGTTGGCCTCCGGCGTGTCCCCAAGCAGATCGGTCAGCGAGTTGTTGCCGTCCACCAGGTCCACCGTCTCGCCGTTGACCAGCACGGCCACCGGAATGCCGCCCGGCGTGTAGATGGTGATGTTGAGCACCGCCGCCGTGAAGGCCCCGGAGGAAACCAGGATACCCGCGGCCCCGACCGCCACGTTGCCCGTACCTCCGGGCAGCGAGAAGCGCCCCTTGGGCACCGCCGGCGCCGCCGGGTCGCAAGGGACGATCACCGCGGATGACAGGCGCGGGCCAACGTCCGTGCCGAGGCCGGCGAACTCTGTCCCACCCTGGCCGTAGCCCACGTCGAGCTTGACGTTGGCAGCCGCCGGCTTGAAAGTCGGGGTGATGGTGCCAGCGACGGCGGAGGCGGCACTGAAGAGCACTTGGTCCGCCGTGAACTTGGCCGTCCAGCCAACCATCGCCGCCAGTGGCACTCCGGCGACCAGGAAGCAGTTAACCGGCTTGCGGTCCAGAAGCGCCACGTAACGCTCGTAAGAACAGGCCCCGCCGCGCTTGTTGCCGGCGGCATCGTAGAGTTGGAGATAGCCGCCAGTGAAGTTGCTGACCGTGACCTTGACCGTGCCGTCCTGCATGTCCGTTAGGGTCAGATCCGCGGGGACAACGAGTTCAGCGTGGTAGCAACCGGCGTAGAGGTAGGGCGCGTCCTGGGTGCGGAGCCCGCCGCGGATGTCCGTCAGGCCAACGCCGCCGGCATCCGTGGCGAACCGCGCCAGGGTGGTAGTGCGGACGCTGGCTTTGATGCGATAGTCGCCACCAGCATAGTCCACGAAGTCATTGACATCAAATCCACTGATGTTGTCGGAACCGGTCAGGTTGGCCGCCGCCGTCCCATCCGCAGACACGTTGTAGTGCTGGACGTTAGCTACGAATTGACCGGCGATGAAGTCCGCCGTGGTGTTCCCCGCCGCCAGACAGAACATGCACTGGCCGTTGTTGCTGCCGTTGGACACGAACCCATAGGTATTCTTCACACTGGTGATGAACCGGGCGGCCGTACCTAGAGAGCACACTCCATAATTGTATCCAGTTACCAGGATGTTCCAGTAGTTGGGCGTCGAGGTGTACATGAAGACGCCGGAACCCGTCCCGCCAGTGCCGGGGCCGATGCATTGGATGTCGGAAACGTAGCCGTTGCCTCCCTGCCACAAGTTCAGTCCGCCGATGCTGTTAACCATTGTCCGAATCGTGAAGTTGCGGAACGTGAAAGAGCTCGAGTTGCCGGACGCCGTTAAGGTCACTCCAGTTCCAGTTTTGTGTTCAAAAGCTACGCCCTGGTTGACCACCTGCCCGATGGTATTGTTGAACTTGGCCAGCGTGAAGTTCTCGGTATAGGTATTCGGCTGGTAGGCGTAGACATTGAAGTACAGGTCAGCCGCGGCCACGTCCACCCATCCGTCCAGTGTGGTGTAAGAAGAGGCGGAACCGCCGCCGTAAGCGCCTGCGGCGGTGCGATAAATGCCGATGTAGTTGGAAGCATCGTACGTTCCGGCGGCGACAGTGACCTCCAGGTGGTACTGCTCAGCCAGTCCAATACTGGCCGGGGCATCACCGTCACAGAAAAACACCTCTGACGCCGAAGTTCCAACGTCTGCCGCATTCATCGTCGCTGAGTAGTAGACCGCGCCCGCACCCCAAACCGTGCCCGCCCTAACCGCCAGCGTAACCGTCCCTCCAGGACTGCCCAACCGGATGAGTTTGATGCTTGCCCGATTGGAGGTCATGGCGGCCGCAGCGGTGATGGTCTGGCCCATGCCTAGGATGACGTGACCGTTGTAGACATCAACCCCGAATTTCCATAGGACCCCCGCGGCCGTATAGGCGTCTACGGCTGTCGGGTTGTAGCCTAGTGCAGTGGCGAAGACCTGGAGCAAGTCTCCGGCGCTGGAAGCGGTGTTAGCGGCCGCGACCGTTGCGTAGGTTTTGCCGGTGCCGACGGTCAGCACCGCGTTAGCCTTGGTGTCCAACTCGGCTGTCCGGAGTTGGAAGTCAACAGAATTGCCTTCCAGGAACAGCGCCGGAACATCCGCCACTGCCTCCAGAGCAAACACGTTGTCCAGCAGGCCATTTTCCTTGAATGCCGGGGTCTTGAGCAGCGCGCTGAAATCCAGCTTGGCTACACGTACCGTATCCTTCATTATGTAGAGTCCATCGTCTGTCGGCCGCTCTACCTCCTTGGTCTGCTCCGGCATTTCCCCGTGGTGCTCCAGGATGATAAAGCGCGCCGGGTCACCCTCGCCGGGGTCACCGTCCCAGGTGACCTCGATTTTGGATGCAGGCAACAGGCGGTTGCCCATCCAGACGATACCGCGACCAGCGCCGGTGCCCCGCCGCCAAGTGCCGCGGGCACCCTCCTCGTGCCAGTCAAAGGTCTTGCCGTTCCACTCGCGCTGCAATACGCCGTCAATCCAGACGGTCAGGTTCTTGCCGTCAAGGGCTTCCTCTGGCAGCCGGAAGCTCCGCGCGTTGCGGACCAGACACTCAACCCGGCCATCTGAGCTTTTGGAAACGCCGGTACGGGCAAAATACCCGGCCGGCTGGGTGATGACGTGGTAGCCCGTGCGCCAGTCAAACACGCTATGCAGAAGCGAAGCCAGCTCCGGAACAACCCCCACCAGCGGCTCAATGACCGGTGGCTTAAGCGCCATCGCCTACCTCCCCGCCAACCAGGCGAGCCAGAGCGCGGCGGTTGGGACCCGCAGGCGCTCGGCGGCGTAGATGGCCACGATCAGCCGCCCCCCAGCAATTTCTCTACGACCTTGCCCAGCAGGCCGTGGCTGATGAGCAGCGACAGGATGCCTCCCGCCGATGCCGCGATGAGGATCGTCAGTAAGTTGCTTATGGTGGTCTTCTTGACCTCTTCCCACCAGGTGTTTTTTGCCGGAGGGATGTTCACGGCCGTTTCTTTGGCCCGCTCCTCTCCCTCTTTGTTGCCCACCCGAATCCCCTCAAGACGAGCCTGCCCCGCCTCCAAGCGGCTCAGAGAGGCGGACACACCATCCAGCCTTTCGTGAATCTTGCCCTGGAAGGCCAGGCACTGTCCCCAGGAGGGGCCGGGGGCCGGGGGAGGCATGGATCATCCCTTCCAGGCGATGCCGATCTTGGTGAGGAGCTTGGCCAGGGTGGCCTTGTTGTGAATGACGGCCTCTGACAGAGGCCCTTCCAAGCTGGCCAGGTCCACTTCCTTGTTCTTGAACAGAGTCTTGAGAGCATCCACCAGGCCGGCCACGTGGTCGTCCACCAGGTACCAGATGACGGCGGCCAGGAAGAGCAGCAGCAGAATCCCGGCCACCCACAGCAGGATCGTCCAGTGCGCCATGATCTGGCAGAACGCGAAACCGATCACGCCCAGGCCGGCCAGCGCGCCGCCGATGATCACCGCCCACTTGAGCGACTTGGCCAGCCAGAGGATCAGGAAGAAGGCCACGATGCCCAGGCCGACGCCGGCGAACCCGCCCCGGAAGGACCACTTGGACCAACCTCTCACCCAACGGTTCTGCTGTTCGCGCTCGATGTCCTCCCGGTCGTTGTCGGCGATCTCGCCGATGGCCTGGTCCTCGATGGCACGGGCCTCAAGCTCCTGGTCGGTGCTCTCGGCGATGGACTTACGGCCGCGGAGCTGGTCGGGGATGGGCTTGGGCGCCGGGCAGGCGGCCGGCGGCTTGACCGCCGGGGGCTTGACCTCATTCTTCGGGCAGCCGGTCAGGCAGAAGGCCGCGAGCAGGGAAACGATCATCAGCGCTTTCACAGCTTGGCTCCTTTCGGTTTCTCCGGAGCGCCGCCCACTGCCGGTTCGTCAACCGAAGCGTGGACGGTCACCAGCACCCCGCAGATACAGCGGCCCTCGGCGGTGCTGCCGTTTTCCGTGATCTTCACGTAGCTCTTGAAGGCGCTCCCGCACCGCGGACAGACGAAGCGCAGCGAGGCCTCCGCCCCGTCATTGGCCAGAAGCGTGTCACCCCTGGGCAGCGATGCCTGGCGGCGCACGGTCAAGCCTCCTTGGCCGCGTATTCCTGGTAGCGGTCGGCCAGGTACTGTTCGATGTACTGCACGTTGGCGGCGTTCAGGCCGACGATGGGCCGCGCCGGGACCTTCGCGGCGCCGCGGAAGAAGCGCACGATGCTCCGGAAGACGCCGCGGTTCGAACCCTCGCGGTATTGGCCGCCGCCGTGCAGGGCCTCGATCCACCGGGTGCCCCGGGTGTAGCCGTACTCCAGCGACGTGGCCGAAACGCGCACGCACCCGCTGGACGCCTTGGTCAAGAAGTCGCGGATGCGAGTCGCCCTGCGCTTGCCGGCGGTCCGGATCAGCGCCTTTTCGGGCTTGAACGGCGGGCCGTAGCGCTCGCGGAAGGCCACCGCGCGGCGCTTGCCCGCCGCCGTCCGGATCTGCTCCACCACCACCGCCGGGTAGCGGCCGGTGCGCGCGCTCGGGAGCTTGTCCTTGGGGCCGATGGTCCCGAGCGGCCCCTTGGAGACGATCATCGGGGCGCGTTCGCCGACCCGCGGCCGCGGAGCTGCGAAGGTCTGCTGCCAGGGCTGGCCATCCGGGCTGACGTGGGCCTTCAGGCGGTCGCGGTGCTGCGTCCGGATGTACTTGCCCAGGTGCTGCATCGCGCCGCGGGTCCCGTTGGGCCGGAAGCGCTTGAGCCTTTCGACCCAGGCGTTGAACTCCGGGACGGTCATGGCGCCGCCCATGCCTGAGCCGCCAGTGCCGCCGGTGGCGAAGCTCTTGAAAAGGCCCATCAGTCGTCCACCTCGCGGACCGGGACCCGCCACTCGGCGGTGTCCTCCAGCCGCTCGGCGTCGGCCTGGACGTCGTAGACGATCCCCGCGGCGTCGGTGATGGTGTCGCCGCGCTCCGGCTCGGCCGCGGCGCCGCCCAGGACCAGGTCCGCCTGCTTGAAAGTGAACTCCACCCGCGACGCGCGCGCGTAGACGCCCTGGCTGTCCACCATGTCCGCGCCCTGGCGGTTGCGGAGCGCGGTGATCGTCACCGAGGCCGCCAGGCGCGCGTAGGTGATGACCTCCCCGGCCAGCGTGTAGAACGCCGGCAGGGCGGCCTTCGCCGCGATCTGGAAGGGGTTGTCGGCCACGGGCGCGGGCCCTGACTAGGGCTGCTGCTGGCCCTTGCGGCTACCCTTGGCCTTGCCGTTGGCCTTGGCCGGGGCGGCGGGTGCAGCCGCCGGCGGCGCCGGAGGCACGCCCTTGAGCTCGGGCGCGACCGCTGGAGCGACCAGCTTGGGCGGGGCGACGTCGTCGCTCCAGAAGTAGCCGCAGGCCTTGCAGTGCTTGCCGAAGAGCACCTTGCCGCCGGCCTCTATCTTCCCGGACCGGCCAGTGCCGAACTCGACCTTGTCACTCTTGCATTGTGGGCAATTCATGGATCGTTCCTCTCAGTTCGGGCGGCGGGCCGGCCTGGCCCCCGGAAAGAGACCAGGACCGGACCCGCCACCACGGTCATTATTCCCCGGCCACCGGACCGCCCTGCGTCCTGGCCGCGGCCTGCTTGGCGGCCTGCCTGGCGGCCTGCTTGGCAGCGACCCGCTGCTTGGCTTCCCGCTGCCTGGCAACCAGCTCCTCGGTAGCCCTGTTCTCGACAGCCAAAGCGATCTGCCGGGCTTCGGTGTAGGCGTTCAGTTGACCGATGGCGCCAGCGAGCTCGCGCTCCGCCGCCTGACGCTCCTTGGCCAGCGCCTCCTCGCGGATGCCGATCGTGAAGAGCTTGGCCTGGAAGTTGCGGATCTGCCCCTGGGTCTCTGCGGCTTTGGCCTGCATCTCGATCGTGGTACTCATGTGCTCGTCTCCTTTTCCGGGGGACCAGGATTCCCGGGGCGGACCACGAGGCCCGCCCCGGGCGGATCTGGATCAGGTGCTGTAGAGCTGGAGGTAACGGACGCCGGCGGGCGTCTTGATCGCGATGGTCCCTTCCACCTGGGAAAGCGCATCGCGCGCGTCGCTGAGGAACCCGCCGTCCGACCCGATCTTCATCAGGTAGGTGGCCGCGTTGGACCCGCCCGCCTGGAAGTTGAAGACCTGGTCCCAGACGCAAGGCGTCCCGTTGACCGCCGACTGGCAGTCGAAGTGGACGGCGCTGAACTCGCCGGTCGGGTTGGCGCTGATCTGCGCCGCGATCATCAGCGAAGCCACCGCACAGAGCAATATGGTC
>CAVRZY010000308.1:0-3345 GCA_963725415.1 uncultured Acidobacteriota bacterium | reverse complement strand
GTGTTATGTCATCTGCTTGGTTCCATTACGTATTGCTGGTGAGCGTGTTGGTGGCCCGGATTTGGACCCCCGCCATCACCGCCCCGCTTTCGTCTGTCACGGTGCCGAAAATGGAACCCGTCGTCTGAGCGTTCATGGGAACCAGCGCCAGAACCAGAGCCATGGCCGCCAGCGCCGCTCCGCCACGGGCGCAAAACACACAACCATACCTCATAAGAATCCTCCTTGACCGCTGTCTTCAGGTCAGAACGTCACCCTGGCGCCGAACACCACGACTCGGCTACCGCCGGCCGCGGTGATGGTTCCGAACGCCGAGGGCGTGGCCAGATTCGTGTTCGGAGCGGCGTACTGCGGCGAGTTGAACGGGTTGTTGATGTCCGCCCGCAACTCCAGCTTCCACCGCTCCGCAAGCGATAGAGTCTTCGAAAGCGCGGCCGTGTTGCTGAGCAGGCCCGGAGCGCGCAGCCAGGAATAGAACAGCGGCTCCTTGGAGACGGTGAAGTCCGGCAGGTGCGCAAACGCCGAGGCCCGCAAATAGGGATTGAGTGGCAGCTTGGTGGTGGGGTCGATCCGGTCGCCCAGGCGGTCCTTCATCGATCCGGAGGTCCGCGGGTCAGCGATGGGGATTGGAGCCCCGTTCAAATCGGTGAGGGCAAGCGGCACGCCGCTGTTGTACCGTGCCGCCCAGCTAAGCGACCATCCCCCCGCCAGCGAGTCCAGCCAGCGCGCCCAGTTGGTGCCCCAGGACCGCTTGCGCCCGAACGGCATCTCATAGGTCACGAACGCGCGCGCCAGGTGCGGCGCGTCGATGGGGGAAACCGACCGCCAGAATGGCCGCGAGTTGACGGCGCTGTACTGGTAGTACAGCATGGCCTTGGAGAAGGTGTAGTTGGCCACCACTTGCAGGCCGCGAGACATGCGTTTCTGCACGCGGGCCTGGAAGCTGTGGTAGTTGTTTCTTCCGCTGGCGTTGCGTTGCTGGACCACCGAGCTGAAGGCCGGGTACTGCACCGTCAGCGCGTTGGCCCGCACGGTAGAACCCTGCCCCAGGGTCGAATTGGCCGGCAGAAGGCCCAGGAACGGATTCGGAACGCTGTTGGTCAGGGAAAGCACGGAATCCAGAAGCTGGTTGAGGTTGTAATCCTCGTAGAGCCTGAGGCTGTGCATGCGTACATAGGCGACCTCGCCCAGCGTCTGGCCGCGGAACTGCTTCTGGAGGCTGAGCTGGAACTGCTGCACATAGGGGAGCACGCGGGTCGGATTCTGGAAGGTGATGTTGCTGCCCAGGTCGGTGGCGATGCCCAGCGTCTTGCCGGTGGGCTGGACGTACCCGCTGGGGAACGGATTGCTCAGGCTCACACCCGGGATAGGAGTGATGTCGGCGCCACTGGACCCGACATACTGCGTGGTGGCTCCGAAGGCCGCGTCGGTGCTCGGAGTTCCGCTGCTGAGGTTGGTGATGCCGCTGGAAAAGAAGATGCCGTAGCCGCCGCGGACGACGAAGCTCGGCTTGGGCGTCCAGGCGAAGCCCACCCGCGGGCCGAAGTTGTTGGTGTCGAGCTGGCCTTGCCGCCGTCCGATTCCGCCGGCGGCGACGAAGCGCACTCCGCCGCGCAGCGGTCCCAGGCCCGCCGCGGTCAGGCCCAGATTGGCGTTAGGGTCGAAGTCATAAATCAGCCGGTCGAACCGGTCGGTCGCAGGGGTCTCCAGCTCGTAGCGCAACCCCAGGTTGAGCACCAGCTTGGAGGTCACCTTCCAGTCGTCCTGGAAGAAGAAGGCGGAGTAGATGCTCTGCAAGCTGAGCGCCGAAACGTAGCCGATGCGGCTGGTGCCGGCGGTCGATGGCAAACCCAGCAGCAGCGACGCCATCGCGCTCCCGGAGGTGGTCCCCGACGAGCCTTTCGTCGGGTCCGAGCGCGTCAGCGTGTTGTTGAAAAGGAACTGGCCGTTGGCCTGTTCGCCCGGGTTGTTTTCGTTCCAGCGCACCGCGCGATAGTCCACGCCGAACCGCAGGTTGTGGTTGCCTTGGAGCTTGGTGAGGTTGGCCAGCGCCGTCCACACGTCGTTCACGCTGAGCCGCGGCTTGCTGCCGATGAAGGGCGCCAGATCGGCGCCGATGTTGAATTGCGGCCAGGCCGGCGCGGTCTGGTGGGCCGTGATGGCCGCAGGCAGTTGCAGATCGGCCGGGTTCTGCCGGTCGCCGTCCGTGAAGTTCACGCTGTACAGCCGCGTGTAGCCGCCCCGGAACGATCCTACAAAGCTGGGCGTGAAGGTAATGGTATCATCGACGATCGCCGATTTCTGCCGCCGGTTGTCGGTGTTGAGGTTGCTTTGTCCGTTCGGCGGCACGCTGAGGGCCCCGGGAAATACGGCGTGTCGGGCGACTGGCGAAAATCGGGCACCGCCACCCGCACGAACAGGCGCTGCTTGTCACTGAGCTGCTGGTCGATGCGCGCCTGGTAGTTCTTCACGTGGGCGGTGAAGTTCATCGTGGACGCCCAGTTCTCCAGGCCGATTTGCGTCGGCACATTCTCGGTCGGCAGTGGCAGCTTTCCCAGCACCGCCACGCCGATCGGGTTCAACAGCGACGCCGGAATCCTCGCGCTGGGGAAGGGCGTCCGCGAAACGAATCCGCCAGTAGACGCTCGGGATTTATCACGCAAACATGAGTTGGCGCAGAGGACTGGCACAGTGTGCAACTGTAGTAGGTGTCTACCGCTTCGTCGGTCAGGCCGGCGGTACGAACGTTGGCTCCTGATAGATAGTCCGGGCTTGTCCCATCAATTGCTTGACCTTGTGCAGACTCGGTATAGAAGGTTATCTGCATCTTATCGACAATCGCGCCGAATTGATTGTGGGAAGTTAGTGTGCAGGATACTACCGATATGCTTCAATCTGAAGCCCTTTTCCACCACGGCTTGGAGATCCTGATCCAGGTGATATCGCGCTGCCCCATGTCTTACCCCTTCGGCGCCGTTCAAGAAGTGATGGAATTGTCTTTCCAGGACAGGCTCAAAGTCTTTTTGCATCTTTCGGCCGGCCACCTCTACGACGATACCTAAGGCATCTTGGCGCCCACGGTGGTGGTATCCAGGTTCGGTGCTCTACCACGGTAATCTTACCATCTTCAACGGCGTCCATGTCCTTCATGGACAGGAGCTCAAAGCAAGTACCGCCTTTGCCACCGAACTCGACGCGCGGCTACCCGCGTATCCTCACCTTCAAACGCCGGACCATAAGCCACCGGGATAGGTACTTTAGCAATTTTGACTTTAATGCCGCGTATTTCGATACAGCGCTGCACCAGACGTTCCGCTTTCTGCCAGGTCGTCCTTACCGGGGAGG
>CAVRZY010000307.1:0-15208 GCA_963725415.1 uncultured Acidobacteriota bacterium | reverse complement strand
ACGATTGTCGCGCCATCCTTCGCGATGGCCTGGAGGCGCCGTGCCGGGGCTGGAGAACGGAACACGACGAAGATCGACCCAGCCGGCTCGAGCCGAATCGGAACCCGCGTCCGTCCGTCGGCCTCTTCGTAGGTGGCCACCTTGGCGATCTCGCCAGTCACCGCGTCCCAGAACTCCGGCTGCTTACCGCTCACGCGGAACGTACAGACCAAATCCTCGCTTCGCCGGCGTCGATTGGCCACGAAGTAGACTTCGGCGTCGCCGGCGCGCCGGTGGATCCAATTGACCGGCGCATCGGCGGAGCGGGATGCGTATTCGAAATCGGGTTTGACACCCAGCTTGTCCAGAACCGCGCGCATCGGCTGGCCCCAGAACACGCGGCCCTTGCCGAACGCCCGCTCCGTAACCGTCGTTCCGTTCAGATCGCCCCACACTTCGGCGGCCAGGCGGCGCACCTCCGCATCCTTGTCAGAGAGACTCGGAGACTGTGCCGGCTTGGGACCCACCAGCCACATGCCCTGGTTCACCAGGTCACGAATTTTGCGCAGCAGTTCCACTGATAGCTTCGTGTTGTCCCGAAGCACCAGCACGCGGTAGCTCATCCCGTCCGGCAGAACGATCTGCCCGTTCTGGATCTTGATGCGCGTCTGGATCGCGCCCGCGTCAATGGTGTCCCAATCGTATCCCGGCGGGGGCGGAGGGCTGAGTTGAGCCAGCCCAGGCGCCACCACGGGAGAATCCTGGCCCGTGAAATAGAGCAGGTCCCCCACGAACAAGCCCTGCCGCAGCATGTTCTGGGCGCGGGCCACGTACTTAAGCCACGTCCCAGACTTTTCAAACCAGGTGTTGGTCCGGTCGAAGTACCATCCCCAGGGCCCCATGGTCATGCCCGGCGCGACGTCCGGATGGGGCTGATGGCAGTAGCGATGGAAGACGTAGTTGTTCAGCCCCTGGGTGTACATATAGTCGCCGAGCGCCTTCATGCAGTAGGGGTGTTCCTGCCATTTCGTCTGCCCGGTGAAGGACTCCGCGCCGATTATTTTCTTCCCGTACACGTGCGCGACCGAGGCCACCAGCTTGATGCTGTGATGATTCGCTTGCCCCAGCCAGAACTCGCCCATGGGCATGTCGGCGTACTGGCCGGTCGGCATCTCGTCGAAATTGCCCGGATCGTAAGGCTCGATGAAGCACCGCATCCCGCGCTGGTGGAGGTCTTCGGCAAAGCGGCCGTAGTAGTTTTCCTGCATCAGCTCGGCTTGCGTCTTGCGGACGTCCCAAAGGAAACGCTCGGAGATTTCGGCGCTGCCGATCACCCGGCCCAGCATGGCCGGCATGTACTTCCGCAAGTCATATCCGCGGCGCTTCTGGAATTCCTGCGGAAACCGCGCCGTCCAGTTCTGCATACCGGTCTCGTAACTGTCGATGATCGAAGCCGCCAAGCCCTTGACGGCCAGCGGAGCGATCACATCGAACAACTTTCCGAAGAACTGATTGAAATGGAAATCGTAGGCCTCTTTGCTGAACTTGTCGCACTCCAGACCGACGCCGCCGTCCGGGCCGGGGCTGTTCTGTCTTCCGGTGGTGGTATGTCCGATACGCAGAATGGTCCAGTCGCCCGCGGGCGCCTGCCAGTCGAGCCGGCCCTGCGCGTTCATGGACTGGGTGATGTCGAGAACCGAGTTGGGGTCGATCATCGGCCCGCTGGGCGGCGCCAGCACGGCGCTCGTCACGGGCCCTCCGCCCGACCCAAAACCGAAACCCGTAAAGTTGGCCTTGGCGCTCCAGTTGGCGATGCGGGAAGCCCCGGACAGCCGGACATCAACGAAGCGGCGCGCCTGAGGAGAAACCACGCGGAAATACTTCGCCCGGGTCGCGGGAAAATTCAGCATCGTAGGAACGTCACTTCCGCGGCCGCCGAAGCCACGACCGCCGCCCCCGGGAATGTCGCAGAGCTTCCGGAACTGAGCGCCGTCGTCGGAGACTTCCAGCGACATCGGGCTCGACGGGCCGAAGCCCGGGAAGCCGCCGCCGGGGCGGGGCCCGCCGGCTGTTATCGGGGCGCTGGTAATCGCCATCGACCGCGCCTCGAAGGGTTCGGCAAATTCCAACTGGAGAAAGGCCGATTGGCCTTCCGCGGCCGGGCGAATCTCGATCCCTCCCGCCGGGTCGCCGGCGTTCAATAGCTTCGCGTCCACTGGACCGCTGTTCGTAGTAATCCTTGTGGGCTGTACCTGGTCGCCGGGCTGCGCCGGGAACGCCAGCACCATGGCATCGCGGTAGTAGTTGCGCGTCGCGTTCGGCTGCCGCAGCGTGATGTTTACTCTCTGGCCGCCGGCGACGGAGGTCTCCGTCCACGTCAGCACCTGCATGGAAAGCTCCGGCGTCATCCATGGGCCGCCGCTCGATGACCAGCCGGGGCAGTTATGCATGGCGAATTCCAGCCCCAGCCGATTAGCTTCTTTGGCCGCGTGCTGCAAGAGCTGGAGATGTTCCGGACTGCCGTAATCGACCGGGCCCTTCACAATGCCCGAGCCGACCTGGAAGATCTGGAACCCATTGACGCCCACCCGTTTCATAGCCTCCATGTCGCGGGTGATTCCGACGGCGCTGATGTTCCCGTTCATCCAGTGCCACCAAGTCTTAGCGAAGGCCGACGAGGGCGGATTCCGGAAGGCTTCCTCCAGGGTTGTCTCCGCGGCCTGCGCCAGTTGCGGTTTTTCAGCTACCAGTGTCACTGCGCCCGCGGCGCAGGTCTCCATGAATGTTCGACGTTTCATCTCAATCCTCCCGTACTACTTGCCACGCCGCGGATGCGGCGCGGCGCTTTCTCAACTCCGGATCAGAGGGCGATTGCTCGCCGCACCCCCGTTCGCAGCCGGACCGGCCCGATCAGCCCGGATTCCAGCAGCGGGGATTCCTTGGTGAAATGCTGCCACGTCGTGAACGTGATCCGTCCGCCCGGGGGCTTGGGCTTGCCTTGCAGATACCAATCCGGCATGCGCTTGATGGCGCCCTCCCGCAGCCACGGCCCCATATCTTCGCCCGCCTGCGCGTACTCGTTCTCCGGCGGGAGTTGCTCGTCGCCGATGAGGCGGTTGGGCCAGAGATTCGTTACCCGAACTTCCAGGTCGTTGTTCCCGGAGCGAACCGCATCGGTGATGTCCACCCGGTAGGGAGGCTTCCACAGCGTGCCGAGATCCTTGCCGTTCAAGCGGACTTCGGCCAGCACCTCCACCCGCCCCAGGTCCAGGTACAGCCGCTTGCCGCCCGCGATGGCACTGGCGGCAACGCTGAATCGTTTCGTGTACGTCGCCGTGCCCGAGAAGTATTTCACTCCCGCCTGAGAGTGCTTGTGCAGCGACACCAACTGGCGAAGCGTCACCTCCGCGGGCGCCCCCAGGTTCGGCGGGAAGCTGACCCGCCACGGCCCTGAGATTTGCACCGGCCGGCCGAGGCCCTTAATCTCTACGGAGGAAGTTTGGCCCGCGCTGTCGCGCAACGAGTAGTTGCCGTCCTGCCAGATCAGCAGTTCGGCTTTCCCTCTGCCCGCCAGTTCGAGGGCCGGCGGGTCCTCCGGCTTGGGAACTCCGGCTGCCGCCAACTTCTGGATGCGATCTTCGCCCAGCGCCTCGGGGAATAGTTCCGGCTGGCTCTGGTCGCCTTCGAAGTAGGTGATGTCCGTTTCTCCAGAGGCCTCGCCGAGGCCCGGGTGAACCACTTTGCCCGATTTCTGGCCTTGACGAACCAGCTTGCCGTTCACATACAGCGACGGCACGCCCTCTTTGTAGAGGAGCGTCAGGTGCGTCCAGCCCGAGAGCGGCATTGCAGCCTCCAGCACGGCCGGGAACCGGCCGCCCGCCCGTTCGTAGACGGTTACGCCATTGCGGCCCGCCGACAGCCCGCACGAGGCATGCCCCTCCCCGTAGAGGACATCGCCCTCGGGCGGGTAGAACACGAAGCTCGTTGCGGGCGTCACGTCCACTTCCGGCTTCACCCAGACGCTTACGGTGAAATTGTTCGCCATCCCGCGGTGCAGCCCGGCAGCAGGCGCCGGGAAAGGCTCGGTTCCAGCGACCGCCGTGCCATCCTTAACCACGGCCTGCAAATGCTGCGCCGGCGCCGGCGCACGGAACACCACGAATACCGACCCGACCGGATCGAGCCGCACCGGCATACGCACCCGTCCATCCGCCACCTCGTAGATCGCCGCTGGGGTGATCTCGCCGGTAGCGGGGTTCCAGAATTCCGGCTGCTTGCCGTTCACCCGGAACGTACAGACCAGGTCTTCGGAACGCCGCTGGCGATTGGCCAGGAAGTACACCTCAGCGTCCCCGACGCGCTTGTGGATATAGTTCACCGCCGGATCCGCCGAGCGCGCCGTGAACTCGAAATCGGGCCGGACGTTCAGCTTGTCCAGCACCGCCCGTAGCGGCTGCCCCCAGAACACCCGTCCCTTGCCGAAGGCCCGTTCCGTGAGCGTCGTCCCGTTCAGGTTGCCCCAGACCTCGCTGGCGATGCGCCGCACCTCCGTTTCGCTCACCGGATACCCGGACAGAGTGGGAGAGTGTTCCGGCCTGGGACCCACCAGGCAGATGCCCTGTTCCACCAAGTCACGAATCTTGCGCAGCACTTCCAGCGTCATGGTGGTGTTGTTCGGGAGGACCAGCACCCGGTAGCTCATCCCGTCCGGCAGGACGATCCGGCCCTTCTGGACTTTCATGCGCGACAGGACAGTCTCCGCGTGCACGTGGTCGTAGTCGTGGCCTTGCGGGAGTGCGGGGCTCAGACTACTCTGCTCTCGCGTGGGCAAAGGAGCGTTCTCGCCCGTGAAGTAGGCCAGGTCGGCCACGAAAAGCCCTTGCTGGAGGGTCTGCTGGCAGCGCACCACGTACTGGAGCCAGGCCGCGCCCTGATTGAACCAAGTGTTGGTGCGCTCGAAATGCCATCCGTGCGGCCCCATAGTCATGCCCGGCACGGCGTCGGGATGAGGCTGTTGCGCGTAGCGGTGAAAGATGAACCGGTTCAGCCCCTGGGTGTACATCCAGTCCCCTTGAGCTTTCATGGCGTACGGGAATTCCAGCCATCTGGAAAGCGCGCCTCCCCCGGTGAAGGACTCCGCGCCCACCACTGCCTTCCCGTTCACGTGCGCGATCGAGGCCGCCAGCTTTATGCGCCGGTTGGCGCTCCGGTCGAGGCGCCGCACCCAGAACTCGCCCATGGGAATGTCCACCCGCGAGCCCGCCTGCATGTGATCGATCGGGCCGCCGTCGTAAGGCTCCGTGTAGGAGATGACGCCGCGCTGCCGGCACAGTTCGGCAAAGCGGCCATAGTAGTTGTCCGACATCATGTCAGCGTGCGTCCGCCGGACGTCCCACAGGAAGCGGTCGGAGATATCGGCGCTGCCTACCACGCGGCCCGTCATGGCCGGCAGGTAATTCCGCAGATCGTAGCCACGGCGCCGCTGGAACTCCTGCAGAAACCCCGGGGTCCAGGTCTGCATGCCCACCTCGTAGCTATCGACCAGCGCCCCCGCCTTGCCTTTGGCGGCCAGCGGGCGCATGGCCGGCAACAGCTTCCCGAAAAACTGATTGAAGTGAAAATCCATGGCCGCCCGGCTGTACTTGTCGCACTCCATCCCCACGCCGCCTTCCGGGGCGGGATGGTTCTCAATGCCGACTGAGGTGTGTCCCAGGCGCAGAATGGTCCAGTTTCCAGCGGGCGCCGGCCAGTTCAGCCGGCCTGACGCGTCCATGTACTGGGTGATGTCGAGAACCGACGCGGGATCGATAGCCGCCCCGCTGGGCGATTCCGGCGTTGTTCTGGGCGCCTCCACCATAGCCCCGCCGGGCCCGCTCCGACTAGTGAAGTTGGCCTTGATCGGCCAGTCGGGGATGCGGCTCGCCCCTGAAAGCTGAACATCGGCGAAGCGCGTCGCCCGAGGGGAAACCAGGCGGAAAAACTTCGCCCGGACGGCGGGGAAATTCGCGGTTGCGGGGGCTTCAATCGAGCCTGCCCGGCCCGGCAGCAGGCTCAAATCGCAAACCCTCCGGAACTGAGCGCCATCATCCGAGGCTTCCAACGTCATAGGAGCCGCCGGGGCGCGGCCCCCGCCAGGGGCGCCCGCGCCGCCAAGCGCGGCGATGTAAACCGCAATCGAGCGCGCCTCAAAGGGCTCGGCAAACTCCAACTGGAGGTAGGCGGGCTGGCCGGAACCGGCCGGCCGAACCTCCACTCCCCCGGACAGGTCGCCGTCGGTCAACCGCTTCACGTCCACCGGGCCGCTGCTCGAAGTGGCGTTGCTCACCAGAGCCCGCATGGGCCGCCTCTCGCCTTCGAGCGACGGAAACGCCAGCACCAATGCGTCGCGGTAGTAGCCGCGCTTGGCGTACGGCTGTGGCAGCGGGATGCTTACCTGTTGCCCGCCGGTGACGAAGGCCTCGGTCCACACCAGTTGCTGCATCGAGAGCGCCGGCGTAATCCAAGGCCCGCCGGTCGAAGACCAGCCGGGGCAGTTGTGCAGCTCGAAGGCCAGCCCCAAGCGGTCGGCTTCCTCTGCGGCGTGCTGGAGAAGCTTGAGATGTTCCGGGCTCCCGTACTTCACCGGGCCCGGGATGATTCCATCGCTGACCTCGAAAAGCTGGAACCCCGCGACGCCCACGCGCTTCATGGCCTCCAGGTCGCGCGTGATTCCGTCCGCGGTTACGTTCCCGTTCATCCAGTGCCACCAGGTGTAAGGGCCGGCCGAAGCCGGCGGACGCCGGAAGGCCTCTTCCAGAGCCCTTGCACTGGCGGTCTGGGGCGACAGCGGATTGTCGGCCACCAGGGTCAGCACGCCGGTGGCGCAGCTCTGTATGAATGTTCGTCGTTTCATAGATGCTTGATCCTCAAAAAAACCGCTCCCTCACACTCATCTCCCCAAGTCCCGCCACCACTGACACCGCAGGCATCGCCAGCGCTTCGTTTGGCCGTTCTCACCAAACTTTACGACCGTTGATAACGAAAAAAGACGTGTTGCGAATCTCAAAACGATTGCTGCGCTGGCGTGAAGCATTTCACCGGTGAAAACCGTGGGGCAGGCCTGTCTACCCCAGGCAGGCCTGTCTGCCCCAGAAAGTGGTTCTGACGGTCGATTCTCTAGAAACGGATTCTTGCCGAAAGCACCACGCGGCGAGGATCAACCTGCGCGCCCTGAATGGTGCCAAAGGCGGCGTTGGTCTGCGCCCCACTGGTGAAGTTCCAGGTCAGCGAGGTGTTCGGGTTGCTCGGGTTGAAGTGGTTCAAAGTGTTGAACGTCTCGATGCGGAGTTCCAGGGTCTTCCCTTCCGCGATCCTGGTCATCTTGGCCAGGGAGAAGTCCAGGTTCCACATCCACACACCGTAGAACAGGGTCATCGGCGTGTTGCCGATGCCGAGAGAGGTGGCTCCCGGCAGCACGAAGTTGGCCTTGTTCAGCGGAATCTGCAACCGCGGATCTTCCGTGGCCGAAGGCAGCGTGCCGCTGGGCAGGAAAATGTCGCTGCCCATCTGGCAGCGGAACGGCAGGTAAGCGGTCGGCGTGCCGGTCCAGAACTGCGAGGGCTGGCCCGTCGCGCCGCAGCTCACGGTGTACGGCGAGCCGGCGTAGATGGCGCCGTTGCCGTTGAGGTGCCAGCCGTCCATCACGACCTTGGAAAACGATTTCCCGAAATCGTTGCTGAAGTGCTGGCTGACCGTCGGGAAATCGTAGCCCATGTTGAAGTTGATGGCGTGCCGGCGGTTAGCCACGTTCTTCATCAGGTTCGCGTTGACAAACTGATAGAAATTCCCGTTGCCCTGGCCGTTGTAGACGATGGTTCGGGACCAGGTGTAGTTCAGGTTCCACTGGATCTTACCCCTGCGCCGGTTCAACTGCGCCTGCAGCGAATTGTAGTTGTTGGTGTAGGACTGGGTATAGTCGACGATGTTGCCGATGCTCTTGTAGCCGACCAGGTTCCGGATCAGGTTGGTGGAGTAGTAGCCGGGGTTGGTCGGGTTGGTGGTCGGGTCGACGAACTGCGACTGCGGGCAGCCGGACGAAATGCCGCCGACCACGATCGGGGTGGCGCATCCCGAGGGCTTCCAGGTGGTCAGCGGCGCCACCGCGTTGCTGTCGTACATCTGGCCGTAGCCGTTCTTCAGCGCGTTGCCCACATACGAAATGTCGGCGATCATACCGAAGGGCAGTTCCCGCTGGATGCCGAAGCTCCAGTTGTAGGTCCTTTGCGGCTTCTCGTTGGGATCGCCGCCGATCAGGTTCTGCGGCGTGTAGTACGCCTGGGAACTCGCCAGGTTCTCGAAAGTGGTGTAGAGGATGGTGGGGGCCAGGAAGTAAGGCGGCACCATCAACGGGCCCTGCCCCGCGCCCTTGGCTCCGATGTGGTCCACATCCCAGTTGCGGCCCACCGTGATGCCGAAGCCGCCGCGCATGGCAGTCTTGCCATCGCCGAACACGTCCCACGCGAAGCCCACGCGCGGTCCGAGTTGAATCGGGGCGACGTTAAAGAAGTGGGTGTCGTAGTACTTGATCCCGGTGAACGGGGTGGTGCTGTAGGAGGAGGTATCGAACGTGCCCTGCCGGACGTAAGGGAAGGTCGCGCCGGTCTTGGGATTGATCGCGATCTTATTGGCCGTCGGGCAGGTGGTGGTGCTTACCGGGGTGGAGCAGGCCGGGTAGAGCAACTGGCCGGCCTTGTTGGGATCGTACGCGGAAGTGTCGAACAGGCCCAGGTGGTTGCGCGCCGAGTTCAGGTCGCCCACACGGTAGAAGCGCAGGCCGTAGTCGAACGTCAGCCGGCGAGCGGCCCTCCAGGTGTCCTGCACGTACCACTCGACCTGCGTGTAGTGCGCGTGATTAACCAGTTTCGTGTTGTCGTCGCCGTAGGCGAACATGCTGCCCAGCAGCGCGTTGGAGTAAGGGTACCCGGTGTCCAGCGAACTGGAGCGGTCGGAGCCGAAGTAGTAGGTTCCGGCGGCGTTGTACACCGAGTACACGCTCACGTTGCGCGCCATGCGCTCGTAGTAGAAGCCGATCTTAAGGGTGTGCGGACCGGTGAGCCAGGTAACCTTATCCTGGAGGGTCTGCAACTGGTCGGTTCCGCCAAAGGGCCAGCGGGGGTCGTTGGCGAAGTTCGGCGTGCCCGAGATGCCCTGGCCGGAAGACTGCGCGCCGAAACCCGAGGGGAACCCGAAATTCACCTGCGGCAGCAGGTTTAGGACGTTGCTGGCTTGGTTGATGCGCGGCAGGGTCAGCGCTTTGCCGGCCGAATCCTTCAGCGGCAGCAGGCTGTCCTGGTAGGTCCTGGCGCCGCCGTTGTTCTTGTTGCTGCTGGTGTCGTCCAGCGGATCAACGCCCTGCTTGCCGCGGTTGATGCCCCAACTCAATTCGTTGATCAAGGTCGGGCTGAAGGTGTAGACGATGGTTCCGATGGCGCCCACCGCCTGCACGTGATAGCTGGTGGGGAACTGCCCCCAGGCGCCGCCCTGAGGTCCCACCGTGGTCTGGTAACCGTTCTGCGCCTGGTAGTCCTGCAACAGGCGGGCGTAAGTCATCACCTTGGGCGAGGGGTTGTAGTCCAGGCGGAGGATCTTGTCGTCCAGCGGTCTCAACTGCTGCACCGGGTAGCGGAAGTTGTACCCGCGGTTGCCCGTCGGGTCCAACGCCAAGCCCAGCGGATCGGGCAAGGGGAACAGGTTCAGCATGGCCTGTCCCTGCGGGCTGATGCGGTTGGCGGGGATGATATTGCCCGGGAAGACCGCCTGCGTGAGGGGATCGTAAACCGGCACCTGCACGCCAGTGGTGGTCACGGTCTTGGAGAAATCGCCCGCCCGCTCCAGCGCCGAGGGCATGGTGTAGGTGTTGAAGCCGATGGTGTTGTTTCTCAGCAGGTCGTAGGAGAAGAAGAAGAACAGCTTCTGCCGGGCCTTGTTGAACCGCGTGCCCGGGATGATCAGCGGGCCGCTGATGGTGCCCCCGGGATTCTGGTAGCGGTAGCGCGGCCTCAGCACTCTGGTCTTGTTGTTGAAGAAGGTGTTGGCGTTGAACGATTCGTGGCGGTAGTACCAGTAGGCGGTGCCGTGGAACTGGGGCATGCCGTTCTTGGTGGTCAGGGTCAACTGGCCGGCGGTGCGCCCGCCATACTCGGCGGTGTAGTTGGAGGTCAGCAGCTTGACCTCGCCGACGGAGTCCATGCTGGGAGAGATGTACCCGGGGTTCAGGTTGCCCGAGTCCTGGCTGGCAGCGCCGTCCACGTTGAGGATGATCTGGCCCTGCTGTCCGCCGTTGACGCCCGGGATACCGCCGCCGTTCCAGCCGCGGTAGTCGTTCGACGCCACGGTCTGCACGCCGGGCAGCGTCATGATGACGTTGAGCGGATTGCGGCCGCGGGTCGGGGTGTCGTCGATCTGATGGAGGTTGATGGCGATCGAGCGGTCGGAACTGTCGGTGGCGACGTGCACTGTAGAGGCGCTGACCTCGACCGAGGTGGTGACGTCGCCGACCTCCAACCGGATCTCATGCAGATCCACCCTCTCCTGCGCGGCGACGACGATCGCCCTCTGGTCATAGGCTTTGAAGCCGGGCTGTGCGACGTGAATACTGTAGCTTCCCGGCACAAGGCCCGTGAAGATGAAGGCTCCACTAGTCTCGGTCGTGAAATCACGAACCTGCTTCGAAAGATCGTGGGTTAACTGAACTTTGGCGCCGACGATGAGGGCGCCAGTCGGGTCGGTAACCCGTCCCGATACCTGGCCGGTGACGCTCTGGGCATTGGCTGTTGGCAGCATGGCCACCAACAGAAACAAGAGAGAAACAACCATTCGAATAGACTTCATGACTAGACCCTCTTAAATCCTTTTGTATTCCTGCATTGTCTACGGTTGGCCCGCCAGACCCTGGCGAGACAAAGATGCAGCCTGGAACCGGACAGAGGAGACCCAACGGTGATTCGTGAACGCATCGGCTCACCTGAAGGGCGCCGCGCCCTCATGAGCTTCATGGCTGGCCTCGAAATCGATGCACCCCAGGCCTTGGGTGCACACCGGACGCTTCTAGTGGTTGCGGATGGTACTCCACCAGAATTTCCTTTTTGGCCTTCCGGCCAGCATCAGTATACCATCAGCGGTCTATCTTCGAGCAGTGGAAGTGCATTTTTTTTCCTGAATGCGCCCATCCAGCCCTAGCCGTCCCTGCCTTCACTTTCGCCAGATTTTCGCCTGCCAGCAGCGAACCCTACCCCGCCGGCACTGTGCCAGGCCATGGCAGATAAGACGTTTCGCGCAAAGACGCCAAGGTTTCGCAAAGCGCGCAAAGAATTCAGCAGGCAAGATTGGTTTGCGTTTTTGCGGAAGCTTGGCGTCTTTGCGCGAAACTGGGCGGCGAGTCATAATGGATGTGGAGTCATTTTGGATCAACCGCTCGGTCTTGACGAAGTGGTGCGGCGTGCCCGGCGCCGGCACGTCGGGAACCTGATTGTCACCCAAGTCATGAACGCGGTGTGCGCCGGGATGGGGGGCGTGATCCTGCTTCTGCTGCTGGGAACCCAAATCCTGGACTGGCGCTGGTTGGCGGGGCTATGTGTGGTGACGTTTGTCCTGAGTATTCATTGGACCAGGAAGCGTTTGCCTTCCGCTTACCGGATCGCCCAAGGGGTAGACCGCAATCTGGGCCTGCACGACACGCTATCGACGGCGTTCTTTTACAACCGCATGGCGAGTGGCCGGAAGGTCTCCGAGGGGATGCGGGCGGCCCAACTGGCAGGCCGCCGAGCGCCTTTGCCGTAAGGTGGACCTGGGGCGGGCCGTGCCGCTGGCGGCGCCGCGCTCGCTGTACACGATGGCGGCGCTGGGGGTAGTGGCCTCGGGCCTGTTTGGGCTGCGGTACCTGGTTTCGCACACGCTGGACCTGCGCCCGCCGCTGGCGGCCATCGTTTTGGATGCGTTTCGATCGCCGGCTCAGCACGCGGCAGCAGTGAAGAGGCCGGAGCGGCAGCGTTTCCGCGAGTTGCTGAGACAGTACGGCTTGAGTGTGGAGGAGGCGGCCGAGGAGCCGCCAGCGGGCAGGACGGGGTCTCAAGTACGACCCTCGAGCGCACCGCCGCTGGGGAAGCTAGAGGAGAGATGCCCCGGCCGCTGGAAGTCAAGGTCCGGCAGACGAACAGCGGGTCCCCGGATGGGAACGAGGAGGACGGGGCTGGAGAGCGGCTGACTTCCGACGACAGCGAGTCGCCGGAAGGGGAACCCTCGGGCGCGGCCTCCAAGCACGCTTCCAACTCTCCGAAGGAAAGCAACAGCCTGCTGGACAAGTTTCGCGACGCCATGGCGAACCTGCTTTCGCGCCTGAAGATCCAGCCGAAGGGCGGCGATTCGCAGCAGATGGCCTCGGCCTCTCAGGGGCGGCAGGACCTGGGGCAGGGGCGGCAGAGTCCAGGCCAGAAAGGTTCGCCAGGACCGGGCCGGCAACTTTCCGACGGACTCTCCAGCGGGGCCGCGCAGGCCGACGAGCAAAGCGAGGGCATGCAGAAAGCCTCCGACGGGGCCGGCAGACGCGGGGAAAAGGAATCCGACCTTCAGGCCGCCAAGGAAGGGCGCAGCGGCATTGGGAAGGAAGATGGCAGCAAGGAGCTTCGGGAGGCCGAGCAGCTTGCCGCCATGGGCAAGATCAGCGAGATCTTCGGCAAGCGCTCGCAGAATCTGACCGGCGAAGTGATGGTCGAGGTGCCCGCGGCCAAGCAACAGAAGCTGCGGACCGCCTATTCCCAGCAGGAGGCCATACACGGGGAGGCGGGCGGCGAGATTCATCGGGATGAGATTCCGCTGGCCTACCAGCGTTACGTGGAACAATACTTCGAACAGATCCACAAGGCCGCGCCGGCGGACCTGCCCGAAGCTCGGCGTACCCGCAAGCCAAGCCTGGTGAATGGCGGGGCGAACGGCGCGCGGTAAACGGGGCCGGCCCTACTTGAGTTTGCCCTTCTTGTCCGCGACGGTCTGGGCCAGGTAGTTGACCACGCGGGCCCCATTGCGGGCCATGTCGTAGTAGGCGGCCTTGAGGAGCTGGTCTTTGCGGTTGAGCAAGGTCTCGCGGATGGTCTGCTGCACGCGCGGGTCGGCGAGAGGCCGCTGGCCTTTAGGCTCTTTGGCGAGCACTTCCAGGATCCAATAACCTTCCGAGGTGCGCACGGGGCGAGAGATCTGACCGGGGCGTAAGCCCTGCACCAGCTTGCGCAACACCGGGTTGGCGGAATCCAGGGCGGATTCGGGGATGAAGCCCAAGTCGCCTCCGTTGAGGGCCGACTCGGGGTCCTCGGAATAGTTCTGCGCCACCAGGGCGAAGTCCCTGCCCTGCTTGAGCAGAGCTTCAATCATCTGGATCTTGGTTTTGGCCTGGGCTTCGCTCTGGGCCTTGCTGCCGCGCAGGTTGCGCACAACGGGATCCGGCGTGGGCGTGACCTTGATGCGCCGTAGATGGATGCGCGCCTCCTGCCAGTTGAACTCCGCCTTGTTGGCGCTGTAGAAATCGGCGATCTCCTTGTCGGTGACGGCGATCTGGGAAGTGATCTCCTTGTTGAGCAACTTCTTGACGGTGAGTTCGCGCCGCAACTCAGCCTTCACGTCGGCGACCTTCATGCCGCCGGCTTCCAATTCTTTCTGCGGATCATCGGCGCCGTAGCGCAGCTTCCACTCGTCGAAGGCCGCATCCACCTCGGTATCGACGGCCATCAGCCCCATCTTCTCGGCGCGCTGGAGCATGATTTCTTCGTCGATCAGGCTGCGCAACAGGTACAGTTTCTGGACCAGGGTCTGCTCGTCGCCGGCGCGATCACCCGGCAGGGAGAACTGCATACGGAAGGCTTTCTCGAGGTCATCGAAGGAGATGGCGCGGTCGTTGACCGAGGCGGCTACATTGGCGGGAGGGGAGGTCTTGCATCCACTCGACAGCAGAAAGGCGAAAGGCACCAACCAGAGCAAGCTGCGGCAACGCATAGCAAGCCCATTATCGTACAAGACGGCGGGAGCATACTTTAGCGGGCCAGCACAAGCCAGAGGCATCGAGTTGACGCTTTGGAGCCGTTCGCGGGCAGAAAAGCGTGAGAGGAATGTGGCCGTCGATGATCTTGATAGAGTGGAGGCATGGAGACGGTGATTCGCGCGGCGCGCGGGTCGCTCCTGCGGGCCAAGGGATGGCGGCAGGAAGCGGCCCTGCGGATGCTCATGAACAACCTGGACCCGGAGGTGGCCGAGCGGCCGCAGGAACTGGTGGTGTACGGCGGGGCGGGCAAGGCGGCCCGGGATTGGCCGTCCTTTCATGCCATCGTGCGGGAACTGGAAGCGCTGGAGGATGACGAGACGCTGCTGGTGCAGTCGGGCAAGCCGGTGGGGGTGTTCCGGACGCACGATGACGCGCCCCGGGTGCTGATCGCCAATTCCAACCTGGTGGGGCAGTGGTCGAACTGGGAGCAGTTTCACGCGCTGGAGAGGCTGGGTCTGATCATGTACGGCCAGATGACCGCGGGGAGCTGGATCTACATCGGCACGCAGGGGATCTTGCAGGGGACTTACGAGACCTTCGCGGCCGCGGCGCGCCGGCACTTCGGAGGCTCGCTGGCGGGGAAACTGCTGGCTTCGGGAGGGATGGGGGGTATGGGCGGTGCTCAGCCCCTGGCGGCCACCATGAACGGGGCGGCCTTTCTGGGTATCGAAGTGGACCCCGAGCGCATCCAGCGCCGGCTGCGCACCGGCTACTGCGACATGATGGCCACCAGCCTGGACGAAGCCCTCCGCATCCTGCGCGAGGCGGTTCGTCAGAAGAAAGCGGTCTCGGTGGGATTAGCGGGCAACTGCGCCGAGGTACTGCCGGAGATGGCGCGGCGGGGCATCGTGCCGGACCTGCTCACCGACCAGACCAGCGCGCACGATCCTCTGAACGGCTACATTCCTGCGGGCCTCACAGTGGAGAGCGCGGCGCAGTTGCGTGCCGCCAACCCCGCAGAGTACCTGAATCGGTCCATGGATTCGATTGCCGTGCACGTGCGGGCCATGCTGGAGCTGAAGCGGCAGGGTGCGGTGGTTTTCGATTACGGAAACAACATCCGGCGCATGGCGGCCGACCGGGGCGTGGCAGAGGCGTTCACTATCCCCGGCTTCGTGCCGGAGTACATCCGGCCCATGTTCTGCGAGGGGCGCGGGCCATTTC
>CAVRZY010000306.1:0-84405 GCA_963725415.1 uncultured Acidobacteriota bacterium | reverse complement strand
AGCGCTGACATGGGCCGCATGCCCATAGACTTCCCGCACCTGGTCCGCTACTCGGCCAGCACCTGGGGGCAGGTGGTGGACGCCAGGATCAAGGATCCCAAGCTCAAGGGCATCGTCTCGGCGCTGTGGGGATACTTCGGGCTGCCGCCCTCCAGGCTCGCCAGCATCTACTACGCTCTGCCCACCATCTCCTACATCGTCGAGGGCGGCTACTATCCCAGGGGCCGGTCTCAGACCATCAGCGACGCCTTCGTCAAATTCATCGAAGAACGCGGTGGCAAAGTGTTGCTCCGCACCCGGGTCGAGCGAATCCTGGCCGAAAACGGCGCCGCCTCCGGCGTCAGGACCGCGGACAACCGCGACTACAAAGCCAGAGTCGTGGTCTCGAACGCCAACGCCTACGACACCTTTCACAAGCTGCTCGAGCCCAGTGATCTCCTAAGAGACTACCTGGCGCGCATGGACCGCTTCAGCGTCAGCCTCTCGGCGTTCCAGGTATTCCTCGGCCTGAAAACCGACTTGGTGCGCAGGCTGGGCATCACCGACACCGAGGTCTTCTATTCCCCGGGTTACGACGGCGACGCGGGATACAAAGCCGCCGTCCAAGGCGATATGGGCAATCCGGGCTTCGGCCTGGCGCTCTACGACAACCTCTTCGAGGGCTATTCGCCCAAGGGCAAGAACACTATCAACCTGCTTGCGCTTCAGGGTTTCGACCACTGGAAGCCGTACGAGCCCGACTACTGGAAGGGCAATAAGGCGGCCTACCGCGCCGAGAAAGAGAGGATCGCCAACATTCTGATCCGGCAGGCGGAGAAGGTCCTGCTGCCGGGGCTTTCCAAGGCCATCGAAGTGAAGGAGATCGGCACGCCGCTCACCAACGCCCGTTACACCGGCAACTACCGCGGCGCTGTCTACGGCTGGGACCAGACCCTCGACAACGCGATGCCACGGAGAGTGGGGCAGACGACCCCAATCAAGAACCTCTACCTGGCCGGCGCCTGGACCAGTCCCGGTCACGGCTATTCTGCCGTCATCCAAAGCGGTCTGCAATGTTTCGCCCTGATCATGGCTGCCTGGGACAAGCCCGCAAAACCCGCGTAAGCGAAGGCCCCCACGAATGCCCCAATCACTCAATGAATCAATGGCTCAATCATCAATGACTCAATTCTTCGGGAATCCTCTGGGGTCGTGCTTCCTGGGCGCTACGTCGGCGGTGCGGATGTACCACTCCAGCATGCGCTTCTGGAGCGCCTCCTGCGGGCCGGCGTAGGCCCGCTCACCGTAGACGTTGTGCAGCTCGCGCGGGTCCTTCTTCATGTCGTACAGCTCGCTCTGGCCGTCCGGACGCGTCACCAGTTTGTAGTCCAGCGTCCGGATCATGGTCGTGCGCGTGATGGTCTCGGGATGCTCGTTTTGGAGCTTCACCTTGGGGTAATAGATGTTGGCCGGAGATTTGAAGTCGCCCAGGGGCTCGAAACATTGCGGCTCGTAAACGTTGTAGCCGCCCTCGGCGAAGGCAGCCCGCTGCGGATCGCCCCGTTGCCCGCGCAGTTGCGGCACGAGACTCCGCGCGAAGTGCGTGTGCTCGGCCTCAATCCCCGCCAGCTCCAACACGGTCGCCATGATGTCGTACAATTCCACGATCTCCTCCGAGACGTGCCCCTGCGCCATGCCCGGCGTCCGTGCGATCAGCGGAACCCGCGTCAGCACGTCCTCGACCGCGCTCGGCCACTTCTCCACCAGGCCGTAGTCGCCGCCCCATTCGCCATGGTCGGAGAACACGAACAGAGCCGTGTCCGCCGTGTGACCCGTCCGCTCGATAGCCTCCATCAGCTCACCCAGCAGCCAGTCGCTGTAGCTGATCATCCCCAGGTGCACCGCCTGAATCTTGCGGAATTCGGCCTCCGTCAGCTCCGTCAGCCGCCGCGTCCGCCGGATGGCCTCGAAATAATTCGGTCGCTTCGGAAGCTCCGCCGGACGCAACGGCGGCACCTTCGCCGGATCGTACATGTTGTGGAAACCGGCCGGCGCCGTGAAGGGCGGATGCACGAACGTCTGCGGCAAATAGATGCAGAACGGCTTGGCCGAAGCGCGTTCCAGAATCCGGATGGCCGCGCTCAGGTTGGCGTAATCCGGGTAGGCGCGCCGGTCCTTCCCCTCCCCGTACAGGAACGAGTAGTAGCGCCGGTCCTCCAGTGGCCAGGGGTTGTTGATCGCCCCTCCCTGCCCCGGATGCGAACCCCAGTCGGTCACGCTCTCGGGAAAGCTCTCCGGCGCCAGCAGGTCGTTCTTGCCGTACCAGTACACGTCGTACCCGTTCTGCTTCAGGTAGCGCAGCAGGTTGGGTTCGTCCGGGCGCAGGAAATAATACAGGCTGCGATGCCCACGCACATGCACCGGCCAGCCCGTCATCAGACTGCACCGTGACGGCCCGCAGACCGTGTTCTGCACGTGACACTGCGTGAAGCGCACGCCCTGCCCGGCCAGCCGGTCCAGGTTCGGCGTCTTGACCAGCGGATGCCCGTAGCAGGCAACACTCTCCGCCCGCAACGTCTCCGGCATAAAGAAAACGAAGTTCGGCTTCTTCGGCGCCTGCCCGCGCAGCCCTGTCGCTGCTCCCGCAGATGCGAGCAGAAAATCACGACGAGAGGTGCTCTTCATAGCCCCCCGATCATACCCGATTCCGAGCTGCGACCGTCAGGGAGCGGCGGCTAGCGGCTCCCGTTTCACTCGTATCGCAGCGCCTCCACCGGATCGAGCCGCGCCGCCTTGATGGCCGGCCACACTCCGAAGAACACCCCGATCAGCACCGAAACGGAGAAAGCGGTGAACACCGCCGCGGGTGGAACCTCCGAGGGCAGGGAAGGCACGAGCGCCCCAATCAGCAGCGTCACTAGCATCGCGAAGACGATCCCCAGCACCCCGCCCGCGCCGCTCAGCGTCATGGCCTCCATCAGGAATTGCGTAATGATGTCGGACCGCCGCGCCCCGATCGCTTTCCTCACCCCGATCTCGCGGGTCCGCTCGGTGACGCTCACCAGCATGATGTTCATCACCCCGATGCCCCCCACCAGCAGCCCCAGCCCCGAGATGGCGATCGACACCATCACGATCAACCCCGTGATGTTGTCGAATTGCCGGATGATTTGATCGGGCGTGGACAGCGCGAAATCGTTCTCCTGGCCGGGCGGCGTCCGCCGCACCTTGCGCAGGATGCCTTCGACTTCCTCGTAAGCTTGCTGGCGCAGCCCGGGCTTCGCCTTGGCGGAGATCATAAAGCGGTTCAACTGCGGATAGCGCAGCCGCGCCGTGCCCAGGGGCAGCGTGATCTGCCGGTCCAGCGCGTTCTCGCCGAAGAAGCCCCCTTTGGCCTTCTTGAAAACCCCTACAACGGTGTACTCGGCGCCATCCACCTGCATCGGCCGCCCCACCGACCGCCCGTCCGGGAACAGGGCATCCGCCAGCTCGGACCCAATCAGCACTACCCGCGCCGCCCGTGCCTCTTCGTCCGCTGTGAACAGCCTCCCCGCCCGCAGGTCGCGCGGCGTCAGCGCAAAGGCGTTCGCGGAAACGCCCACCACGTTGATGTTGTCCGTGTCGGCCCCCGGCACCTTGGCCATCAGCGGCCGCCCCTGCACCACCGGCGGGATGAACAGCGTGAGGCTCGTGTCCACAACCGATGGACACGTCCGCCGGATGATCTCCGCATACTCCGGGCGGATCGGTCTTCTCTTCTCCTCCTTGGGCGGCACCACCGGGGCGTTGGGATCGCCCGTGGTCTTGTACAGGAAGATATTATCCGGCCCCATCTCCTCGAAGAACACCACCACGCCCTTACGCAGGCCGGTCAGCAGCGAGGCCACCGTCACCACCGTCGTGATCCCGATCACGATGCCCAGAATGGTCAGCAGCGACCGGAAGCGGTGTGCCCACACCGCCGTCAGCGCCATCCCCATGTTCTCGCCCCAGGTGATGTTCATCCCTCACTCCGCGCGCAGCGCCACAATCGGATCCATCCTCGCCGCGCGCCGCGCCGGATACCAGCCCGACGCAATCCCCACCGCGCTTGACACCATCAGCGCCAGAAACACGTAGCCCAGCGTGATTCTCAAGCTAATCTCGAAAATCTGCGCCAGCGCCTGCGTCAGCGCCGCGCCCGTCAACACTCCGATGGCGCCCCCCACCGCCGCCATCAGCACAGCCTCCAGAAGAAACTGGAGCCGGATGTCGGACGTTCGCGCGCCCAGCGATTTGCGAATCCCGATCTCCCGGGTGCGCTCCGTTACGCTCACCAGCATGATGTTCATGATTACGATGCCGCCCACCACCAGCGACATGCACGTCACCGGCACCACCACCACCGAAATCAGGCCCAGGATCTGGTCGATGAACGAGCGGATGGCGTCTGGCGTGACCGTATCGAACCGGTCCGCCTCTCCGGGTCGCGTGCGAAAGCGCGTGCGCAACGCCACCCGTGTGATGTCCAGGGCCGTCTCCAGGGTCAATCCCGTGTTGGGACGGGCGCGTCCGAAGATCGCGATCGACCGCCCCGTCCCGTAGAGCCGTGTGAACAATGTATAGGGAATGTAGACGCCGTTATCCTGGCTGCGCCCAAATGAGGAGCCCAGTTTCTCTTGCACCCCCACCACCACAAAATCGATTCCCCGGATCTTCACTGTCCGCCCCACCGCCGAGGAGGTCGGAAACAGCTTGGCCCGCAGGTCCTCGCCGATCACCGCCACCGCCTGCCTGCTGCGCTCTTCCGCTTCGGTGAAGAACCGGCCCTCCACCAGCCCGATATCGCGCATCTCCGGGATTGCCGCCGAGACCCCCAGAATGTTGGCATCCTCGAACGTCAGGTCCCGGTGTTTCACATCCTCCGTACGGTAGTTATAGGGGCTGTACAGGATCAGATTCCCGGTGGACGCTTGCAGGAATTTCAGATCGTCGGACCGGATCGGCTTGTTGCGCCGGATGTGGTCGAAGAATTCTTTGCGGCTCCTTATCCCAGCCACCTGCGCCACCACGTACGTCTCGCTGCCGAAGACCTTGGCCGTGCTTTCCTCCGCATACACGCCCAGGCCCTCGATCGCCGCCCCCACGATCACCACGCTGGCTACCCCGATGATCACCCCCAGCAGCGTCAGGAAACTCCGCAGCTTATGCGCCCGGATCGAATCCAACGCCAGCCGGAACGCCGTGACCAGGTTGTATCGGTACCGAACTAGCCAGGACCGAAGCTCACCACCGGATTCCCGCATATCTTTACCATGATCGCAGACCGGTGGGACATGCTTCAGCTTAATGCCACTTACTTTCCACGGATGGAAGCTCTCGTGGGGCAGCCTTTCAGACTGCGAACTGGGCTTCCGCCCGGTTCAGGCCGGGCAGAAGCCCGGCCCGCAGGCTGGAAAGTCTGACCCCACCGCCAGAAGATGCACCCTCCGGCAGGTGCAGAAAGGGAAAGTAAGTGGCATTGTGCTTCAGTTTGTCCTACTTCACCGGCTGAATGATCTCGACCGCGATGACGTTGGTCTTCACGTTGAGCGTCCCCGTCACTCTCACCTTCTGCGCGGCAAACTTCTCCGGCGTCTGCTGATCGCTCAGCGTGTAGACGTTCTTGCCGTCAAACAGAGCGTACTTCGCGCCCGCCTTGACGCACTCCCGCACACATTTCGAGTCTGGCGAGATTCTCATCATCTTGTGGTCCGCGCCGCACATCGTGTCCGTGATCACGCCCGTGAAAGTCTGCTTGCTGGCCGCGCCCAGAAGCAGCGCCGCCGCCAAAAACACAGTTGCAATTCTTGTCATCGTTTCGTCTCCTGTTCACTGTTCAAAGTCAGTAACTTCAAACCCTTTTGCCGGTTGAGCCTCCGCCATAGATCGTTATACCGGTCCTCGCTTAACGGTTCCTTGAGCTGGAAGTTAAACCCTTTCAAGCTCCCGTAGTGCGACCGCGCCCGCTCGTAACTTGTCACGGTGAGCTGGAAAGGCCCAGAGGTGCTGATGTTCTCTATGTCATTGTACCGCCAGATCCGCGACTCGCCCTTCTGCTCCGTCCGATAGACAATCTGATCCCGCCCAACAATCAGCATCCCCTGCGAGCCGCTGATCCGCCCCAGGCGCTTCGCCGGAATCTGCCACAGCGGCGCGACGTCCGAATCTGCCAGCGCGGCCACCAGGCGCTGGTCCAGCCTGTCCTTCAGCAGCCCGTACGCTCTCTCAAACCCCGCGCCGGCCGGCGCCCGAAAGCGGTACTCGCGATCGGCCCCCAGCTTCCACTTGTTGTCCTGATAGGTGAGCAACCGCACTTCCTCCGGGCCGATCTTCGAGTTGCTGAATGTCCTGATAGCGCCACTCCCAGGAATGCGGATGCTTTTTCTTCTTCTTGCTGATCTCCTGGTAGGAGACGCCCCGCTCGTCGATGCGCAACGTGCCCGTGCATCCCTTCCGCAGATGCTCGTGCCGGACTTCGTAGCCAAACTCCTGCTGTGCGCCCAAAACCGGCGCGAGCCACAGCATCACGAATAGACAAGCCGCTTTTTCACTTCGAAATTCCATTTCCACACCTCGTAGATTGCCGGATATACCACCAGCTCCAGAACGAACGACGTGAAGATGCCGCCGATCATCGGGGCCGCAATGCGCTTCATCACGTCCGCTCCCGTTCCCACCGACCACATGATCGGGATCAGCGCCAGAAACATGCAGGCCACCGTCATGAACTTGGGCCGGATCCGCTTGACCGCTCCGTGCTGGATCGCCGCCCGCAGATCGGCCAGGCTCCGCAGTCGCCCTTCTTTTCTGGCCTGCTCGTACGCCAGATCCAGATACAGCAGCATGAATACCGCCGTCTCCGCGTCCACCCCCATCAGCGCGATCAGCCCCACCCACACCCCGATGCTCATGTTGTAGCCCAGCAGGTACAGCAGCCACACCGCCCCCACCGCTGAGAACGGAACCGCCAGAACGATCAGCATCGTCTTGGTGACCGATCTCGTGTTCAGGTAGAGCAGCATCAAAATCAGGAACAGCGTCAGCGGCACCACCACCAGCAGCCGCTGCTTGACCCGTTCCATGGCTTCGTACTGCCCGCTCCACTGGATCGAGTACCCGGGCGGCAGCTTCACGCCGGCGCGAACCAGCGCCTTGGCCTCCTCGACGTAGCTGCCCACGTCGCGCCCCGCCACGTCCACGTAGACATAGCCGTTCAGCATCCCGTTCTCGTCCCGCAACATGGCGGGCCCGGAGACCAGCTTGATGTCCGCCAGTTGCGCGATCGGAATCTGCTGGCCGTTCATGGCCGGTACCAACACCCGCCCCAGGCTGCTCAGGTTGCTGCGGAAATCGCGCAGGTACCGTACGTTGACCGGATACCGCTCCCGCCCTTCCACGGTGGTCGTCACGTTCTCCCCGCCGATCGCGTTCATCACCGCCATCTGCGCTTCCTCGATGCTCAGCCCGTAACGCGCCAGCCGTTCCCGCTTCCAGTCGAAATCCAGAAAGTACCCGCCTCCGGTTCGCTCGGCGAACGCGCTGCGGGTCCCCTTCAGCTTCGGAAGAATCGCTTCGATCTGCGTCCCGATCCTCTCGATCGTGCCGATATCCGCCCCGTAGATCTTGATCCCCACCGGTGTCCGCACCCCCGTGGTCAGCATGTCGATGCGGGCCTTGACCGGCATGGTCCAGGCGTTCGACACCCCCGGCAGCTTGAGCGCCCCGTTCATCTCTTCGACAAGCTGCTCGGTCGAAATGTGATCCGGCGTGAAATGCCGGAAGATCGCTTTCGCCCACTCCGGCGCCCACCGCGAGTACCAGGTGTCCACCTTCCTCCACTGGCTCTGGGGCTTCAACGCAATGACCGTTTCCACCATTGAAAGCGGCGCCGGATCGGTCGAGGTTTCCGCACGGCCCGCCTTCCCCAGCACCGTTTCGACTTCCGGAAATTGCTTGATGATCCGGTCCTGCACCTGCAAAAGCTGCTGGGCCTGTGTCTCCGAGATGCCCGGCAGCGTCGAAGGCATGTACAGCAGCGTCCCTTCGTCCAGCGGCGGCATGAATTCCGAGCCCAGTTTTTCAAAGACCGGTATTGTCACGATGACCACCGCGACCGCGCCTCCAATCACCAGCCATTTCCAGCGCAGCGACCAGGCGCACACCGGCTGGTAGAGCCGGATTAAGACCCGGCTGATGGGGTGCTTCTCCTCGGAGTGGATTCTTCCCACCAGCACCGCGCTTGCCGCGCGCGCCAGCCACCGCGGGCGGAACTCGAAGTTCTTCATGTGCGTGAACAGCAGCCGCATGGCCGGGTCCAGCGTGATCGCCAGCACCGCCGCCACAATCATCGAGAGGTTCTTCGTATACGCTAGAGGCTTGAACAGCCGCCCCTCCTGCGCCTCCAGCGTCAGCACCGGCAGGAACGACACTGCAATCACCAGCAGCGCGAAAAAGCTCGGCCCGCCCACCTCCTTCACCGCCTCGATCACCACCCGGTGGTAGTCTTCCTTCCGTCCTGTCCTTTCCCACTCCTCCAGTTTCTTGTGTGTCTGCTCGACCACCACCACCGCAGCGTCCACCATCGCTCCAATGGCAATCGCGATCCCTCCCAGCGACATGATGTTCGAGGTCAGCCCCATGCCCTTCATCGGAATGAAGGAGATCACAATCGCCACGGGGATCGTAATGATGGGAATGATGGCGCTGGGGAAGTGCCACAGGAAGACCAGGATCACCAGCGCCACGATAATCAGCTCCTCGGTCAGCGTCTCTCTGAGATTCTCGATCGAGCGCAGGATCAGCTCCGAGCGGTCGTAAGCCGTGACGATCTTCACGTCTTGCGGAAGCCCGGGCTCGATTTCCTTCAGCTTCTCCTTCACCCGTTCGATGACCTGGAGCGCGTTCTCGCCCTGCCGCATTACCACGATCCCCGATACCACGTCACCTTCCCCGTTCCAGTCCGCGATCCCGCGGCGAATGTCCGGGCCCAACACCACCTGCCCCACGTCGCGCACCCGCACCGGCACGCCATTCTGGCTGGTCGCTAAAACGATGTCGCCGATATCCGCCGTGGACTTTGCGTACCCGCGGCCCCGCACCATGTACTCTGTCCCGGTGAACTCCACCAGCCGCCCGCCCACGTCCGTGTTCCCGCTGCGCACCGCCTCGACTACCTTGCTCACTGCGATGTTGTAGGCTTCGAGCCGGTTGGGGTCGATGTTGACCTGGTACTGCCGCACGAATCCGCCCAGCGGCGCCACCTCCGCCACGCCCGGCACGGACTTCAAGTGGTAGCGCAGATACCAGTCCTGGAGGGAACGCAGCTCGGCCAGGCTGTGCCGCCCGCTGCTATCGATCAGCGCATACTGGAACACCCAGCCCAGCCCGGTGGCGTCCGGACCGATCTCCGTCTGCACTCCGCGTGGAAGCCGCGGCAGTACGCCCGAGAGATACTCCAGCGTGCGCGACCGCGCCCAGTAGATGTCGGCCCCCTCCTCGAAGATGACGTAAACGAACGAGTACCCGAAGTCGGAGAACCCGCGCACCGCCTTCACCCGCGGCGCCCCCAGCATGGCTGTCACGATCGGATAGGTCACCTGGTCCTCGACGATATCCGGGCTGCGGTCCCACCTCGAGTAGATGATCACTTGCGTGTCGCTCAGGTCCGGAATTGCGTCCAGCGGCACGTTCCTCATCGACCACCAGCCCGCCAGCACCGCGAATCCCACCAATACAAAAACCGCGAATTTGTTCCGGCCGGAGAATTCGATGATCCGGTTAATCATGCTGGTGCCCTTTCGGTGGGGCAGGCGTTTCCGCCTGCCCTTGCTTAGCCATCCCCTGCATCCCGGCGGCTGCCGTCTTCAACTGGCTCTCCGAGCTGATCAGGAAATTCCCCGAGGTGACAATCCGCTCGCCGGCCTTCAACCCTTTCAGGATCTCGATGCGGTCCTCGATCCTTTCTCCGATCTCCACTTGCCGCGGCTCAAAGAAACCGTTCCCCTGGTCCACGAAGACCGTTTTCTGAAGCCCGGCGTCCAAGACCGCTTCCGCCGGTACCGTCAGCCTCGGCCGCCCGCCGGCTTCCAGCTCCACGTCCACGAACATCTCCGGCTTCAGCGCCAAACTCGCGTTGGCCAGCTCGATCCGCACCTGAATCGTGCGTGTGGCCGCGTCCACCTGCGGCTGGATGTAGCTCACCTGCGCCCGGTACGATTTGCCCGGCTGGTAGGGCAGGCTGACCACCGCGGGCTGGCCCACCCGCACCAGACCCGCCTCGTACTCGAACACGTTCGCCAGTACCCAAACCCGGCTCAGGTCTGCCACCGTGTACAGATCCGTCTCCGGCGTGATCTTCTGGTTCGGAAAAGCGTTCCGCGCCGTCACATGGCCGGAAGCCGGCGAGTAAAGCGTCACCGATTTCACCGGCCTCTGCGTTCGCTCGAGCTCCTCGATCTGCACCTCGCTCAGGTCCCAAAGCTCCAGCCGCCGCCGCGCCGCCTTCACTAGCGAGTCGTTGTCCCTCGCCACCCCGCGGATCGTGCTGTGACCCAGAATCTCTCGCGCCTTCAGCGCCAGCAGGTATTCCTGCTGCGCAGCCAGCAGCTCCGGACTGTAGATGGTCAGCAGCGGCTGGCCCGCCTTCACCACCTCGCCGGTGAAATTGACAAAAACCTGCTCGATCCAGCCCTCGGTCTTTGAGTGCACATGCGCAATCCGCCTCTCGTCTACGGTGACTTTCCCCACCGCCCGCACGCTCTGGCGCCCCGAGGTGTACTCCGCCTGCCCAAACCGCACCCCGATCAATTGCTGCTTCTCTGGTGTAATCTGCACCGCTCCCGGCATCGCCGTCGTGGCCGCCGGCGCGGCCCCGCCTTCCTCGGCGTACACCGGCTCCAGCTTCATCCCGCAGTCCGGCGCAATCCCCGGCTTGTCCGACTTATAGGCCGGATGCATCGGGTCAACATAGTAGAGGATGCGAGGGCCGCCCTTCGCCTGCGGCTGGCTTCCCGTTCCCTTTCCGTACCAGCGGCCCCCCAGAAAAGCTGCCGCCGCCAGAATCACTAACAGAGTTACTTCGAGGACTCTTTTCATATCAGTTCTCCATTAGTTTCGTTCCCGTCATCTCTTCCAGCCGGGCTAAGGCCAACAGGTAACTCAACATCTCCTCGTGATAGTTCAGCTCATAGTCCAGCATGGTCGTGAAGTTCATAAGCACGGACAGAAAATCCACCGCGCCCGTCTCATAAGAAGACAGCGAGGACTGAAGCGCGAGGCTGCTCTGCGGGATCACCGTGTCCGAGTACATCTTCATCAGACGGTAGGAAGTCTCGGCCATGAGGTAGTCGTCCTTGATCCGGAAGCCGAGCAACTGACTGGCGGCCTCGTAGTCGTGCCGCGCCTGGCTGAGGCTGCTGGCCTGCTCGGCCACGCCCGCCCGTTGCTTCCGCCAGAAATACGCTGGCAGCTTGAAATCGACGCGCGCCATGTACATCGGAGGCATGCTGCCCA
Organism: uncultured Acidobacteriota bacterium; assembly: GCA_963725415.1. Classification (GTDB taxonomy): domain Bacteria; phylum Acidobacteriota; class Terriglobia; order Bryobacterales; family Bryobacteraceae; genus CAVRZY01. Next base: position 72,894 of record CAVRZY010000306.1, on the reverse strand, counting down.
TGTTGTAATAACCCGCCGAAAGCGTGTAGTCGGGATAATACTCCTTGCGCGCCAGATTCAGGGCCAGCTCGGTACGCTCGATCATCTTCTGCTCGCGCCGCAGCATGGGTGCGTTCTCGCGCGCCTGCGCGAACAGTTCCTCGAGCGTGAGGTGCAATGACCCCGGCAGCACATCGGCAGGCCGCGCCAGCGGGCTCTCCGTCGCCCGCCCCAGCAGGCTGTTGATCTCGGCTTCCCGGCTGCGCTTCTCCTGCTCCAACTTCTGGATGCGCGTCTCCAGAATCGATAGCTGCGTCTGCGCCTTGAAGATGTCCTGCTGCGCCGCCTTGCCCACCGCGTACCGCGCTTCGGTCACCCGCAAAAGCTTGCGTAGCAGATCGCGGTCGCGCTCCAAAATCTCGATCGCCGCGTAGCTGTACCCCAGCCGGTAGTAGGCCTGCTTCAGCCGGGACACCATGCTCAACTGCGTCACCTGATACTGCTCGAATTCCGCGGCCGCCTCTTTCGAGGCGATCTCCCCGCGCAGCTTCCGCTTGCCCGGGAACGGGAATTCCTGCGAGACCATCAGCCCGGCGTTGGCGGTCGGCTCCCTGCCGATTCCCGCAAACGGTAGCGGGCTGCCGCTACTGTTATAGCTCAGCGACAACATCGGGTCCGGCAGGCTGCTGTCCTGGCTGGGCCGCTGCCGGGCCGCTTCATAACGCTTCTGCGCCGCCAAAACCTCCGGATTTTTGCGCAGCGCCTCTTGGATCAGTTCCTCCAGACCCAACCGCCCCTCCTGCGCTCCAACACAGTGCGCGGAACCCAATAGGACTGCTAGCTCAATCACAATTCGCGGCTTCAAAGGAATCCTCCTCTCTCAATACCCGGCTCCGGGCGCACAAGTGCCCCGTTTCCGGACCTGCGTTAATTGCGAGATCGACCAGAGAAGAGTATCAGATTAGGAAGGTGGAGTTCAGGACGTATACATCCGGGGGTGCATGAATCAGCAACGGCTCGCTGCCTGAGCTGAGAAGGATTCTTGATTCCAACAGCAACTCGGGCATGAGCGTTACCTTGGCGAGAGGCGCCAGTAGATCGGCCAGGTCCAATTCGACCTTGGCGTAGCTCTCCAGCGCGAGCGCTTGGTGCGGGCACCGTTTCTGCGCCGGTTGGTTAGGCCCCGGGTTCTCGCAATGCCCGGATTCAGTGCGCTGGCAGCAATCGTGCACCGATCCCTGAGCGGCGACCACCGGCGGGCAACAGGCGCACCGCCCCCACAGCATGCTCCCCAACAGGAAGAGCGCTAGGCACGCGCTGGTGACTTTGTACAACATCTAATCTTAATGCTACCACAATATAGTACGAACCGGCCTCGAGCGTGGTTTCGCCTATCCGCGCTAGTTCCTTTTCTTTCCTTGCGCAGCCACCGCTTCCATGGCCTTCTTCACCTGTTCCGGATCGCCGAGATAGTAGCTCTTTAGTGGCCTCAACGATTCGTCCAGCTCGTAGACCAGCGGCATGCCCGTGGGGATGTTCAGTTCCACGATGTCTTCATCCGGAATGTTGTCGAGGTACTTCACCAGCGCTCGCAGGCTGTTCCCATGGGCCGAAACGAGAACGCGTTGCCCCGATCTGACAGCCGGGGCGATCGTCTCGTGCCAGTACGGCAGGAACCGCGCTACCGTGTCCTTCAAGCACTCGGTCAGTGGCAGCTCCTCCTCGCTCAGGTCGCGATATCGCGGATCGTTTCCCGGATACCGTGGGTCGCTCTTCTCCAGCGCCGGCGGCCGGATGTCATAGCTTCGCCGCCAAATCTTGACCTGCTGTTCCCCGAACTTCTCGGCGGTTTCCGCCTTATTCAGGCCCTGTAAAGCGCCATAGTGACGCTCGTTCAACCGCCAGGAGCGGTACACCGGAATCCACATCAAGTCCATGTCGTCCATCACGATCCACAAGGTTCGGATGGCCCGCTTCAACACCGAGGTGTACGCCACGTCGAACGTGTACCCCTGTTCCCTCAGTACCCGTGCGCCCTCGTTGGCCTCCGCAATGCCTTTTTCCGACAGATCCACATCCGTCCACCCGGTAAACCGGTTCTCCTTATTCCAATCGCTCTCTCCATGCCGTATGAGCACAACTTTCATCATGAGTTTCTCCAGACAGCCCTCAGCCTCCAGCAAACGCCCCCAGGCTAGCGGCTAGCGCCTTCCTACTGCCGAAACGCCTTTCTGCCCGCGAATCGCGCCGCGCTCCCCAGCTCTTCCTCGATCCGCAGCAACTGGTTGTACTTGGCAATCCGATCGGTGCGGCTCGCCGACCCGGTCTTGATCTGCCCGGCATTGGTCGCTACCACCAGGTCCGCAATGAAGGCGTCCTCGGTTTCGCCCGAGCGGTGCGACACCACCGCCGTGTAACCGGCCTCGGAAGCCATCCGCATCGCCGCCAGCGTTTCGGTGACCGTCCCGATCTGGTTCAGCTTGATGAGAATCGAATTGGCGATCCCTTCCTGAATCCCGCGCGCCAGCCGGGAAACGTTGGTCACGAACAGATCGTCCCCCACAAGCTGAATCTTCTTGCCCAGCGCCTCGGTCATCAGCTTCCAGCCCGCCCAGTCATCTTCGGCCATTCCATCCTCGATTGACAGGATCGGATACTGGCGCACCCAGTTGGCCCAGAACTCCACCATCTGCTCCGGCGTCCGCTCGCTCTTGTCGGATTTCTTGAAGACGTACTTGCCTTTTTCGGAATCGAAGAATTCGCTTGAAGCCGGGTCCAGCGTGATCCCGATGTCTTCGCCGGGCCGGTAGCCGGCCTTGGCAATAGCAGCGAGAATGAGCTGCAAGGCCTCCTCGTTGGACTTCAGATTGGGCGCGAATCCGCCCTCGTCGCCCACCGCGGTCGAATACCCGGATTTCTTCAAGACGCTCTTCAGCGTGTGAAAGACCTCCGCGCCCATCCGCAGAGCTTCCGAGAATCTCGCGGCGCCAAACGGCGCGATCATGAATTCCTGCGCGTCCACGGAATTGTCGGCGTGCGCCCCGCCGTTCAGGATGTTCATCATGGGCACCGGCAAAACCGACGCCCCCACCCCGCCCAGATAGCGATACAGTGGCAGTTTGTGACACGCCGCAGCCGCCCGCGCGGCTGCCATCGAAACCGCTAGAATGGCGTTGGCCCCCAAGCGTCCTTTGTTCGGCGTGCCGTCCAGTTCAATCATGATCTGGTCAACCTGGGCCTGCCGGCCCGCCCGAATCCCCCGCAGCGCTACCGCAATCTCTTCGTTGATGTTCGTCGCCGCTTTCTGCGTTCCCTTGCCCAGATAGCGCGACTTGTCGCCGTCCCGCAGTTCCACGGCTTCGTGCTCGCCGGTCGAGGCCCCGGAGGGTACCGCCGCCCGCCCCACGCTCCCCTCCTCCAGCCACACCTCGGCTTCCACGGTGGGATTGCCGCGCGAGTCCAAGATCTCTCGTCCAACTACTCTCACGATTTCCGTCATCATCACCTATGCTCCTTGAAAAGATTCCCGTTGCCTGCCCCGCGCCGCCAACGGACTCTTGCCTTTTGATCTCTGCCTTTGCGGCGCAGCCGCCCACCGCCTAGGCCCTGCTACTCAGGTAGTCTTCTTGCTGATCCACAACCACCACGATCCCCGAATCCGTCACGTGGTACCCCTTAGCGCGATCCTCGGCCAGATCGTAGCCCACCAGGCTGGACTCCGGGATTTTCACGTTGGGCCCCAGGATGGCCCGCCGGATTCGGCTGTAACGCCCCACCTCGGCGTCGTGCATCAGGATGGAACTCTCCACCTCGCAATAACTGTTGATTCGCACGCCCGGCGAGAGGATGCTGCGGACCACTCTGCCTCCCGAAATGATGCAGCCCCCCGATACGATCGAATCGATCGCCACTCCCATGCGCCGCCCTTCCTGCGCGAACACGAACTTGGCCGGAGGCTGTTGCCGCAGGTTGGTGCGGATCGGCCATCGCTTGTCATACAAGTTGAACTCCGGCAGCACGCTCACCAGGTCCATGTTGGCTTCGTAGTAAGCCTCCAGGGTCCCCACATCGCGCCAGTATTTTACCGTCTTGTCGTTCAGATCGATGAAGTCGTAGGCGATCACCCGGGCCTTGTTAATCCACTTCGGAATCACATCCTTGCCGAAATCGTGAGAGGAATTGGGGTCCTCCCCGTCCTCCTTGAGCGCCCGCAGCAGCACCGCGGTGTCGAACACGTAAATTCCCATCGAGGCGCTTATCATGGCCGGGTTGAACGCCGAGCGCACCGGGCTGCCGTGCCCCGGCTTCTCTTCGAAGCCCACCACCACGTGCTCGGAATCGATTTCCACCACTCCGAAACGCCCCGCCTCTTCCGGGGCGACCTGGATCGTTCCGATGGTGATGTCCGCCTGGTGCTGCCGGTGCCACTCGATCATCTCGTGGTAGTTCATCTTGTAAATTTGATCCGCCGAAAGGATCAGCGTGTGCTCGGGGTCCTCGACCACAATGCTCTGGATGTTCTGAAACACCGCGTCCGCCGTCCCTAGGTACCAGTCCGTGTGGATCCGCTTCATCGGCGGAATCACCTCGATGTACTCACCCAGTTCCGGCGACAGGATCGTCCAGCCGTCCCGCAGGTGCCGGATCAGCTCCAGCGCCTTGTATTGCGTCAGGATGATGATCCGCCGCACATCCGAGTTGATGCAGTTGGATAGCGTGAAGTCAATGATGCGGTAGATGCCGCCAAACGGCACCGCCGGCTTGGCCGTGTGCTGGGTCAGCGGGTGCAAACGTTCCCCCGCGCCCCCCGCCATCAGGATGGCCAGTATGTTTTCCATTCAACCCGAAGAATCGTCTCTTTACGAGTTATAACAGAACCGCAATTCCCCTGCATTGTGCATAAGGCTTATCCCCCCTCCCCCCGCTTGGTCTATCATTAGAGATAGACCCGGCTCACCACGGCCCGGGTTCTGGATTCGTTCCAGCGTGAGGAGGTGATCGGTTGGCTGAAGTGAGCATCCAGAACGGCGAAACCGTCGAGAGCGCCCTGCGCCGCTTCAAGCGCAAGGTCCAGCAAGAAGACATCATCAAGGAGATCAAGAGGCACTCCTTCTATCTGAAGCCCGGCGAGAAGAAGCGCGCCAAGCAGGCGCTGGCCCGCAAACGGAACCGCAAAAAGCAAGCCAGGATCATCGAATAGCCGCGGGCTTTCCACGCAGCTCTCTCTGCTACTGAAGCCCCATTTCTATGCGGCCCGGAAAGACACCACGTGTTGGCCATTTTTGGTGTCGCCGACCCATTGACGATTGACGATTCCAGTATCCCGCGGCGCCAGACGCAGCAATCGTCAATCTCCCCCGGCGCGGGGCAAGAAGCTGTAGATTGGCGCGAGCATCAGAACGACCACGGGGAGCCAAGAGCGCCTGCCGCGTGGGTGCTTGACCTTGGCCTAGCGGCCCGTGGATAAAGTCTGGCAGACCGGTCGGCGGAGGGAATTTCGGGGACAGGCAACGAACCCCCCTCAGCTAATTGCCCTAGTTTGAATGGCCGCCTCGACACGGAGTTTCGTCGCCTGTCCCCGAAATTCGCGCATCGTGACTTTATCCACGGGCTGCCAGCGTACACAGTCGCCGCACTACGAGGCCAGATCCCGGAAGTTCGGCAGCTTCACAATTTCCTCGCCGCGCATGGCGGATTGGTGGGCGCAGATGCCGGCGCAAGTCCAGTTCAAGGACTGATAGACATTCGGGAAGGAAGGCCGGCCTTCGAGGACGCTGGTCACGAACTCATGGACCAGGTGGGGGTGCGAGCCGCCGTGCCCGCCGCCTTGGATGAAGGAGAGATGCGCGTGCTCGTCGTCGTAAACGCCCTTGGTGGTAAAACGCCGAATCGGTTCGGGGAGCAGGTGAGCGTAATCCGGCACCTTCACCCGTTCTGGTTGCTCCCCGATGTGAACCACTGGATCCTCGTTTTCAATCTGCGTCCATTCGAAGGCCATCTTGTCGCCGTAGACATCGAAGCTTTCAATGTACTGACGCGCCGTCTCGAACAGCGAGCGGGTCACTTCAAAGGCAAGCTGCTGGCCGCGCACCTTGAACAAGGCGCTCTCCACGGCAAAAGGAGAGCCGTACTTGGCAATCAGCCGGTCGCCAATCTGGCCGGAACCGAAGCAGGAGACATGCTCGGCTTCCCCTCTGACCAGGGCCAGGCAGGGGCTCACGGCGTGCGTCGCGTAGTGCATGGGCGGCAGGCCTTCCCAGTATCCCGGCCAACCGGCCATTTCCTGCTGGTGACAGCCGCGCATGAACTGGATCCGGCCCAACTTTCCGGTATCGCGCAGTTCACGTATGTAAAGGAACTCGCGCGTGTAGATGGCGGTCTCCATCATCATGTAGTTCTTGCCGGACTCGATGGCCGCTTTGGCGATCTGCCTGCATTCCTGGATGGAAGTAGCCGCCGGCACGGTGCTGGCCACGTGCTTGCCCGCTTCGAGCGCCGCGATGCTCTGCGGCGCGTGCAGGTGAATCGGCGAGTTGATGTGCACCGCGTCCACCTGCGGGTCCTGGATCAACTCTTCGAAACTGGTGTACCTTTTTGTCACGCCGAATTGATCGCCGACCTCATCCAGCTTCTCCCTGGTGCGCTGGCAGATGGCGTACATATTGGTATTCGGATGGCGCTGGTAGATGGGGATGAACTCCTTCCCAAAACCGAGTCCTACAATGGCAACGTTGATTTTTTTCTGGCTCATTGCTTCGCTCCAAGTTATTTCTTGACGAACCACGCACGCGCGGTGGGGTCTTTCTTTAGGAAATCCAAAAGCTGTCTGCCCACCTTCTCCCTGCCGGAGATGGAGGGGTGCGTTCCGTCCGGACCCAGATCCTCGCGCAGCCACACCAGCTCATCCTGGCGGCCTTTGACGCCATCCGCCCAGAGATAAGGCCCCCAAGCCAGCCAGGGGGAGCGCACTGTCCCTTTGGCGGGGTCGTAGTTCAACTCAGGCTTGCCGGCGATCTGGCCGGCGATGACCCACTTCACGGCGAATGCGCTCTCATAAGCGTGCGGTTCGGGGTTGAGCGGAGTGCCTGCATAACCCGCGTAGATGCGGCTGGACAGATAAGCGATCTTCAAATTGGGGAATCGATCGGTGAGGTTGTGCAGAGTGTCCACCAGGTATCCTTCCAGGACCTTGGCCTCCGCGGGGAAAGGCCGCTTGGGTCCGATGATCGCCTGCTTGAGCCAGACCACCTGGACCTGCTTGCCGCCCATGTCGGCCGCGCGCAGCCGTTGGTCAACGACTGTCCAGAACTTGGCGTTGGGGTTCGCGGTGGTGTCCGCCGCCTGCCCGCCTTGGGCGCCGTCCACGATCACCAGTTGCGGGTTCAGCTCTGGGTCCGCGGCAGCCAGCTTCTGGAATGCACGAAATTCCTGAGTGGTGTTCGACATCCCGATTGACAGCAGGACGATCTTGCCGTCGCCGGAGCTGCGCCCCTCCTCGTCCAGGGGCACGATGCGCCGAGCCATATCCAGTCCGGCTGTGTGGTGAGCCGGAGGCGGGCTGTTTTCTCCACCGGGGTAAAGGCCACCTTGCTCGCCTTTATACGTGCTGTTTCCCAACTCAGTCAGCGGCGCGAGGCCCGTGGACTCGCGAGGCGGGTTTGCTTTCACGTATTCCTGGTTGCGCTTGGCCGCGTTTTCCTGGTTCCGCCTTTCTACGATGCTCTGGGCAAATCCCCGTTCTTCCGCGGTGACCTGCTCGCCGCGGTCGCGCTTGGCCATGATCTCGGCCAGTCTCTTGTCCTGGGCCTCCCGGTCGCTCGAAGCGGGGCCTGGCGAAGGAACCTGGCCGGCCGTTTTCGGCTCCATCAACTCCATGCGCAGGCCGTCCGGATCACGCAGGTTCATCAGCCAGCGCTGGTTCTGGCCGATGAATGGCTTGAACTGGGCGGGCAGGCCGCGCTGTAGCATTTGCTTGAAGGCGGCCTGGATGTCGGGGACTTCAAGACAGATGTGCTGCCGGCCGGCCGCCGGCGCCGCGGCATACACCATGAATTCCACGTAGTCGCCGCGGGGGCCGGGCATGAGCATGTTGATCCAGCGGATGTCCTGGGGCGCCGGCCCGCCCCGCAAGGTCTCCTTAAAGCCGAGCTGGTCGCGATAGAACGCCATGGCCGCATCCAGGTTCGAGACGGGCAGGCCGGCATGCATCAGATGGTCGGAAATCCGCCGCTCGCTCAGAAACTTGCCCCTGCTCTTGGACTGGAGCGAGTCCGGCAGATACTGGAGGAACTCCAGACGGCCGCCCTCGGGATCCTTCAGCCACAAGTTCAGGTTGCCGTCACGGCTCTGGTTGATCTTGTCCGGCGCCAGGCTGCGCTCCTCCAGCATCTTGCGCAACTTCTCGATATCCGGAGTGAGCAGCGCCACGTGGGTCATGCCGGCGGTCTGGTTCGCCGCCACGCCAGGGAAAAGCTCGAGGTACTGGCCGTCGTTGACCTTCAGGAAGGTCAGCAGCAGTTGTCCCTGCTCGTTTTTTAGATCGCAGGCTTCTTCGAAGCCCAGCACGCCGGTGTAGAACTGGCGCGCCTTTTCGATGTCGCTCACACGGAGGCCGATGTGGGCCAGGCCGGAGATGGGGAGTTCCTGGGCAACGCACAGTGACAGGATTAACAGCAGGGAGAAGAGGATGCGCTTGGGTTTCATTTTGTCCACCAGTCGTGCTTCGGCTCTTGCTGAGGACGCGGTTCGACTCGGGCCGTTTTCAAATACTCCTCGATCCTGGCCATCACCTTGGGGTTCCCGGCGGCGACGTCCTTGGTCTCCGCAATGTCTTGTTTGAGGTTGTACAACTCCAACGGGCCGTTGGGCTTCGGACGGACCGCTTTCCAGTCACCCATGCGCACGGCCTGCATGGGAATCTCCTTAAAGAACTCCCCGCGCTTGGCGTCGTAGCGAGGCAACTCCCAGTATATGAATTCGTGTTTTGGCTGGGCGCGGCCGACGGCCCTGGCCCCCAGCACAGTCGGCACGATCGAGATGCCGTCCAGTCCCGAGGGCGCTTTGGCGCCGGCCAGCTCGACGGCCGTGGGCATGAAGTCGGCAAAGTACCAGGGATGATCGCTCACGGCTCCCGCGGGCACTCTGCCGGGCCAACGGACAATCGACGGCACGCGAATCCCGCCTTCATAGAAATTCTGCTTGTGCCCGCGCAGCGGCCCCTTGCTCCGGAAGAAATCGTCGCCCTTGATCGGCAAGGCCGGACCGTTGTCGCTGGTGAAGAAGACGATCGTGTTGTCGTCGATTTTGAGTTCTCTTAGCAGCGCCATGACCCGGCCGACGTCGCGGTCCATGCGGGTGATCATGGCGGCATAAGCGGCGTGCGGGTGCTCCTGCGCGGCGTAGTGGCCCTTGGGATCGACGAACAGGGGCGGTTCCGGAAATTTGCCGCGGTATTCGGCCAGGGAATCCTCCGGCACCAGCAGCTCCCAGTGCGGGATGGTGAACGGCATGTAGCAGAAGAAGGGTGCGTCTTTGTGCTGGCGGATGAAGTTCAAGGCTTGCTGGGCGATCGCGTCGTGGGAGTAAGTGGTGCGCTGCTTGTTCCGGTTTCCCGCTAACGGGTATTCCTGCGCGTTCTTGTAGAGAAACTCGGGGTAATAGAAATGGGCGTGAACCTGGTGAAGGTAACCGAAAAACTCGTCGAACCCATGCTTCCAGGGAACGCCGGTAGTCGCTATGTCTCCCAGGCCCCACTTACCGAACATGCCGGTGGCATAGCCAGCCGTCTTGAGCACCTCGGCCACGGTGACGTCTTCAGGAAGTATGGGCACTCCGCCCGGGTTGCTGCGGACCGAGGTGTGGCCCATGTGATATCCGGTCATCAGCACGCTGCGCGAGGGGGCGCACACGGTACAACCGGAGTAGCCTTCCGTGAAGCGCAGGCCCTCCGCTGCCAGCCGATCGATGTTGGGCGTGCGGAACTTCTCTTGCCCATAGCAGCTCAGGTCCGCGTAGCCCAGATCGTCGCACAAGATGAAGATGATGTTCGGGTGGCGCCTCCCGGCCCTGAGTCTTTCTTGGCCGGAGGCCAGGGAGCCGCCCAGCAAACCCGCGCCGCCCCCAAGGGTGCGGTTCAGGAATTGTCGTCGATTTGTCTGTTCCATGAGGTATACCCTATAAAGACTACCAGTTCAGCCCCTGTTCCATCTCGCTCTCACCGCAGCTCGAAGATGACCTTGCTGACCGAGTACGGCGGAAGCCGCGCGGCAAAGATGCGCCCGTCACCGGCCACTTCCGTCTCTTTTTGCCTGATCGAATCCGGGGTCCGGAAATCCGACCGGTTCTCCAACCGGTCCGAGGTGAGAGACACTACCGTGGCCGAGGCTCCAACTTGCTTCCAGGCGCGTAAATCCAGGCGTACAGGAATCTCCACCGCGTCTCCATGCACCAGCGTGCACACCAGACGCCTGGAGGCTTCGTCCACCGCGGCCATCACGTCCAGCTTCTCCTGGCCGACACCGCTTGTGACGTTGACTTCCACCACGCCGCCCCGAATGTCCGACATTAACTTGAAGACCCGCCCGGTCGCGCTGCAGACAATCCCGGCTTTGCCCACGTTCATCAGGTCCTCGCCGTACAGGTTGGACAGCGAGGGGTGCATGGCCAGGCGGAGACGATCGGAGCGGCGCTGGAACTCGTGCAGCGTGCGTGCGCACTCCAGAGCGTAGCCCCAGGAGGCGTTTGCTTTCCGCAAGCTCCCCTCAATCTGGAGCGGTGCCCAGAGGTCCTTGCGCCATCTGTTGCGCCATTCCGTGGAAGCGAGCTGGAGGCGGTGATCCGGCCTGCTGTAGCGGTCTGCCAGGGCCTGGAACTTCGCCAGTTCCTCCCGGTCCACGGTGCGCACGGCAAGAAAGTCGATAGCCGACGCGGCGCGCTCGACCAGCAGTTCAAGCTCAGCCTCGCTCCAGAAATAGGCCACGGCCATGATCTTGATGTTCGGGTCCACCGCCCGTATGGCCGCGGAGTAGAGCCGGCACTGCTCGGCATACTGGGCTGCCGAAAAGCGGCGCGCCACCTCGTTATCCAGCTCCCAGTACCTGACCCCATAGGGCTTGGGATGCCCGTTTCGCGCGCGCAGGCGGCCGTAGGGCGTGTCCTCCGGTCCGTTGCAGTACTCGACCCAGGCCCCCGCGCGCTCCGCAGTGCCGCTGATGACGTTGACGCACAGCAGCGCTTCCCCTTTCACCAGCTCGACCAGCCGCAGGAACTCGTCGGTTCCCACCTGGTTCGGTTCCAGTCCGCCCCAATATTGGTTGGTGAAGGGGAGCCTGCGCTCCCGCGGCCCCACCATGCTCTCCCAATCGATGAAGCTGGCGAAGATTCCACCCGGGTACCGGAAACTGGTCAGCCCCATGTTCTTGACTGCGGCCACCACATCCGCTCTCCAGCCGGAGAGGTTGTCGGCGGGCATCAAGGAAACCAGATCCGCTGCCAGGAATCCTTTGGGCTCCAGAGTGAGTGCGAAGGTCGCGTTATCGTTGGTTTCGGGTGCTCTCAGCACTGCGGAGTACTTCTGGAAGCCGGCGGTTGTCACGTGCAGGGCCGTTTGGGCGTACGGTTTCTGGAGGCTCGCATCGGCGTACAAACCGACGGTGACACGGGATTCGGCGCTCTTGGCCGGGCGGCCCTGGCGGCGGGATTGAGGTGTCCTTCGAAGCGATAGCTCATTCCGGCTCTCACCGGGATGCCGTCCTGGGCGATGCCCACCCCATGATCGCTGCCATTGACCAAGACCTTGGACTGGAGCCCGTGCATGATGTTGGTGGCGAAGGAAGTGCGTACCGAGGCCGCTTGGTCCACTCCAAACGAGCGCCAGGGATGCAGCTCGTAGCCCGAATGCCACCAGAACTGCCGGTTGTCGATCTTGCCCTCCGCCCAGCGTTCGCTCTGCGGGGAGAATTCCCGCAATCCCTCAAACGAGACGTCCTGCAACAACTCGGCCCACAGGGTGTCCATCTGCTGTCCGATGTGCTCCAGCATGACGCCGTAGACGTTCCTGTTGATCGCCGAGCGCGCCAGTCGTCGAGTGCCGATGGTGACCGTCCGAGTCGCCTGTTCGGCGGCGACGGGCAGCAGGCCGGCACACAGGAAGCCGATTGCAGGCCACATGCAGACTCGCCGATTCATTTCTTCTCCTGCGCCATGCACCACTCGGATGCGCGGGCGTCTACTTTCGAGGCCCGTACTTCTTGGCGTACTGATTGCGACTGTTGGTCACGGTGAAAGAGCCGTCCGAGTTGGCGGACAGCTTGACAAAGGGTGTCTGCGCGCTCTTTGCACCCAGGTTGGCGATGAACTGCTCGGGCGCATTGTGTCCCGCTTCACCGCCGGCAGTGATGTTCTCGGTCTGCCAGAGGTCTTCCAGGCCGGGCGAGTTCCGCACCACCTCGATGGCCGCGGGTGTGCCTTCTTTATGCCCCAGCGCGCCCAGGCTCAGAAAGGCCACTCGCGGTTGCAGCCCGTGCACCTCGGCTTCCGAGCAGCACGACAACCCGTAATAGTAATCGCCCAGGGATTGCGGCAGGCTTTGCGCGTGATGGGTGATCACATAGGCATCCACCGTCCCCACCAGGTTCCTGGGGCAAAAGAGCGCGTTGGCCGCATTCCAGGTCAGATCGCCTAGATCGACGAAGCGAAACTTGCCGAAGGTGACCAGAACTCCGATGGATTGCCCGTCCTCCGCATCGTCCTCGCTTCTCCGGTCGGCTCGCGCGCAGGCCGCATTGGGCGCCCCGGCGCCTTTTAAGGGAGTAGAAATCACCTTGCCGCCGGAGCTCACCACCAGCACATCCATCCCCTCGATCGGGATTTTGTCGCCGGGTCTCACGATGATGTGCTTACCTTTTTCCCGGACCTGGCGATAGGCTTCGTAACTTTCGTCGTAAGCTTTGCCGATGCCGGGCCTGGCCCAGGGAGTGCGCCGCTGTTTCCACCATTCATCGCTCTTGCCATAGACGATACTTTCGCCGTGGTCCACGAAGTTGAGAATGGGGAACTCCGCCGCGAGCGCGGCCGCGGCGCCCATGTGATCGTCTTCAAAGTGGCTGACCAGCAGGTAATCGATCTGCTTGACGCCGGCCTGTTTCAGGAAAGCCAGCACCCGGTTCGCGGCTCGTCGTGCGCCCGTATCGATCAACATGGTCTGGCCGGTGCCGGATTGCACGAACACCGCGTTGCCGTGGCCGACGTCCACGATGTAGAACTCCGGTCCTTGGGCACCAGGCGATCGAGATGGACCGACAAGCAGAAACAAAAGCACGAAAAACGACGCAAGGCGCACTCTCATGGCGGCATGATACACCACAAAGGCGGCAGACGGGAACCTTGGTTTCCGCGGCACGGTTCTACCTCCTTGGTTGAACTCGATCACGTTGTCACGCGCCGCGGTGCGGCCCCAGCCCCAGGTCCAGCCCACCGAAATGCCGGAGTAATAGGTGTTGTCGATCTCGTTGTGCGAGACCAGGTTGCCGTTGCTCTGCCCGATCCAGACTCCAACCGCGTTCGAGAAGACGTTTCCGATGTCATGAATGTGGTTATCGGAAATCACGTTCCCGCTGGAGGTCTCCTTCTCGTTGCGCGGGTGGCCGGGGCGCTCACCGTTTGGATGGGCGGAGCTGTCGAGGTCGCCAATCTTGACCCCGCCGGCGCCCAGATCGTAAATCTCTCAACCTAACAGTGCGGGTGGTCTCGTCAACGGCGGTGATTGGCCACCGGGAATATTGCCATTTCAGAAGCGCAATCACCTCGACACCGCCCTGCTCGACCCAGGCCGGGGCCGTTTTGGGGGCGAGGGAGCGGAGCGCAACGCCGCGCTATTTCATGTTAACGTAAGCCATGCCTAGGATCTGGCGGCGTTCATCAGTTTTGTTCCGGGCGGCGGCTTCCCTGATGACGGCCGCACTTGCTCTGGGAGCACTGCCAGCGGCCGGCGCGCCTCCGCTGCCCTACCGCTTTCTGCTGGTCATTGGCGACCAGTGGACAGACCCGGCCAGTTACGTCATCGAGGCGGGCGGCGAGTTCCCAGCTCTGGTGAGCCTGCTCAAGGCCTGGGGCCTGCCGTTCGACATCCTGCGACTGGATCAGCAAAGGCTGGATCGCTACCACCTGCTTGACCGGGACGGGCAGTCGCGCTACGGAACCATCATCTGGGACGGAGATCCTGCCGCCATGGAAGGGAAGGATTTGAGCCTCCTGCCCTCCCTGGTGCGCGAGCAGGGCGTCGGTCTGGTGGCTCTGGGCGACTCGGTGGCTACCTCGCTACTCTCCGAGCTGGCCGGGCTCAGCTACGTCAGCGAGCACCGGTTGGGCGACGGGCTGAAGTTCGCTGGCGAGCACTTCATCACGCGCGGGTTCAGCGGCCGGGAAACGGAGTTGCTGGCCGGAGCGGGATCGTACGCGCCGGGCAGCAAAGTCACCGCCAAGGACGCCACCGTGCTGGCGCAGCGGGCCCATCTTCCATTCCTGACGGTGCGGCAAACGGGCGCCGGCCGGGTGGTCTGGCTGGACGCGCACCGCCCCAGCGTCCAGATCGGCAAGCAAGTCGTGCGCGACCTGTTCAAGCGGAGTCTGGTGTGGGCGCAAGGTTATGCGCTGTACGCGGAATATCCGCGCAGCCTCATCTTGTTCATGGATGACTTCGGCACCTCAGACCGGACCTACCTGCCCTACTGGCACTACCGCACGCTGAACGAGGAGGACATCCGCAAGGGCATGATCGAGCCGCTGAAGCGGCACAAGGCCTACTTGATGCAGGACGTGCTGACCGGCTACGTGGACCGCAAGGCGCGGCGCATTGTGAACCCCTGGAAACAGCAGGTGGTGGACGAAATCGACGGCAAGACGCTGCACGACTATGTTTCCGCAAAGCGCGGGCTGGAGGCCGGGCTGCGAGAAGGGGTCTTTGAAATCCAGTGTCACGGTTACACGCATATGCTGCCGGACCTGGAGTCGCCGCCAGGACCCTTCTGGACGGCGCCCATGGACGGCACGGGGACGCTGGGCTTTGACGAGGAGTTCGGCGACCAGCTCAGGAAGCAGGAAGTCCCGGCGATTACGCAACGGCACTTGCTTGCACGGGGCCTGGAGTACATTCAGAAGGACTTCGGGGTCACCCCGCTGTTCGTGATCAATGGCGGCGGGGCCTGGTCGAAGTCGTACCCCAATCACAGCCCGCGCATCGCGGCTGAGATGGGTTTCGGGCTATCCAACTTCGGTTCCCCCGGCTACCTGGGACGGGACCTGGTGATCGCCATCGAGCAGATCGTCCGCCGAGGCAGTTGGGCGTACAACCGGAAGCTGACCGGGGCTGACATCCCATGGACCGTCGATGCGCCGTATTTTCTGATCTTCCATGACCGCGATGTGTCGATGGATCCCGGCGCCATCGAGCGCCTGCTCACCGATCTGGGCGAGGATGTGCGCTACATGACGGCGAACGAATACTGCGGGTACCTGCACGCCCGGGTTGAGCGGAACCTCCAAACGGATGCGCCCGTTTCACTGGTGGTATCTTATGACGATCACTACTGCCGCTTTTTCGCCTCGCATGAATCCACCTGGACCCTGCATTTATCCGATGAGACGCGGCGGGCGGTAGGGAAAGCGGTCCCGGAAAAGCGGGCGATCCGGATTGCCGCCGGTCTCGGCCGCCACATTGTGGAAATGGAGGGCAGAGCAAAATAGCCCTCCGAGGAAATGTTTCCATGGCAACAGAGATTTCACCAGCGGTCCCGGAGAAACAGACTGAGGCCGCCAGCGCCGGGCAGCCGGCGGCGGCCTCCACACGACTGGTCTCCCTGGACGCTTTTCGCGGATGGACCATGTTCTGGATCGTCGGCGGAACCTCGCTGCTATTCGGCCTCGAGAAACTGGGCCACAATGCGGTTCTGGATGCGATCGTGTATCAACTCCGGCATACGGACTGGCAGGGGCTGCGCGCTTATGACCTGATCTGGCCGGCGTTCATGCTGATGACCGGCATGTCGCTGCCCTTTTCCTACGCCAAGCGCTCGCTCACCCAGAAGCACCGGGAAATCTTTTTTCGGGTGCTACAGCGGGCGCTGGTTCTGTTCCTGCTGGGCGCCTTGAGGGAATCGGTTCACCTCAACCATGCCTACCTGGTGGAGCTGAGCAGCGCGCTCCAGCCGATCGGGATCGCGTACTTCTGCGCCTTCCTGCTGGTGCGCAGGTCCTGGAAGTTCCAAGCCGCGGTGGGCGGGCTGATTCTGGTCGCGTACGCGCTGCTGCTGGCGTTTGTCCCGGCCCCCGGCGTTCCCGCCGGCAGCTACGCAAAGAATGCCAACCTGGTGTGGGCGGTGGACCTGGCAGCATTGGGCCGGACGCACAAGGAAGGCTGGGGCACGGTGCTCAGCACCATCCCCACCATCTCGACGACCATCCTGGGGTTGCTGCTCGGGGGACTCTTAAGGTCCAATCGGCAGACCGCGAGCAAGCTCAGGATCATCGCCGCGGTCGGGCTCTGCGCTGTGGTGCTGGGCTGGGCCATGAATCCTTGGGTCCCCGTCATCATGAAGCTCTGGACCACTTCCTATGGCTTGGCTTCGGCGGGCTGGGCCTGCCTGACGTTCCTGCTCTTCTATTGGCTGATCGACGTGCGCGGCTACCGCAGATGGGCATTTCCCTTCGTGATCATCGGGATGAATGCGCTGGCCATTTACATGGCCGGCACGCTCGTGCCACTTCGGAGGATCGTGGGCATCTTCACGGCGGGGATGGCGGGTAGCCTGGGCCCCTGGGGCGCGCTCTTTGAGGCCGCGGCCGTTCTGCTGGTCGAGTGGCTGATCCTGTACTGGATGTACAAGCGAAAGATTTTCCTCACGGCCTGACGATGTCACGTTCACGCTTCCTGCCGCGAGCGCTGGGTCTGCTGGCGTTGCTGCTGTGCTCTTCCGCCGGCCGCGCTGCTCTGCCCTACCGCTTTCTGCTGGTCATCTCCGACCAGTGGAAAGACCCGGCCAGTTACGTCATCGAGGCAGGCGGCGAGTTCCCAGTCATGGCGAGCCTGCTCAAGACCTGGGGCCTGCCGTTCGACATCCTGCGGCTCGATCAGGAGCGGTTCGACCGCTACTACCTGCTCGACCGAGAAGGCCAGCCGCGCTACGGCACGATCATCTGGGACGCCGGGCCGGGCGGGCTGAAGGAAAAAGGCGTGGAATTGCTCGAGGCCCTGGTGCGAGACCAGGGTGTCAACCTGGTGGCTGTCGGGGACACGGTTGCCGCGCGCGAAGTCGGCCGGCTGGCCGGTCTGGAATACGTGAGCGAATACGCTTTAGCCACGGATCTGGCGGTAGCCCGCGAACACTTCATCAGCCGCGATCTGAAGGGGCGCGAAGAGGAATTTCTGGCCGGCGGCGGGCGCCAGCGGGGCGACAAAGTCATGGTGCGAGGCGCCATGGTTGTGGTGAGGCGCGGCACGCTTCCGTTCCTGACCATCCGCGAGTTCGACAAAGGTGGCCGGGTGGCCTGGATCGACGCGCACCGCCCCAGCGCCCAGCTCGCCCGGCAGATCGTGCGCGACCTGTTCAAACGCTGCCTGGTCTGGGCGCAGGGATATGCGCTTTACCGCGAGTATGCGAAGAGCATCATCCTCGAGATGCACGATGCCGGAGCGTCCGACAAGACCTTCCTGCCTTACTGGCACTACCCCAACCTGACCGAGGATCAGATTCGCGATCGCATCATCACGCCATTGAAACGCCGCCAGGCGGTGCTGGCGCAAGTGGTGAACACGGGCTATGTGGATCGCAAGACCGAGCGGGTCCTCAACCCATGGAAACAGGAACGGGTTGTGGATGAACTGGACGGCAAGACGATTCACGACTACGCTTCGCTGAAGCGCGGGCTGGATGCGGGCCTGCGGGAAGGCGTGTTCGAGATCCAGAGTCACGGCTGGACGCATATGCTGCCCGACCTGGACTCTCCCCCTGGCCCCTTCTGGAACGCGCCACTGGACGGGGTGGCCACTCTCGGCTGGGACAACGAGTTCGGCGACCGGATCCGCGACCGCGAGATTCCCGCGGCCACCCAGAAGTGGCACATGGAGCGGTCGATCGAATACCTCCAGGAGGATTTCGGCGTGACTCCACTGTTCATACGCCCGGGCGGCGGGGAATTCTCGCGAACCTACGCCAACCACACCGGGCGGATTGCCGCGCAGTTGGGCTTGGGTCTGGCGAGACTGTCCTCGCCCTTCTACCTGGGGCGTGACCTGGTGGTCGCGCTGGGGCCTGTCATCTCGCAGAGGACCTGGGCGTATGACCAGAAGCTGGGCGCGGCGGGTATTCCCTGGACCGTGGATGGGCCGTTCTTCCTGGCGTTCCATGATCGCGACGTGGCGATGGATGCCGGCGCCGTCGAGCGCTTGCTGGGAAGCCTCGGCGACGGCGTTCGATACATGAGCCCGGACGAATACTGCGGCTACCTGCACGCGGAGGTCGAGCGGGCTCCGGCGGCAGGGAATGGCCTGTCGCTGACCGTCCGTTACCGCCAGCCTTATGGGCGGTTTTTCGCGTCCCACAGCTCGGTGTGGACTCTGCACCTGGCCGACGAGACGCGCCGCTCGCTCAAGGAATCGCTCCCGGAAAAGCAGACTATCGAGATTCCCCCGGGCTTGGGGCCGCACATGCTGCGGACCGGGGAGGGGATCGCCGGCCGCCGTTCAGCTACACCGAGACCTTGAGCTTCTTCCAAAGGCCGCAACGTTTATTCTGCTCGCCCTTCCGGCATTCTAGTGGGTAGCTGGGGCAAGGTCGAGCCCTCCGCAGTGGAAGTGGATGGCGTGGATGAAGTTCCGCAGGTTGCGGAACCCTCGCGCCGTGTACTTCACCCATTGGATCTTGGCGGCGAGGCCCGATCTATTTCTTGGCCAGGTAACTGACGCCGTCGATTCCTCGGAAGTGCTCGTCCTGGGTCCAGACTCGAGCGCCATACGCCCTAGCGGAGGCGAGAATGACACTATCGGCCGGGGGCAGCTTGAGGTCGTACCCCAGCCTTGCCGCGAGCAAGGCAATCGACGCATCGAGACTCACCACCCGGCCCATCTGCATCTGGGCAGCCGCTCGAAGAGCGTCGCTCTCGCCACGCTGCTGCAAAACCCGTTTGAACACCTCCAGGATGCTGATCGAAGGGACGAGCAACCTCTTAAGGTCTTCGATGGCGGGGGCGAAGAACCCCGCGTTATGGCCATCGGCGAAGTATTCCAGCCAGCCGGAGGAGTCAACAAGATTCATACCCGGTCCGCGTCCCGCTCTAGGGTCGTGTCAATCCCTTTGAGGAATCCGCGCATCTGCCTCATGGGCTTCAGGGGGACAAACTCGATGCGGTTACCGTATAG
Source organism: uncultured Acidobacteriota bacterium (assembly GCA_963725415.1). Lineage (GTDB taxonomy): Bacteria > Acidobacteriota > Terriglobia > Bryobacterales > Bryobacteraceae > CAVRZY01. Next base: position 53,504 of record CAVRZY010000306.1, on the reverse strand, counting down.
AAACGCTTGAACTTTCTGGCCGGGCTGGATCCCCAGGGACTGGCGTATGGCCCGTGGGATTACCACCTGGTATTTGCTGGAGACGGTGACGGTTTCCAAAGGAGCCTCCGTTCAACGAAATCATAATCGATACTTAAATTGTATTACAGAGCGGCGAAGCGCCAGGTGGGGCACGGCTGGGTGGCAGGAAGCAGGCACTCGTGAACGTCAAGGCGGAGCGGGCGGTCTCGCCCGCCTGCACAGGCCAGCAGCCTGCGTTGACGTGGCGAATGGCCAGTGATATAAAGCGAATTCCACTGGGGGAGGTCTACCACATGAATTCCGATGTGTCGCGAAGAAGAATGATGCAAGCCGCGGGAGCTACGGCGTTGGCGCCTTCGGTGATGCGCGCGGCGGCGGCCGCCGTGGCCGCGGGTCGAAGGTCCCAACACGCCCAAGCTCTGCCTGGAAACCTATGCAGGCAGGCTCTCGGCGGGCGCTCAGGAGGAAGCGGGCATGCGCCGGGTGAAGCAACTGGGGGTGGACTATGTGCTGTCGGGAGGGCCGCGGATCCCCTGGCAGGAAGCGGACATCCGCGCCCGGATAGAAAGCCTGAAGAAAGGCGGCCTGACCCTGTACAACCTGATGATCGGGGGATTCCCGAACACCATCTATGGAAGGCCGGGCCGCGACGAGGAGATTGACAAGGTCCGGGAGTCCATCCGCGCGGCGGGACGGGCGGGCCTGCCGGTGATCGAGTACAACTTCTATGCGCACCGGGCGATGGAGGGATACTACGAGGAAATCGGAAGGGCCGGGGCGGGCTATACAGCCTTCGACTACGACAAAATGAAGGACCTGCCGCCGCTGGAGCGGGAGGGCGTCCACAGCCTGGAGGAGATGTGGAGCAACATCACGTATTTCCTGAAGGCGGTAGTGCCGGTGGCCGAGGAGTCGGGCGTGCGGCTGGCGCTGCATCCCAACGACCCTCCGGCGCCCCTCAGCCGGGGGTCGGGGCAGATCATGGGGACGGTGGCAGGATGGAAGCGCCTGATCGGAATCGTGAACAGCCCGGCGAATGGGATTACGTTTGACTGCGGGGTGACGCGGGAGATGGGCGAGGACCCGGTGGAAGTGTGCCGCTATTTTGCCAGCAGGAAGCGCATCAACCACATGCATTTCCGCAACGTGCGCGTGCGGAAGCCGTACGAGAAGTACACGGAAGTGTTCCCGGACGAGGGCCAGGTGGACATGTTCGGGGTGATGAAGGAACTGGTGCGGCAGAAGTACACGGGGGTGATTTACCCGGAGCACCCCAGAGCGCTCGACTACGATCGCGAGCGGACCACTTTGAGGGGCTACCCGGGCGGCGGCGGATACGCCGGTTCCGTGTACAACGTGGCTTACGCCCGGGCCATGCTGCAGGCAGCGCTGGCATCGTGAGAGATTTTCGAGGTCAGGCCGCGTTGAGCCAGCGGCACGGCGCAATTGAATTCCGCAGCGCAAAGGACTAATCTCGGATCATGCCGGGTGAGGTCGTTTCCCATTACCGCCTGGTGGAGAAACTGGGGGAAGGCGGCATGGGTGTGGTCTACCGCGCCGAAGATGTCCGGCTGGGCCGCAAGGTCGCCATCAAGTTCCTGTCGGAGGATCTCGCCAGCGACCGCCAGGCACTGGAGCGATTCCAGCGCGCGGCCGCTGGCCCAGGCCGCCGGCACCCTGGATCCGGAGACCGTCACCGTTCCGGACAGCAGCCTTACGGCCACGGGCGTTCCCGTGGGCACCGCCCCCTACATGTCGCCGGAACAGGCCTGCGGCGAGGAGATTGACGCCCGTTCCGACCTATTCTCACTGGGAACCGTGCTGTATGAGATGGTGACCAGTGTTCTGCCGTTCCAGGGCAAGAAGTCGGTCCCCGTCATGGCGGCGATCATGCACAGGCCGCACCTGCCGGCGACGGAGGCGAATCCCTCCGTTCCCAGGGATCTGGCTCGAATCATCGACAAGGCGTTGGAGAAAGACCCGGAAATGCGGTACCAGACCGCCTCCGACTTGCGCCCGGACCTCTCACCCGACGGCAACTGGCTGAGCTTCGGATACTGGGGCCGGCAGGAAGACATTTTCGTGGTCCGCGCGGACGGCGCAGGCCTTCGCCAGTTGACTGACGACGTTCACTGTGATCGCAGACTCCGGAGGCGCTACCGCCGCCCGGTGACCCGAACGAGTCGTTCAACGCCTGGTCATGGTCCCCGGACGGCCGCAAGCTGGCCGGCTTCCTACAGCACAAAAACGGGAGCTTCACCGGCATCTCGGTGTACTCGTTTGAAACGCAGAGCTACGCCAGGCTGACCGGCTCCGGCATGGACCCGATCTGGCTGAGCGACAGCCGCCGCCTGCTGTTTCTCGATCAGGGCAGGATGCACCTGGTGGACAGCGAGACCAAGCGGCAGCATGAAGTCCTCTCGATCGCGCCGCGCGAAATCGCGCTTCGCGGCTTGGCTATTTCTCGCGACGGCTGCTGACCCTCCAGTTCGAACCACCTTGGCTGCGGCTGTTTTCCCGAAAGTAGGTGGACAGGGGCGGGGGAAGCTCACGCCAGGAGCGGTAACGGGCGCTTGCAGATCAATCCGTGCGATCGCTCCGGGAGAAAACTGTCAAAGAGTCCTTCAGGGCACGGCGAAGGAAGAAATTGCCCTGGGCCAGCATCTGCTCGACCTCCTGCGCGGTGTAGGGGAAAACATCCACGCCGATCCCGCAGCCTTCCGGCGTGTAGAGCGGGATTCGGTCGATAAAGGGCCGGTCCGACCGCTCCAGGATGACTAGAAGATCGACATCGCTCCCAGGAACCGCCCGGCCGGTGGCGAATGAACCGAAAACCAGCACGCGCTCGACCTCCGGCCGCTGGCTGGCGAGCAACGCCACCGCTCGACGCACTTGTGCCAACGTCGCTTCGCGGTCAAGCCAGGTGATGTTGACAGAACTGGAGGAGGAGCTGGGCGTTGTCGAGAGCATGCTCGGCTTCCGCTCGGGTGTAGTACTCATAGGGAGCTCCCTGAGGATAAGCGTTCGGATAGCGCGCCGGAATATAGTGCTTGTCCAACTGCTTTGCGGCCTCGACCAGAGCCGGGGAGGGATCAAGACCCTGGGGCAGATTCTGGAGTAACCCCAGGACCGAGTGCCCTCGGGCTTCGGCGCCAAGTGCCTGATACAGTGCTTTCAATCCTTTCTCAGCCGCCTGCTGCCCGGCAAAACAGGCCCAATCATAGTGCGCGCTGTCAAGCGAGCTGCGCGCGTGCCTCGAGGTCTCGAAGAGCTTGATGGTGCCAATCCTCAGCTCTCGCAGGCATAGGCGGTGTCGGGCGGCTGTATTACTCCTCTTCAGTTTAAACAGATCCGCGTCTGCCGGGTGGTGCTGGGTCATGGACTCGGCAGGCACAGGTATAATGAACCGGACAGCGCACCGGGATTGCGCCGCCTGGCGTGAATGGCGCTGGAAAGGATAAGGGAATGACAGAACAACGAACGATGCCGATCTGGTTGGTCTGTGCTTCGGTTTTGCTGGCTGGCGGCGCAGTGCTGGCCGGGGCCGAAAAGGCTCCCGCCAGCCGGAGGCTGTATTCCTTCGAGAGTGCGCGAGAGGTCCAGAGTATCAAGACGGCGAACGCTCGGGTCACGGGCGTGCGGCAGAAGGCCACTCACGGACGTTATGCGCTGGAAGCAGCCTTTGAAGCGGCGGAGCAACCGAGCCTGGAGTTCAGCGCCGGGCCTGGGGGATGGGACTGGCGGGCGTTCGGGGCGCTCGGGCTGGACGTAACGAACCCCTCCGATGAGCCGCTGGCGTTTTCTTTGGAGGTGACCGACAGGGCGGGCGGCAAGACGGTGGCCCGCACGGCGCTTCCGCTCAGGGCTGGCGAGTCGGCCAGCTTTGCCCTGCCGCTGAATTCGCCGCCGCCGCTGGAGATGGGCATGCGCGGGGAGCCGCCGATTCAGGGTTTTCGCCTGATGGCGGAAGATCACCGCCCGGTGGACATGGCCCGGATCGCGGCCTTTCGCATTTACCTGTCGAAGCCCACCAAACCACGCATGCTGCTGTTCGACAATATCCGCCTGGCGCCCGGAGTGTCCTACGACAAGATCGTGGACGCCTTCGGGCAGTACTCCAGAGAAGACTGGCCGGGCAAGCTGAGGAGCGCGGCCGAGTTCGCTGCGCGGCAGGCGGCAGAGGAGGCCGAACTGAAGGCGCGGCCTTCGCTGGCGGAGCGCGACGAGTACGGCGGCTGGGCGGCAGGCCCGCAACTCCAGGCCACGGGCTACTTCCGCACGCTCAAGCGCGACGGCAAGTGGTGGCTGGTGGCGCCCAGCGGACACCTGTTCTTCTCGCTGGGGATGGACTGCGTGACCACTCGGGAGGGCGGCACGGTGATCCAGGGCCGCGAGAGCATGTTTGAATGGCTGCCAGGGGCGGAGGACCCGCTGGCCGCTTACTACAGCACGCCGCGCTCCTGGGCGCCGGTAGGACTGAAAATCAAGCTGAACACGGGCCGCCAGTTCAATTTCTACACCGCGAACTTGCAGCGCAAGTATGGGGCGGGCTGGCAGGAGGCGTGGCGCACGACGGCTCTGGCGCGGCTCCGCGCCTGGGGATTCAACACCATCGCCAACTGGTCCGACCCGGTTTTCTACAGCGCCAAGAGCATGCCGTACGCGGTCACGCTGGGCGTTCGCGGCGAGGTGGGGGAGGTCTCCAGCGGCTCCGATTACTGGCGCCGCATGTACGATGTGTTCGACCCGAAGTTCGCCGCAGCCGCCGAGGAAAGTGTCCGCACGGTGGCGCGGGAGCGGCGCGAGGATCCCTGGTGCATCGGCTATTTCGTGGACAACGAGCTCCCCTGGGGCAGCATGCGCGACGATCGCACGCGCTACGGGCTGGCGCTCGGAGCGCTGTCTCTGGGGCAGGCTTCGGCGGCCAAACGGGCCTTCGTGGAGCAACTCAGAGCGCGCCACGGGGCCATCGAGAAGCTGAATGCGGCCTGGAGCACCCGCCTGGGTTCGTGGCAGGAACTGCTGGAGAATCCGCACAAACCCGAAGGCGAGTTCAGCGCGGGTCTGAAAGAGGACCTGGCACTCTATATGAAGGAATTCGCCAGCCGGTATTTCCGAACGATTCGCGACGCGCTCCGCAAGTACGATCCTAATCACCTGTACCTGGGGGTGCGGTTCGCCTGGCATACAACCGAAGAAGTCCAGGCCTGCGCCGAGTACTGCGACGTCGTCAGCTTCAATATTTACAGGCCCCGCGTGGATCCGGCCCAGTGGGGAATTCTGAGGGAGATCGACAAGCCGGCGATCATCGGCGAGTTTCACATGGGCGCGCTCGACCGAGGCATGTTCCATACCGGGCTGGTGGCCACTGCGGACCAGGCGGCGCGGGCGGCGATGTACCAGGACTACGTGCGCAGCGTGGCGGATCATCCCTCTTTGGTGGGCTGCCATTTCTTCAAGTACAACGATGAGCCGCTTACGGGGCGCCCGGGCGACGGCGAGAACTACAACATCGGCTTCACCACCGTGACGGACGGCTTGTATCCCGAGATGATCGCGGCCGCCAAAGCGGTTCACGCCGAGGTGTACTTGCGGAGGGCAGGGAAGCGGAGCGGCGGCGAGTAATCTGGTATGCTCCTCTCCATGGAACCAAGGCTTGATGGATCATTTTCCGCCGGAGCGCCCACGCGCCGCCATTTCCTGGGCCGCTCGTCGCTCGCGGCGGCAGCGCTCGGAAACGTAGCGGCCGCGAAAAGCAGGACCATGAAGCCCAGCATCCCGGCACGATCGGCTGCGCGCGTGGTGGGCGCGAACGACCGCATCAACGTGGGCATGATCGGCACGGGCGGCATGGGAACCGCCCATCTGCGCTCCTTCGTCCGGCAGAGCGAGGAGACGAAGGACATCCAGGTGGTCGCCGTCTGCGATGTCTACGCGCGGCGCAAGGAGAACGCCAGGAAGATCGGCAAGCTCGCAGAGAAGGACGTCCATCACGACTACCGCGAATTGCTGGCCCGCAACGACGTGGACGCGGTCCTGATCGCTACGCCCGACCACTGGCACGGGCAGATGGCGCTGGACGCCATGCTGGCCGGCAAAGACGTGTACCTGCAAAAGCCGATGACCTACACCATCGAGGAGGCGCGCCAGTTGGCGGAAACGGCCCGCAAGCAAGGCCGCATCCTGCAAGTCGGTTCCCAGGGGCTCTCCGACCCGCGAGTTCACAAGATTAAGGAACTGATCGGGCAGGGCGAGATCGGAGAACTGCTGTGGGCGCAGGCCACCGCCAGCCGCAATTCGCTCTTAGGCGAATGGAACTGGCGCATCGACAAAGAGGGCACGCCCGAGACCATCGACTGGAACCGCTGGCTGGGCCCGGCTCCCAAGCGGCCCTTCAGCGCCGAGCGGTATTTTCGCTGGCGGAAGTACTGGGATTACTCCGGCGGCATTGCTACGGATCTCTACTATCACAGCCTCGGCCCGGTGCTGTTCGCCATGGGAGCGGAATTCCCGGTCAGCGTGACCGCGGCCGGCGGCATCTACGTGCAGAAAGACCGCGAGGTGCCCGACACGTACGCCACCCTGATCGAGTACCCCAACTTCTACATCACGCTCTCGGGCTCGATGGCCAACGAAGCGGGCGGCAAGTATCACCCCATGGTCATCTACGGGCACAAAGGCTCGATCGTGTTCGAGCGCGGCCGGATCGTGGTGCTGCCGGAGAGTCCGATGCCGGGCACGTTCGACAAGAGGACCGAGCCGCCGAAACCGGCCAAGACCTACGAGGTGGAGGCGGCCCGCGACAGCCATCGCGCGCACACCGACAATTTCTTCGCCTGCATGCGCTCCCGCAAAGCGCCCAACCTGGACGCCGACTTCGGATACAAGGTCATGACCGCCATCCGGCTGGGCGTCGATTCCTACCGCGAGCGCAAGGTGAAACTGTTCGATGCCCGAACGCAGCGCGTGGTCAATTCCGGCCCGGCGCGCCCAGCCTGGGAAGGGGACGGCAAAAACCACGAAGACGAGTTCCGTAAACCGGCGGCGGGCTGAAGGGGCCTGATGGAATGCAGAAGTCGTTGCGGAGGCCAGGATCTGCTGAGAATTCCCAACGATGCTGCTGCGACCAGCCGGGCTGTCAAGTCGCTACGCCCCCAGCGTCACTTCCGTCGGGTGCCGCGAGGTCAGCGCCCGATTTGCGTTGAGCGTCAGGCCCTCATCGATAGTCAATCCTACGTTGGCCCCTTCCCGTACCGCGGAGAGGAGGTTGCGGACACGTTTGAGGTCGCCGATCTTGACGGCTGGGATTCCCGCTTCGAGGAGCTGGTCGTAGAGGCTGTCTTCCGGTGCGACTGAGGCCAGGACCACGTTGTCTACCGTCAGGGCGGACTTGCGGAAACGGTGGTCCATCAGGGTCACTTCGTTGGCGGCGATTTCGAGCACCGTGGTGTTGGGAATCACGGTGACGGCGTGTTGGAAGGGCTTGCCGGGGAGGCCTTCGCCGTTGCCTCCGGCGAAGCGTTTGAACATCACGTCGCGGTGGCAGGGTTCCATCCATTGGGCGAATTCGCGGTTCTCGGTGACCACGTACACCTTTTTGCCGTCGCCGGCCAGTTTTTCGGCGGAGTCGGCGGCGGCGAAGTGGTCGCCCCAGATGAGCACCGTCGGGCCGCATTCCAGCGGCGGCTGGCGGTCGGTGGGGTAATACTCGCAGCCCTCGACTTTGCAGCGCAACACGTCCTCGAAGGTGCAGACCGGCGAGGAATCGATGCCGGGGATGGCGGGCCGGGCGACCTTGCCGCCAGTCGCCAGGATGACGGCGTCGAACTGCCGGAGTTCTTCGACGCTGGGGCTGGAATGGAAACGGACCTCGATGCCGAGCTTAGCCACCTGGCGGCGGAGCCAGTCGGCGTACCAGCGCATTTTGTTTTTGCCGGGCAGCATGCAGCAGTACAGGATGGCGCCGCCCAACTCGCCGGTTCGTTCGAAGATGGTCGCCTGGTGGCCGCGCAGCGCGGCGATGCGGGCGGCTTCCATGCCTCCGGGCCCGCCGCCGACCACCGCCAGCTTGCGCGGGGTCTCGGCGGGTTGGAGATGAATGAACCGCTCGTCTCCGACCGCGGGATTGATGGCGCAGCGCATGTGCCGCTTAATCATCAACGACTCCTGCCAGCAGCCGGTCAGGCAGGAAATGCACTTGCGGATTTCGTCCGGTTGCCGGGCGAAGGCTTTGTTGGCCCAATAGGGGTCGGCGATCATCTGCCGCGACAGCCCGACCAGGTCGGCCTTTCCGCCGGCGACGATCTTCTCGCAGTAGGCCGGGATCGCGCAGCGTGTGGCTGGTGATCACGGGAATCGGAGACCCGCTTCTGGACCTCCTCGGCGGCGTAGGTGTTCCAGCCCTGGGGATAGTACATGGGGTCCATGACCGCGGCCGGGGCCTCGAAAATGCCCGCGCTGATGTCCAGAAAGTCCACGCCCTTGTTGCTCCAGCATCTGAGCGATCCTGACGCTTTCCTCGATGGTCCTGCCGCCTTCGATCCACTCTTCGCCGGAGTAGCGGACGCCGATGGGGAAGTCGCGGCCGCACTTGTGCCGGATGCGGGCGATGATCTCCAGCACGAAGCGCATGCGGTTGATGAATGTGCCGCCGAAGCGGTCGTTGCGGCGGTTGACGTAGGGGCTCATGAACTGGGCGATCAGGTAGCCGTGCGCGCCGTGGAGTTCGACCGCGTCGAAGCCGGCCTGTTGCACGCGCCAGGCGCCTTCCGCGAATTTCTCGACCAGCGCGTAGATCTCCTCGACGGTCATGGCGCGGATGGACTTGCCTTTGGCGAGTTCCTCGGCGTAGACCACCTCGTGACCGGCCGAGCCGGGCAGCTCGACCACCTGGTCGGTGGCGGAAACCAGGTCCTTGCGCGGCCAGGCGGCCTGCCGGCCAGGATGCTGGATCTGCACCGCGCAAGCGGCGCCGTGGCGGTGCATGGCTTCAGCCAGCTCCGCCAGGCCCGGGATCATCGGGTCCTCGTCCACGGAGAGGCAGGTGACGGTAGGGCGGCCCGTGGCCCGATCCGGAGTCGAAGCGCCCACGATGATGAAGCCGCAACCGCCCTTGGCGACCTGTTCGTGATAAGTAATCACCCGCTGGTTGACCGAACCGTCAGCGTTGGCCGAGCTGATGTCGGTGGGCACGTGGCAAATGCGATTCGGCACGACGAAATTCCCGATGCGGATCGGGCTGAACAGATGAGGATAGTCAGGATGAGCCATGATATTGGTCCCGCCTTCCACTGGACGCATACATGATATATCATCAACTTCGGCTTGATTAGGAGCTTCACCATGACGACACGCCTGTGCTTGCTGTCTGTAGTTCTGCTGGCTGCTTTAATTACAGCCCAGCAGGGCGGCGAACCGCTCTTCGTCCCAGTCAAGATTGATGGGCCGGCGCACGACCCGGACCGGCACACCTACTGGTACGGGCCGTTCTCGGAGTGCGCTTCGGTGCTGGACGCGGATGGCGACGGGCGTTTGGACGTCGCCGCCGGCCGGAACTGGTATCAAGCGCCCGACTGGATCAAGCACGAGAACTTCCGCGACGGCGCCGAGACCAACGGGCCGGAAACCGACGACAACAGCGAATTCGCCATGGACGTGAATCGTGACGGGCGGATGGACATCGTCAGCTCGGGCTGGATGAGGATGAAGGGCGCCTTCTGGTACGAAAACCCGGGCCAGCCCGGCGTGAGGTGGAAGGCCTACCGGATTCATTCGGCGCAATCGATGGAAGGAGTGATCCACGGAGACATTGACGGGGACGGCGACGAGGATATCCTGGTGAACCATTGGTCGCTGGTACCGGGCCAGGGGATGACCTGGCTGGAGCATATCGATGGTGCGCCGTGGTTCAAGGAGCACGTCATCGGAACGCAGGGGGAGACTCACGGGAACGGGCTGGGCGACATCAACGGCGATGGCCGGGTGGAAATCGTGACCCCGGTGGGCTGGTACGAGGGCCCGCCGCGCCCGGCCGAGCAGCCGTGGCCCTTCCACGCCGATTACCGCTTCGAGGGCGGAGCCGCCTCCCACCCCATCCTGGTCTACGACGTTAACGGCGACGGCCTGAACGATATCATCATCGGCTCCGCGCACGCCTACGGGCTGGCATGGCTGGAGCAGAGGGTGGACGGCAGCGGCCAGCGCAGCTTCACGCACCACTGGGTGGAAAGGAATTTCGGCGGGTTCCATACTATGGCGCTGGGCGATCTGGATGGCGATGGGAAACCGGAACTGGTCACCGGCAAGCGCCTGTTCCCGCACCACGGCCGCGACGTCGGCGAGTTCGACCCGCTGTTCGTGTTCTGGTACAAGATCCGGGACGGCCAGTTCGAGCGGCACGTCCTGTCTTACAATCACCTGCCCTGGTACCCAGAGGTGAAGACCACCAACCCGCCGCCTAACGGCGCCATCGGGGTGGGCATGAAGCTGAACATCCGGGATGTGGATGGCGACGGCCGCAACGACATCGTGTGCGCCGGGAAAAGCGGCCTGTACGTTTTCTACAACCGCGGCTTCACGCCCTCGCCAAAGACGAAGAACCTGCTGCCGCCCGAAACCACCTACCCGAGCTGGATCGAGTGGGCCACGCCCGCGGCGCCGCGCCGGGCGGGAGCTTACACCCTGGCGCCCGAGACCTACGGCATGGAACTGAAGACTCCGGACGGGCGCACGGTGTTCCGCTACATGACGGTTAAGCCGGAGAGGACCAACCTGGCCGCCAACAGCGTGTGTTGCTTCCATCCCCTCAACACGCCCTCGGGGGAGAGATTGACCGATTTGGCGCCGGGCGATCACCACCATCATCGCGGCGTCTTCCTGGCCTGGCACTCGATGGAATTCCGTCAGAAGGCCGACTTCACGGCCTTCGGTCCGACCGGGCCGACGCGGGGCTGGAACATCAATCGCGGCGATTTCTGGGGCTGGGGCCAATTCGCGCCCACCCAGGGGCGGGTCATCAAGAACCGCGACGTAAAGCTGATCAAGGCCGATTCCCAAGGCGCGGAAGTCGAGATCCGCAACGCCTGGATGATTGATGACAAGACGATGATGGACGAAACCACCTCGGCGGAGGTGCGCGAGCGCGACGGGGTCTACGTGCTGGATCTGAGCTACCTGCTGGCGCCGGCGCAGGAGTTAGTGCTCAACCATACGGCCTTTGGCGGATTCTGCGTGCGCGCCCGCAATGACGGCGACTCGTATTACGCGAAGGCGGACGGCAAGGTCGGGCTGCCCGATCCGCACTACTCCGTGCCCGAGTTGAACTGGCCGCCCGCCGAGTGGTACGACTACACGATCACGCTGAAGGACGGCAAGACCATCGGCGCGGCGGTGCTGGATCATCCCGGGAATCCGCCGTCTACGTGGCACAATCCGCGCTACGTGTGGATGATCAACCCGTGCATCGTGGCCAGCGGCCCGGTGACCGTGAAACAGGGACAGCCGCTGAGGCTGCGTTACCGCCTGGTGGTCCACGACGGCCCCACACCGGTCGAGTTACTCCAGAAGCTCTCCCGCGAGTGGCGGGGGCGCTAGGACTAAAGGAGATGCCATGACAATCGAATCTTCCCGCCGGGATTTTCTGGCCGCCGGGCTGGCTCTGCCCGCGGCTGGTGGAGGGGCTGTCGCGCTTGCGTTGCGGCATCGGACCCTTGGCAGAACGGGCTTGAAGGTGACAACCGTGGGTTTCGGCTGCTTGATCACCACCGACTCCAGCGTGATCTCGCGAGCCATCGACCTGGGGCTCAACTACTTCGACACGGCCCGCCAGTACCAGAAAGGCAACAACGAGCGGATGGTGGGGGCGGCGCTGGGGGCCAGGCGGAAAAGCGTGATCCTGTCGAGCAAAGTGGACCCCGACGGCATCCTCGACAAGCAAGGCGCGCTGCGGGATCTCGAGATCAGCCTCAAAGAACTGGCCACCGACTACCTGGACATCTGGTATCTACATGCCAAAGACAGCCCCGACAGGATCACCGGCGATCTGATGGAAGCCCAGGAGATCGTCAAGAAGCAGGGCAAGATCCGCTTCCTGGGAGTGAGCACGCATCGCCTGCCGGCGGTGGCGCCGTTCATCCTGAAAACCGGCAAGACCGACGTGGTGATGGCGAGTTACAACTTCACCATGGCCGCCGAGGTGGACCCAGCCCTGGAATCGCTGCACAAGGCCGGGGTGGGGCTGGTGGCCATGAAGGTGATGGCCGGGGGGTTCCGCCGCCTGCGCCCTGCGGACAAGCTCCACTCGACCTTGCAGCGCGAGGGGGCCATGCTGGCGGCCCTGAAGTGGGTCCTGAAAAACCCCAATGTGGACAGCACCGTTCCCAGCATGAGCGACGCGGAGCAACTGGAAGAGAACCTGAGGGCCATGAGGGAGCCGTTCAGCGCGGCAGACGAGAAGGCGCTGGCTGCGGGGCTGGAAGAGATCCGCCCCTATTACTGCCGCATGTGCGGCCGCTGCGACGGGAGGTGCCCGCAGGGATTGCCGGTAGCGGACATGCTGCGCTACCTGACCTACGCGGAGGGCTACGGGCAATTCGCGTTGGGCCGGGAGGAGTTCCTGAAGCTGCCCCCGGAAATCAGGCAGGTCCGCTGCCGCCAGTGCGCCGCCTGCACCATCCGCTGCCCGAACGGCGTGCAGGTAAGCAAGCGGCTGATCCGCGCCCAGGAACTGTTCGGCTGAGGGTGAGGGACCGGCGCAGGGCCTCGAGGACGGGGCCGCTCAGCCAAACTCAGATATTTTCCCTGCCCGCAGTCCGCCGTTTCCCGTCTTGTTTCTCGGCACTTCAACCCCCAGACTGTGGTCAAGGAGCGGGGTGTGGACATCTTTGTCGCGCGGCAGGCCATTTTCGACCGGGAGCAGCACGTCTTCGGCTATGAGCTGCTTTTCCGCTCCTCGCTGAACAACGTCTTCGACGGTACCGACGGCACCCGCGCCACCTCGCAAGTGATTACTACCAGCTTCTTCTCGCTGGGCGTCGAGAAGATCTTGGGAGGCAAGCGCGCCTTTATCAATTTCAATCGGGACCTGCTGGTGGGCGAGTGCGCCTCCATCCTTCCGCGGCAGATCGCCATGGTGGAGATACTGGAATCCGTGCCTCCCGACAGCCAGGTCATGGCCGCCTGCAAGAACCTCAAAGAGCGTGGGTACTCGCTAGTCCTGGACGACTTCGTCTGCGAAAAGCGCTTCGAGCCTCTGGCTGAATTAGCCGACATCATCAAGGTGGACTTCTTGGCCACACCCGAGCCCGAGCGGCTGCGTCTGGTCAGGCATTACAGTGCTCGCGGCACCAAGATGCTGGCCGAGAAGGTCGAGACGTACGAGCAGTTCAAGCAGGCCCATGAGATAGGGTTCCACTATTTTCAGGGGTACTTCTTTGCCCATCCCGTGGTCATCAGCGGGCGCGGGATCCCCGCCTTCAAGTTCCATTACCTCCAGATCTTGTCCGAGATCAGCCGCCCGGAGCTGGACTATCAACGCCTGGAAGGCATCATCAAGCAGGAGGTCTCGCTTTCCTACAAGCTGCTGCGCTATATCAACTCGGCCGCCTTCGGCTGGCGCGGCCAGATCGAGTCTATCAAGCAGGCACTGGTCCTGCTGGGGGAGAGTGAGATCCGGAAATGGCTGTCGCTGGTAGCGCTGCCCAGCCTGGCGCAGGACAAGCCCGAGGAGTTGGTGGTGACGGCTGCGGTGCGTGCGCGCTTCTGCGAATCCCTAGCGCCCTGGATCGGTCTGGGCCGCCGCAAAACAGACCTGTTCTTCCTGGGGATGTTCTCCTTGCTGGACGCCATAATGGACCGGCCGCTGGAGAAGGTGCTGGCGGAGATCTGCCTGGCCGACGATGTTCGCGAAGCCCTCTTGGGCGGGGCTCGCAAGAACAGCCGCCTGGCGCGCGTGCATGCTCTGGTGCGGGCTCATGAGGCGGCTGATTGGGAAGCGGTGACGGCCACCACGAGCCAACTCGGGCTGCCTCCAGGCACGACTGCCGGCTTGTACCTGGACGCCATTAGTTGGGCGGATAGGATTTTCCGGGCCTGACAATCGGCTGCCAGCCCGGCTCACTGCCCGTAAGCGGCCAACTCGGCGCAGCTCGAGAAGGCGCCTCCCGGACGCCCCACGATGCGGATGCCCACGGCCTTCACCGGTTCCTTAAGCCTGGCTTCGAAGGGCTGGCCGTCGCGCAGACTCGGCGCCTGACCCGAGCTGGTGTCGGGATAGGTGTCCAGAGTAGCGACCGTCTCCCAGGCGCCCGTGCGCGTGCGTTTGAGCTGGAACTGCGGTTTCCCCGCTGAGGTGTTGAACCAGCCGCCGTCTTGATAGACCCTGCCATGACGATAGACCAGGCGCACGATCACCTCCGGGCGATCCATCTCGACCGCGTACCAGTCCTGCCTGGCGGGCGGGCCTTGGAAGGTCACGCGGAAGGTGTCGGACCGCTCGTCGCAGATTGAGCCTTCAATATTGCCGGCTCTGGACCAGGACTCCGTTCCGAAGGCCGTCACCGCCACTGGTCCGAACGGCATCTTCTCGTACCGCACCAGCCACACCCGGTAGTTGCGGGCATCCGCGAACGGTACCAGGAGCAATTCCCTCTTGGTTACGGTTTGCCTGCCTTCGAGCGGACGATCGGCGGCGATTCCTTGGACCGCGTAAGCCTGGTTGCCGGCCCAGCCCCTCGGCAATCTCTTGGACGCATCCAGCAACTGAATCTCTTCGGAGGAGGCGAGTGCGGCGCGGTGCAGGAACGGCACCTCGGGATTCACCGTGCTGTCCAGCGCCAGCACCTGCGGCCCGCGCTGGATGGCCAGGAAGTCCGGATAGCTGTGTCCCCCGGAGAGCACCTGGACCGTCAGGTCCATCTTGATGTCGATGCGGTCACCCGGCTGCCAGAGGCGCTCGAGCCTCACGAACTGTCCGGCGGCGCCCGGGGTCACAACCCCGCCCACGGTGGCGGCGTAGCGCTTGCACCACGAGGGCACACGCAGGAAAACCGGGAATTTCGCCCTGCGCGACGGCCGCACCGTGATCACGGACGAGCCGTCGGCCAGAAAACGGCTGTCGGATCTCAAGGCGACCTCGAGGCTGCCCTCGGCGGCGCTCACTGGAACCGTCACCTCGCCCGGAACATAGAGCAGCAGCGCCGGCCCGCCTTCGCGCGTTCCCCAGGCCAGTTGCGGGATCATGGAAATCCCGCGGGGTCCACTGGACACCGAGCAGTTGATGGTCGATTCGGGCCTCTTCCTGCCCAGCAGGGGCGTGAAGAAACAAATGTTGCCGTTGCGCGGGTCCTGCGCTCCCAGCAACTGGTTGTACAGGGTGCGCTCGATCTCGTCGGCATACTGCGGCTCCCCGGTGAGGCGCAGCAACTGCCAGTTGAGCTGGAGCCAGGTTACAGTCGCGCAGCATTCACCCACGCCGGCGCTTTCCTCGCCGAACAGCACGAGGTCATCCTTGAAGTGTTCGTGGGAACTGGTAGTTCCGGTTACATAGAGCCGCTTGGCGACGATATCCTTCCAGGCGACCAGCGCCGGCTTGAGGAAGGTTTCCTCCCCGGTGAGCCGATAGAGATCCACCAGCCCCACCAGGTTCGACATCATCTCGTAGGCCTTGGCGTCGGCGGTTTTGTACACGCTGCCCGTCTTGAGCAGCGAGTTGATGATCTTCGGCCCGTCCGGCCGGTCGGAGGCGCGGACGATGTAGTGGGCGAAATCTAGATAGCGTTTCTCGGCGGTATAGCGATACAGCAGGCAGATGGGCTCGAGCACGCTGGTGGCCGCCATGCCAACGTGAGTTCCCGCCTGGATGATGTCCCGCTGGCCGGGCGCCTGTGAGAAGGTCTGGCTGAGCAAATCGCCGATCTTGCGGGCGGCGTCTAAGGCCGCCTGGTCCCCGCTGACCTGGTAGTAGCTGAGCAGGCCGATCAGGTCGTACTTATGGACCCAGACGTCCCAGCTTGTCCAGCGCTGGTCGTCGGTGTAGGTTCCCAGGTAGCCGTCTGGCAATTGGGTGGCCATCAGCGCGCGCGCCATCCGGTCCAGTATGGTCTTCAAGCGCCCGTCGCCGGTGTACGCCCAGGTGTTGGAGGCGGCGTGGAGGAATTTCCCGATGTGCTCGCCGATCCAGGGATGATTGCCGGGCCGCTTCTGGAATCCTGCCAGCAAGGCTCGCTCGTCCACCTTCAGCAGGCGTCCCTCCAGGTTCAGCTTCATGCGCTCGCCCAGTAGGCCCCCGATCTGCTGCCGGTCATAGGGGGCCGGCACGAAACGGTCCTTCACCTTGTCCTCAACCGCGGGCCGCGGCGTGTTGGCCAGCCTGGGAGCCTGCGCGGCCAGGCTCGCGGTCATCAGCAGCAACAATATCCAAACTCTTTCCATAGCCATCTATAGTATCCTGAGAATCCAGGCTGCGAACATGCAGCTTGCGGGGCGGGCGAGCAAGCGGTTGCTCTAGCGGCTACAAGCTGCATTATCGGAGGCGAGCATGGTGACCGCATCACAAATGCGTGCTGGGATGGCCGTTCGCTATGAAGGGCAGGTCTATAAGGTCCTCATTGCCGACTATCATCCCGGCCAGGGCAAAATGGGGGGGGTGACGCACGCCCGTCTCAAGAACCTTTCCACCGGTACGCTTTGGGAACACAGCTTTCGATCCGATCTCAAGCTGGAGGAGTTGGGGGTCGAGAAGCAACCTATGGATTTCCTCTACGCCGATGGCGGCCAGTGCTGCTTCATGAACCCGGAGACTTACGAGCAGGTGGAGATCCCCGCCTCGCTGATCGGGCCGCAGGCCGGTTTTCTGCTGCCGGAAATGCGCGTGGCGGTCGAGTTCGTCGAGGGACGACCCGTTAACGTCGTCTTCCCCGACATCTTGGAACTGCGCGTGGCCGAGACCGCCCCACCGGTCCATCAACAGCAGGAAAGTGTTTGGAAGCCGGCTCGCTTTGACAACAGCGTCGAGGTCATGGTGCCCCAATTCATCAAGGTGGGCGACCTGATCCGGCTCGACGTCACCAACCTCAAGTACATCGACCGCGCCAAGGGCGCACAGAAAGGCTGACAGCCCATGTCAATGACACCTCCGCCACAGCCCAGGATCCACCTGGAAAACGCGCCCGAATACCGGGAGACCTATGCCAACAGCATCCAGGTCCGCGCCAACCTGTGGGACTTCTTTCTGATGTTCGGCACCGTCACCCAAACCGCGCCCGACAGCGTCTCGATCCGGAACTTCCAGGGCATCTACCTGAGCCCCCAGCAGGCCAAGGCCCTGCTGAACATTCTCCAGCAGAACATTTCCCAATACGAAGCCACCTTCGGCGAAATCCGGCTCGAGCCCCAAGGCCCCACCGGCGTGATTCAGTAGACCGGTCCGTACCCCACGGCTTTCATGAATCCGGCAACAGGGGGTTTGGTTCGCCGCATAAGGCCCGATACCTACCTGTTCTTTTTCGTGTTGTTTGCGCTGATCGTCTTCCTCACCCACCTGCCACACTTGGATCTGCCCTTCTGTTGGGATGAGATGGGGCGCTTCATCCCCGCTGGTCTGGACTTGTTCGAGAACGGCCGCTGGGTTCCTCGCTCCGCGCCCGCGGGTGTCCATCTTCCGGGCCTGCCGGCCTATCTGGCGGGCGTGTGGGAGGCGTTCGGCTACTCGATCACGGCCACGCGGATCGCCATGCTGCTGGTGGCCTCGGCCTGTGTGCTGGTGGTTTTCCTTCTGACCATCCAGCTCTGCCAGGGCCTGGGCGGAACGCCCGGGTTTTCCGCCGTGCTCGTGCTGTTGGTCTCCCCTGTTTTCTACATGCAGGCCATGCTGGCCCAGCCGGACCTGCCGGCGATGCTGTTCACGGTTTGGGCCTTGCTGTGGTTCTTGCAGAGCCGGTATGTGGCCTCAGCCCTGGTCTGCGGCCTGCTGGTTCTGGTGAGGGAAACCGGCCTGGTGGTCCCCGTGGTGTTTGCTGTATGGTTGTGGCGGGAAGGAAAGCCGCGGCAGGCCTGCTGGTTCCTTCTGCCGCTGGTTGCTTTCTCGGCGTGGCTGGTGGTGGGCGGATCCGGGGACCATATCTTCTTCGGTAGCGCGGAGTTCCATCCTGTGCGGGCCGCCGCAGAGTTTTTCCGCAGCGTGTACTACCTGTTGGTTGCGGACTTTCACTGGGTCGGCTGGATCGCCGTGCTGGTGGCCGCGCGTCGCAGCCGGATTTATTCGCAGCAGGCTTGGCGGGTCACCGCCACGCTGGTGCTGGCGCAGGTGCTCGGCGTTAGCGTGCTCAGCGGGGAGGGCCTGGAGCGGTATCTGCTGCCCGTGCTTCCCCTGGTGTACATTGCGATGGCAGCCGCCTGGTCGGGCTGCTCCTGGAGCTGGATGCGGCTGGGGCAGGCCGGCATGACGGCCGGGTTGCTGGGGGGTCTTTTTGTGAATCCGCCGTACCCCTTCCCCTACGAGAACAATCTCGCGATGGTCGAGCTTGGCCGCCTGCACCAGTCTGCGGCCCAGTTTCTGGAGCAGCACTGCGCCGACCGGACCATCACCACCGCCTGGCCCTTCTCTGCGGCCCTTGGGCGACCCGAATACGGCTATGTCGAAAGCCGCCTTGTGGTGCGTGAAATCCCGGATTTCACGTCTCCCTCCGTGGCGGCTGTCGATCCGGCTGCCGTGGATATTTTCGTGTTGTACTCCCGGGACTGGGATTCCGGCTGGAATCTTTGGCGGCTCCCTCACTTCCGGGCTTTCGAGAAGCGCTACTACGGCCGCCAGCCCCAGATATCTCCGCAGCTTCTGGCCATCCGGTTCCGGCTTAGGGAGGTTGCTCACTGGAGCCATCATGGTCAGTGGGTCACGGTGTTCGAAAAGCGCGCCGCCACCGCGCCGGAAGTGCCTGTCCAGCCGGTGTTGTCAACAGGCTTCTAGAGGGTGTATCTTCATTGTAGAAACATCCTGAGGCACGAAGATGCGAGTTTCCATTCA
Organism: uncultured Acidobacteriota bacterium; assembly: GCA_963725415.1. Classification (GTDB taxonomy): domain Bacteria; phylum Acidobacteriota; class Terriglobia; order Bryobacterales; family Bryobacteraceae; genus CAVRZY01. Next base: position 34,465 of record CAVRZY010000306.1, on the reverse strand, counting down.
GAAGTGGGGCAACAGCCTAGCTGTTCGCATCCCCAAGCCGGTCGCCGTCGAATCGAAACTTGGACATGGCTCAGTTGTGGATCTGAGTCTCCTGCGGGGCAGAGTAGTGCTCAAACCGGTCACCGGGAAGAAATACACCCTGGAGCAGTTGCTGGCCGGAGTCAAGAAAGAGAACCTGCACGAAGAAGTAGACACCGGTAAGCCCGTGGGCCGGGAGTTGTGGTGAGCACCTGGGTGCCCGACCGCAGAGACGTTGTCTGGATCCAATTCGATCCTCAGGCGGGGCATGAGCAGAGGGGCCGGCGTCCTGCCCTGGTAATCTCACCTGCGGCGTACAACGGCAAGGTAGGTCTGGCCCTGTTGTGCCCCATCACGAGCCAAGTCAAGAGCTATCCGTTTGAAGTTATCCTTCCGGAAGGCACAAGAGTGAAGGGCGCGGTGCTGTCCGATCAGGTCAAGAGCCTGGACTGGAGAGCGAGAAAAGCGAAGTTCATCTGCCGCTTACCAAAGGAGACGATGGACGAGATCCTGGCCAAGCTGAACACGTTGCTCGAGCGTTGATTGGAGCCGCCCAGATGCCCTGGTTGACCTTCACTTACCGCGGGACCAGCAGGGGCCAGGTGGAGCCGGCGGTGAGGCCGCCGTCCACGTAGAGAACCTGGCCGGTGACGAAGTCGCTAGCGGGGCTGGCCAGGAAGATAGCGGCGCCGATGAGGTCGGATGGCACGCCGAGGCGGTGGGCGGGGGTGCGTTCCTCGGCCCAGGTGCGCAGCTTGGGGTCTTCCCAGAGGGCCTTGCTGAGGTCGGTGCGGATGAAACCGGGGGCGATGGCGTTGACCTGGACGTTGTAGGCGCCCCATTCGACGGCCAAGGCGCGGGTCATGGAGCCGATGGCGCCCTTGCTGGCGGCGTAACCGCTGACTCCAGCCAGGCTCATGTGGGTGTGGAGGCTGGCGATGTTGACGATTTTGCCGGCGCGCTGCTCGACCATGACCTTGCCGCAGGCGCGGGCCATTAGAAAGTTGCCGCGCACGTTGACCGCCAGAATGGGATCGAGCTTTTCTTCGGGGAAGGTCTCGGCAGCGTGGCGCAGATTGATGCCGGCGACGTTGAACAGCACGTCAAGGCGGCCGTACTTGCCTACGATGCAATCCACACAGCGCGCGATCTGGCTGCTGTCGGCGATGTCGCAGACCTGGTAGTCCAGGCCGGTGGCCTTGAGAGTCTCCTCGGTGCGTGCGCTCACGACGACCTTTGCGGCGGCCTCATGGAAGGCGAGCGCGATGGCGCGGCCGATGCCGCGCGAGCCTCCGCACACGTGGACGACCTTGTCTCTGACAGAAAACAATTCGTTCATGGGGAAATCATAACCTTGATGGCCTGCTCGAGGCCATCGATGATGCGGAAGATCAAGGCCGGGGCTTGTTCCAAGGTGACGCGGTGGGTGATGAGCTCGCGGATGCGGACCTGGCCCTGGGCGACGAGCTGGATTGCCAAGTCGAAGTCGGCATCGTAGAGGCGGCTGGTGGCCAGCAGGACGTCCTTGGAGAAGGCCACCTTGAGAGGAAAGGTGATGTCGCCGGGCGGCACGCCGTAGACGACGATGCGGGCGCCGCGGGCGGAGGCGGCCAGCGCGTGGCGCAAGCTCTGCTCGTTGGCGAGGCCGTCGATGAGGATGTCGAACTGCTTTTCAAGACGCTGGGTGGGGAAGGCTGCGCGGACGTCGATGGCTTCATCGACGCCCAGGGCACGGGCCAGCGCCAGCTTTTCCGGCACGATGTCGGTGACCACGACGCGGCTGGCGCCGAGGGCGCGAGCGACTTGGATGACGAGGAGGCCGATGTTACCGGCGCCGAAGACCAGGACGCGGTCACCGGGGCGCGGCTGGCCGCGCTGGAGAGCACGCACGGCGACGGCCACCGGCTCGATCATGGCGGCGGATTCGTCATCCATGGAGTCCGGAACGCTGCGCAGCATGTAATCTTCGACCACGACTTCCTCGGCGTAGGCGCCGTTGCGGGAGACGACGCCGAGCACCTCGGTGGATTCGGAGTGATGCACTTCCCCGCGAGCGAAGACCGGATCGTCGCGGCGGCAGAGAATGGGGTGAATGAGCACGCGCTGGCCGGGTTTCCATGGAGGCGCCTGGTGGGCTTCGAGAACCACGCCGCTGGCTTCGTGGCCGACCACGATGGGAAAGCGGGTAAAGGGGAGCTTGCCGGCGATGCTGGAGTAGTCCGAGCCGCAGATGCCGACCCTGTGGACGCGCAAGCGGACCTGATGCGGCAGGAGGTCAGGCCTGGGGAGGTCGGTGAGTTCCAGTTGGCGTGGGGCTTCGAGCAGCAGGGGCTCGCATGGGGAAGCGGGGCCTCCTCCGTACTGTACAACAGTCGGTTAGGGTGAGTTCAGCGGAGCACGAGGCTGAGGCCCCAGTCGTCTTCGCGGGGAAGATTGGGGAGAGGGATTACGCCGTTTGGATCTGCCGAAAGAGTTCCGGGGCCGGCCGGCTCCACTCGCCGGTGCGGGGGTCGAACCAGCGAGCGGCGTATTTGCGTTCGGGCAGGGCGCCGCGGATCCGGCTCTGGTGACATCCTTTTTCGAAGTACACGAGGAAGAAATCCTTCTCGCGAGTGCGGGCACAGTAGGCCCAGCCGTCGAAGCCGCGGGTGTGGTGCGTGCGGCTGGGCGAGACGAGGTTGGAGTCGGGCACCAGATCCTGAAAGCGCCGTCCTTCGGAGAAGACAAAGGTGCCCAGGTGCTGCATCTGGGCGCCGGATTTCCACTGGAAGCTCTCCCACATCTTGGGGCTGGCGGCGGGCTCGATGTCGGCAGCCCAGATTCCTTCGGCGCCGTAAATATGCCCTGCCAGACCGCCGGAGAGAACGCTGCCGTACATGGCGGAGCGGCAGTAGCGGTCGTCGCTTTCAGAGCCGCCGGGCGCGCCAGAGCCAGCTTCGACGGCGGCCTTACCCTGGCGGGCCGCGGTGTAGCCCGCGTAGTAGGGCTCGCCGTTTAGGGCGGGCAATGTGCGGGCGGCGTGGAAGATCTCGGTGAGATACCAGTAGAATTCGTGCTCGCGGAAGTTGCCGAGCTGATGCAGGGTCAGCCAGCGCGCCTCCTCGGCTTCGCCGAAATTGGCCAGCGTGGAGAGGGCGGCATTGGTGGAGACCAGGGTGCCGAAGGGCGGCGCTCCGTACTTCTTCATCACCAGATTGATGGGCGCATGATAGTCGCGGGCGGGGATAGAGGAGTTGCGCGTGTCGAAGTGGATGGGGCTGAAGATGCAGTTGTTGGCCTGGTAGCGGCTCCAGACGTACTGGATGTAGCGGGCGTAGGATTCGGGCCAGACGTAGAACTTCTTCCAGGCCTGGCTGACATCGCGGCGGGCGACCTCGATGAAGGGGATGAAGCCCTGGGCGTTGAGGTAGTCGATTTTCTTGTCGAGGTGCTGGAAGTAAGCGGGGTTGATACGGTCCACATCGGGGAAGACGTCTTCGAAGCCGGGCACGCGGCCGGGGAAGAGGAAGGGGCGGCCGCCCGCATTGACCATGTCCTTGGCGCTGGAGGTGCCGGGCTGGCGCCAGGCGGACCGGACCACGGTTTTCTCGGGATCGTTGAGGAACAGGTTGAGGGGCTTGCCGTCGTTGGCCCAGGCGGGGAAGGCGGCCAGCATAGCGACCGAGTTGAACTGCTGCGCCTTGCGGAACTTGACATAGTCTCTGAAGCCGGCCTCAGGGCCGAGAGGGCGGCTGGCGTCGTCGTCGAACCAGCGGAAGCGGGAGGTGGGGGTGGCCCACCACGTGTCGCCGAGGAGGAAGAAAGGCGTGCCGTCGGCGTGTTCGAGGGCATGACGGTTGGCGGTGGGGCGGAGGAAGCCGCGGCGGCAGAGGTCGGCGGCCTTCTCGGCGTCGGTCCAGTCGATGGCTTCGAAGCTGCCGCGTTTGCCTTTCAGGCCGGCATCGGATGGGGTGGAGCCGCTTCGCCAGGTCCAGCGGCCCGGGTGGGTGGCCAGAACGCGCACGCGGAACGTGTTGCCGCCATCCCAGAATCCGTAGACGCGTTTGGCAAAGCTCGGGCCTTTCAGATCCACCCAGACCTCGACTTCGGTGTAGGGGTTCTTGTAGGAGTTCCGGGTCGTGAGCGTGATCTCGTGTTTTTCCCAGACGTGGCGGCGGGTTTCGGCGGGGCGGCAGGTCAGTGCGGTGAGCGGCAGAAGGGTGAGCATTGGCCAGCCGTATCTCCTCGACATGTGTCCTCCGTTCCTATTGAATGTCGCATACTCCGACAGGCTGAAGTCTGCGCCACGTTTTCGGGATGGAGCAGTTCTCCATTTAGGCTTATCCTGAGGATGTTGCGCTGCGTGTTGTTTGCGCGGGGGGAGGTAGGAGGCTCGGGTCTTTTGATGCTTGTCTCGGTTCTTTTGCTGATGGCGGGGCTGGGAGCGGAAGAGCTTCCCAGGGGCAGGATTATCGAGAAGGTAGTGTGCCGGGCGGACAGCCAGCAGAGCTACGCTGTGTTTCTGCCCTCGCATTACACTGGCGATCGCGAGTGGCCGATCCTGTATTGTTTTGACCCGGCGGCCCGGGGGCGTGTTCCGGTAGAGCGTTTTCAGGAGGCGGCGGAGAAATACGGCTACATCGTGGCGGGCTCGAACAACTCGCGGAACGGTCCGTTCGAAGTGAGCCTGGCGGCCACGGACGCGATGTGGTACGACACTCACGCCCGGTTCCGGATTGATGCCCGGCGGGTTTATGCCACCGGGTTTTCGGGCGGAGCGCGGGTGGCCTGCCGGATGGGGCTGGCCGGGGAGTTGGTGGCGGGCGTGATCGCCTCGAGCGGTGGATTCCCCGGCGGCGAGACGCCGAAGTCTGTGCCGTTCGTGTTTTTTGGGACTGCCGGGACAGAGGACTTCAACCTCTCCGAATTGAAACAGTTGGACGGAGAGCTGGACAGCTTGAAGGCTGCGCATCGGGTGGTGATTTTTGAGGGCGGGCATGACTGGCCGTCGGCAGCGCTGTGCATGGAGGCCATCGAGTGGATGGAGATCCAAGCCATCAAGGCCGGGAGGCGGCCGAAGGACGAAGCGCTGGTGGATGCGCTGCTCAAGAGGCGCAGGGCCGGAGTCCAAGCCCTGGAAGCGGCCGGCGATGCGCTGGGAAGCTGGCGCGGGTACGCTGCGCTAGCGGCGGATTTCAAGGGGTTGAGAGAGGTCGCCGAGTTCGAGAATAAGGCGGCGGAGGCCAAGGACTCCCGGCGGGTGAGGGCGTCGCTGAAGAAGGAGCAAGAGGAAGAACGGCGGTATGGGGAGGTCAGCGGGGAACTCTACAGCCTGAAGGAGGCGCTGAAAGATCCAGAAGAGCGCCCGGGCAACCTGGGTCTGATGCTGGCGACAGTGGCGAGACTGCGAAGAAAGGCGGAAGCCAAGGACGACTCGGCGGAGCGCAGAGTGGCGCGGCGGGTGCTTCAGGGGACCTACGTGCGGGCGTATGAGCAAGCCCGGGATTTGCGGGAACGGAAGAACTACACGCTGGCGGCGCTGGAACTGGAGGTGGTGACGGCGATCCGGCCCGAGCGGCCGCTGGGGTTCTACGATCTGGCCGCCACCTACGCGCTGGCCGGGGACAAGAAGAGGGGCTCTGGAGAATCTGAAGAGGGCCGTCGAGAAGGGCTTCAAGGACGCGGCCCGAATGGAGCAGGACCCGGCGCTGGCGGGGCTACGGCAGGAGGCAGGGTTCCGGCGGCTGGTTGAAGAGGCCAGGAAGTAGCAGTGAAGCGGCTCAGGCGGCCTTGCGTCTGGCGGCCTTAGGTTGCTGAGGGGTGACGATGTCGCGGCCGTAGCCTTTGGCGAAATCGGCGCGGCAGCGCTGCTCGGTCTGGTCGGGATGCTCGCCCAGTTCCTTGAGCAGGAGGGCGTGCATCTTGTCGATCTGCTGCTGCTGACCGGGCTGTCTGGCGAGGTTGCGGAATTCCTGCGGGTCGGCGTTCAGATCGTAGAGTTCGCGCTCGGCGGGGTGGCGGGCGTCGGGCGCGCTGTGGTAGACGTACTTCCAGTTAGCCGGTGCGCAGCATGGCGTAGCCGGAGGCGATGTTGTGGCCGTAGTACTGGCTCACGGCGAGGTCGCGCCAAGGTGTGGTGGGGTTGTCCATCCAGCCGAGCATGGAGCGGCCATCCCAGTCGGGCGGCATCTGGGCGCCGCCGATCTCGGCGATGGTCTGCACCAGATCGACCAGGGAGCAGGCGCCGGCGCGGCGCTGGCCGCCCTTCCAGCGCTGGGGCCAGCTGACGATCAGCGGCACGTGGGCGGCCTGTTCGTACACGCAGTTCTTCCACCACAGCCCGTGCTCGCCCATGTTCTCGCCGTGGTCGGTGGTGTAGACGATGACGGTGTCGTCGCTGAAGGGGCTTTTCTTCAGCAAGTCGAGGACCATTCCGATCTCCTCGTCCACCCATTGCGTGAAGCCGTAGTATAGTTCCCGCCCGCGGCGGACGATGTCGGCGTCCACGTCGATTAGACCGAATCCGCGCCTGAGGTGCTGGTAGTTGAGCGGCAGGGTTTCGAAGAAGCTGTCGGGGATTTCGGGCATGGGGACCTTGCCCTGGTAGGTGCGCCAGTATTTCTCGGGGACGATCAGGGGGAAGTGCGGTGCCAGGTAGCCGGCGAACAGGAAGAAGGGCTTTTCGGCACGCGTACGCTTGGAGAGGAACTCGAGCACGCCGGCGGTGACGGGGCGGTCGTGAGACATGACGGTGGAGTCTTCGCCGGTGTGAAAGTCGGCGAAGCGTGTGCGGCGGGCGGCCACGTTGACGGTGGTATCGTCGGCGGCGCGGCGGCCTCCCCGGCCGGTCATGTGGCTGTTGTTCATGTTGCCGCCGATCTCGATGAAGCCGTAGCGGTGGGTGGCGTCGTAATGCTGCTTGCCGCACAGGAAGGACTCGTAGCCGGCGGCGTTCAGGATCCTGGGCAGGGAGGGATAGTCAGGGCTGGGAAGCCAGCAGGCGTTGTTCCAGGCTCCGATGCGGTGGATGTACTTGCCGGCGGTGAACGCCAGCCGCGAGGGCACGCACAGCGGGGAGTTGCAGTAGGCGTTCTCGAAGGTGACGCCGCGTTCGGCGATCCAGTCGAGGTTGGGTGTGCGGACGAGCTTGTTACCGTAGGCTCCGGCAACGCGGTGGTTGTGCTCGTCGGACATGATGAGCAGGATGTTGGGGGGCCTCTCGCGGGGCGCGCGGGGGCGCTGCGAGGCCTGGAGGACGGGCGCCGCAAGGGCGGTCTGAAGGAATTGGCGTCGGTCAATAGGGGTTGGAGTGCTCATAGGTGGCAACTGCCAATGGTACTCCAGGAGGGGTAACGGTAGGAGTACAGATAGAATCCCCACCCCACCTCGTGACGTACAATTCCTTGGTGTGAGGCGAATCGAAGGCTTCTGGCCGGTGACGATGCTTCTTCTGGCCATCATGGGGACGCTACAGGTGACCACGGCGTGGCAGGAGACCCAGACCTACGATGAAGGGGCGCATCTGGCCGCGGGCTACAGTTATCTGAAGACGGGCGACTACCGGATGAACGCCGAGCATCCGCCTCTGGCAAAGCTGCTGGCCGGGGCGGCATTGCTGCCGCTGAAGCCGCGTGTGTCGCTGGAGGAGAAGAGCTGGAAGGCTGTGGACCAGTACCAATTCGGCTCCGTGTTTTTGTACAGGAACCGCGTCCCTGCGGAAAGGATGCTGTTTCACGCGCGGTGCGTCACTATCCTGCTGACGCTGGTCCTGGGGCTTGCGGTGGCGGTGTGGGCGCGCCGGCATTTCGGGACGAGCGTGGCGCTCCTGGCTGTGTTGTTGTTCGCGTTGGATCCCAATTTCATCGCGCATGGCCACTACGTAACCAACGATCTGCACTTGGCGCTGTTCGTGTTCCTGGGGTGCGTAAGCTGGGGCGCTTTCCTTGCCAAAGGGTGGCGACGGGACCTTTTGTGGGCGGGGGTGGCGGCGGGGCTGGCGCTGCTCAGCAAGTTCTCCGGGGTGCTGCTGTTTCCGATCTTTGTGGTCCTGTACGCAGTAGCCTGGTGGCAGCAGGGGAGGCGGACTGCCGGGGAAAATGCGGTACTCAAGAGACTCTCTTTGGGGCATCTGCTGGGCTCGCTGCTCGTGGTGAGCGCAGTCGGCGTGGTGATGATCGCGCTGGCCTACGCGCCGGAAACCAGGTCGCAGATTGCCCGGGACACGTCTCTCTCCACTCCTCCTGTGTTGGGAGGCGCGCAGGTCACGCCGGCCGGCAAAGCGCTGTACCAGGCCGGACAGTATGTCAACCTTCCGGTGACCACCTGGCTGAGGGGTCTCGAATACCCGTGGCGTCACAACGAGCGGGGGCACCCGGCTTATCTGTTGGGCAAGACATCGGACCATGGGTGGTGGTATTACTTCCCGATCGTGTTGGCGGTGAAGACGCCGACAGCAGTGCTGGTTCTTGTAGTGCTGTGCGTGCTGCTGACGGCGCCGCTGCTGCTCCGTTGGTCTCCTTTGAGTCTGCTGCGGGAACTGCGGCGGCTACCGCTGGAGTGGTTTGTGCTGATCGTGCCGATGAGCGCGTGCTTTGCGGTTGCGATGATGAGCAAGATCAACATTGGGGTGCGGCACATTCTTCCGGTGTATCCGTTCCTGTTTATTCTGGTGGCGGCGATTGTGCTGCGTGCCAGATGGGGCCGGCTCCGCCGGGTCCTTTCCTTCGTGCTGTGCAGCGTGGTGCTGCTGGAGGTGGGTGAATCAGCGATGGTTTACCCGCATTATCTGGCGTTCTTCAATTCCATATCGGGGGGGCCGGGCAACGGCTCGACTTATCTGGTGGATTCGAACCTCGATTGGGGACAGGACTTGAGAAGGCTCAGGGACTGGGGGCAGGCACACGGCAATCCTCCGCTGTGCCTGGCGTATTTCGGAAGCGCCGACCGAGCCTATTACGGGCTGCCCGCCAAGGAGTTGCCACCGACCTGGGACACGGAATCGCGCTCTTACCAGGACTGCATCGCGGCCGTCAGCGTCACCTTCCTAAAGGATGTCTACGTGAAGCCAGGCTACTTCCAGTGGCTGCGGGAAATGCAGCCGATGGGGAGGGTGGGCTACTCGATCTATCTGTACGACCTGCGAAAGCGGAAGTAGGAGTGAGGCTCTCGGGGCGCCCGCAGGGAGCGAGCGGCACGTGCGGGCAGAGCGGCCGTGCCGGGGGAGTTGACGATTGCCGTTCCACAAAGTGTCTTGAGTTCATGTGCGATAGTGGCCCAGTACGCGCGCAGGCCTCTGCGCCGGCGCCATTGACCCGCGGAATCCGCTTTCTTTACCACCACGGGCAGGCGCAGTACGTTGCTGGCGGTCTGCTCGATAATGACGTCCGATCCTGCTTCCGATGAGCCGGTCTTGGCCACGTACAAATACAACTCACCCTCTCCCTAGATCGCCCGCTCGGGTTCGCCAGGCGAGTCCCGGCCCGAGAAGATCTGGCCAAAGCTGACCTCCAGCGATTGGCTGCCTGTGCCTCTCGTAAACCCCGAACTATCTGAGAAGATGGGAGTTGCGCATCCTCCGCCAATTCCTTCGTCTGATGTTCAGAGTGCTGCCGGTGCTGGCTGCCGCTCTTTCGTCACCGCTCAAATCCCGAACCTCACTGCAACTGGAGAACCTGGCCCTTCGCCACCAGGTCGGCGTGCTCCAGCGCTCGGCGAAAAAGCGACCGAAGCTGACGGCCGCGGACCGTGTTCTGTGGGCCTGGCTGTGCGGGGTCTGGCATGACTGGCGGTCCGCCCTCGTGATCGTCAAGCCAGAGACGGTCATTGCTTGGCATCGAAAAGGCTTCCGACTGTTTTGGACATGGACGCACCGGAGGCCCTGGCCGGTCCAGCCGCCAGGCTCGGGTGCGTGGTCGCCATCCCCCAGGTCGGCGGCTTGACCACCTGGTTGTTCCTCGCTCGCCCTACCAGACCCGCCTGCTATAATCGCAGGTTCTGTTTGGCAGTCGAGCACATCTTGCAAGGAGTCGTTCTCATGCCCAGAGGAAAGCTGTTGGACAACGCCATTCTGCAGGCTGCTTTGGAAGGCCTGGAATTCCAGAGGCAGCGCATCGAGGGCCAGATTGCGCAAGTGCAGTGCCTCTTGGCTCCGCGCCGCGGTCCCACTCCCGTGCCCGCCGCCGGCAAGCCCAAGCGCACCATCAGCGCCGCCGGCCGGAAGCGCATTGCTGCTGCCCAGCGCAGGAGGTGGGCAGCGCTCAAAAAGGCCAAGAAGGAGTCGGCACCTAAGAAGCGCAGGCTGAGTGCTGAAGGTCGGAGACACATTATCGAGGCCACGAGAAAACGGTGGGCTGAGTTCAGGGCGAAGAAGGCCCGAATGCCGGCCGTAAAGAGGGCGGCCAAGCCATCGGCACAGCCGCGGGCGGCTGAGTAGACGACACCGCCCCATGGACCGTTATGCGTTCGTGGGCCACGTCTCGCGCAGCGTTGGGGCATCGTCGTGGCGAGCTGAGAGCCATCTGACACGTCCGCTGTTTCGGGCGATGGTGCGGAGGATGGCGGCGTTGCCGCGGCCGGCGGGGTAGAGGCTGTGGGTGGCGGGTGAAAACCTGACCGAGTAACGAGGCAGGGACGGGGAGGTGTCGGTGCAATCCCTTGGAAACAGCGCAGTTCCAGGTCTTCGTGTGTCCTGAAGAGCCAAGGGTGCCATTGTGGCAGGGCGCCCGAGTCGCTCAGCAAGGAGACTTTAGCAGAAACGGCTCGAACGGAGGCGGTTGGACGTATAATCGATAGCGGCCAGGAGGCCAAGACGGAAATCCTGGTTAAGAGTATACTCGCTGGTGACCGGGAAGCCCAAATGGAAATCCCGGATTACATCAGCCCGACGCAGGTGAACATTCTGACGCCGCCCGATACCATTCAAGGCCAGGTGCCAGTCACCCTGATGAACGCCGGAACCACCAGCGCGGCGGTCAATGTGCAGGCGCAGCCGCTTTCGCCTTCGTTCTTCGTCTTCAACGGCGGGCCGCATGTGGCCGCGCAACCCGCCAATGGTAGCTTCCTGGGACCCACGAGCGTGTATGCCGGACTGACGACGCCCGCGAAGCCGGGCGAGACCGTGATGCTCTACGCCAACGGGTTCGGGCCAACGTCGGTGCCCATAGTCAGCGGATCGGCCACGCAGGGCGGCACGCTGACGCCGCTGCCCGTGATCAAGATCGGCGGTATCACGGCCACCGTTCAGTTTGCGGATCTGGTGGGGCCGGGCGAGTTCCAGTTCAACATGGTGGTGTCGCCCAACACGCAAGATGGGGCCCTATCGATCATGGCGACTTATAACGGTCTCACCACGCAGACAGGCACGCTGCTTACGGTGCAGCACTAGAGGGGGCTGAGTAGAAAAAGCGTGCGAAGTTCCAGGAAATACACGTGCTTGGTGATGCTGCTGGCTGGCTGGCTCGCGCGCAGGCGCAGCACCCGCCTGCAATCGTATCGATATCGGTCTGCGGCGCCCACGGCGCCGGTGGCCCTGGAAGCTGCCCGAGTGGCAGTTTCGACACCCACCAGATTGTCCTCGCTCCCGATGGCAGCGGCAATGCCATCAACAAGTATGGCGGCCTTGGCGGCATTTCCGACGAGCACTCGACGGTCTTTTCGCCTGGAACCTTGCAAGGCAACAGTGATTACCTGTTTTTCGTTGCGACCAGGACAAGCCTGAACTCGGATACCGGAGTGGTGGTTCTGTCGGGTGGCCGTGGGCCGAACCAGGCAACCGGCCAATGGACCATGGATTTCCCTAAAGCGGATGGCTACGATTCCTACCCGTCCGGCTTCGGCCAGCTTTTTCTATCCCCGGTGGGCCGTGGTTGCCCAACAGTCGCCGATGGCAATCCCGCCCACCAGGACCGGACCTTTGACCTGAATTACGCCGCTGCTGGATCAGTGGTGATCGATCCGACCAGCGGCCCGGGCAATCTCCTCATGATCTACGAGGGAACCAACACTTGTTTCGGCGTTACCGGTGGCGACCGTAGCGACAATTTCTACTCCACGGTTGGCGTCGCCACCTCCCGTGACTATGGTTATACGTGGCCCACCTACCGTGGTAGCGCGTCGTTCGATTTTGCCCGGCTCCCTTCCCAAAACCAGTCCCAGGGGCCCAACGCCCCAGCCGGCTCGTTGGGTAATTCCGTTTGCAGCGGCAACGATTGCTCGGCAACGCCACCTGCCAGCTACGGCCGTTGCGCCGTCCTGGGCCCGCAGGTCACGATTGCCACTGCCATGGCGACGGGAAAGCCGCTCCCGGCCACTATGGGCGACGCGCAACCTTCCGCGTTTGTCGATGATGCCAGCGCCCGTCCTGCACAATACCTTTACGAGGTACACGGCTACAGTCCGGGAGGGTTGGGTGACCCGCCATTGCCGAACAATCTGGACAGTGATCTGATGGTCGCCCGAGCCCGGCTCAATGGCGGGACCGCTCCGCTTAGCTTCGTGAAATGGAATGGGCGGGCTTTCGCTGCTCCCGGTCTCGGCGGCCTCTGAGAGTCCAATCTTCCCGGCCGGCCCCTACAAGAACTGCGAGACTCAAGATCAAGGGAGACATTCGGGTTCGATCAACTACGTCGAAGCAACACAACAGTATCTGCTGACTTTCGTCTGCCATTCCCCAACCGACCCAGCTAGCGGTCAAGGCGCCGGCAACGCCAAAGGCGCTGCTTGGTTTTACTCCACCAGTGACGACCTTTCCGATCCGGGGCAGTGGAGTCCGCCGCAGGAGATCATCGGTTCCTGGAGCGAATGGGACAACTCCGGCGGATGCCGGGACTACAAGGGGTGGTATCCATCATTGATGTCACCAGGCAGCAAGCCCGGTCATCTCTCGACTAGCGGATATGTGTTCTACATGTGGGGATGCCAGGGCGTCTCCGCACGACAGTTCTCGTCGCGCGCCTTCACGATTACGACCGGTACGCCCGTGCCAACGATTTCGCTCGTGGCGAATGCCGAAGGCGAAAGCCCGACGATCGCGCCGAATACGTGGGTGGAGATCAAGGGATCGAATCTCGCGCCGGCGGGGGATAAGCGCACCTGGCAGAGCTCAGATTTTGTGAATAACAAGATGCCGACGCAACTCGACGGCGTCAGCGCGACGGTGAACAACAGGGCCGCTTACGTCTACTACATCAGCCCTGCACAGGTGAACATTCTCACGCCACCCGATGCAATCTCGGGCCCGGTACAAGTAGTGGTAACCAGTGCGGGAGTTGCGAGCGCTCCGGAGACTGTCCAGGCGGAGCCGTTTTCGCCTTCGTTCTTCGTCTTCAACGGCGGGCCGCATGTCGCTGCGGTACACGCGAATGGAAGCCTGATCGGGCCAACAACTCTCTATCAAGGCTCTACGACGCCGGCCAAGCCGGGTGAGACCGTGCTGCTCTACGCCAATGGCTTCGGGCCGACGAATGTGCCCGTGGCCAGCGGGGCGACCACGCAGTGGGGAACCTTGTCCCCGGTGCCCGTGATCAAAATCGGCGGCATCACCGCGACGGTGTCATTTGCCGGCCTGGTTGCGCCCGGTGAGTTTCAGTTTAACGTCGTGGTGCCGCCCAACACGCCGGACGGCGACCAGCCGATCAGGGCGACGTACAGCGGCGCAACCACGCAGCCGGGGACGTTGATTACGGTGCAGCATTAGGATGCCTCATATGAAGAAGCTGCTGGCATGGGCCGGCGCAATTGTTTTGTTGGGAACGGGCGCGAGGGCGCAAAAGCCCGTACCGGCGATCAGCGGTGTCTTCGGCTCGCCCGTCACCTTCGCCACTCATACCGAACTCCATGCCTACGGTTTTTCCTTCGGCCCCTCGGACGGCCAGTTCGGCGCCATGCCCGCGGGCGGCAACAGCTACACGTTCTACGGTGCCGCGGGCTCCACGGCCGCCTGCGCGGGAACCAAGAACGCCAAGGGCGCGTTTTCGTTCACCGGCACGCTTGACCACGTAACGGGCAGCAACGGCTGCACGCGGTTGTTCGGTCCCGGAGACGCCCCAGCGGGCTGGGTCTTCGACACTAATTATGCGGGCGGCGGTCAGGTGGTGCGCTTCGCCAGCGGCGGCAAGAGCGGATGGCTCATGGTTTTCCACGGCGAGTACTGGTGGCAGAACCCGGCGACCACCACGCACAAGTGCGACGTGGTTGGCGGCTCGGGCTCGCAGGTGGAGTGCTTTTACGCCTCGCTCGGGCTGGCGGTGTCGACCGACAACGGCAAGATGTTCAAGGTGGCAGGGCAGATTCTGCAGCCGAGCCAGCCGTTGTCGGTCTTCACCGGTGGCGGCACGAACATGAACGTTGGTTATGGCTCGCTGGTCGTGGCCGATGCGAACGGCAAGCACCTCGACAATCCGCCCGCCGATGCGAGCAGCGCGTACTTCTATCTCTTCTACCTCGACCGCTTGCCGGGGTCGCCGGGCGTCTGTAACACCGCCGTCTGCATGGGCGTCGCGCGCGCGCCGTACGCCGACGTGGTCGCGGCCGCGTTCTCCGGCGACCCGCACCAAGTGGCGCGCGTCTTCCGCAAGTACGATGGCGCATCGCCGAATCCGTGGACCCAGCCCGCCACCAGCGACACGCCCGATCTTTCGGGCGCCGCCGGCAAGTACACGCCGCTCTGGACTGACGAGCCCGGCGGCGTGGAAGTGATCTATGACAGCGCCTTCGATGTGTATCTGGCCGTCTACCAGTCGGGCGGCGGCATCAAGGTGCGCGCATCGAGCGACCTGATCCACTGGTCCGGAGCGATTGGCGCTCCTTACTCAGAACCGGGCCGCACGCTGTATTACCCTACCCTGATGGGCGAAACCGGCGACCCCACCATCGGCGGCGCCGCGCCGCGAGTGTATTTCAGTAGTTTCCCCACCGGCTTGTTCCCCGATTACACCACGGCGGTCTTCGAGAGCGTGACGTTGACGCTTTCGCTCGCGCCCGGGTCCACACCGGCGATCGGTCTGGTGGCCAACGCGGAGGGCGAAAGTCCCGTGATTGCGCCGAACACGTGGGTCGAGATCAAGGGAGTCAACCTCGCGCCCGCGGGGAGCACGCGCATCTGGCAGGGATCGGACTTCGCGAACAACGTGATGCCGACTCAGTTGAGCGGCGTCAGCGCGACCGTAAACGGAAGAGCCGCCTATGTCTACTACATCAGCCCCACGCAGGTGAACATTCTCACGCCGCCCGATGCCATGCAGGGCGAAGTGCCGGTGCAGGTGACCAACAACGGAGCGGCGAGCGCCGCGTGGATGGTTCTGGCGCGGACGGAATCGCCATCGTTCTTCGTCTTCAACGGTGGACCGTACGTCGCCGCCGAGCACGCCGACGGGAGCTTTCTCGGACCTGCAAACCTCTATGCCGGATTGACCACTCCCGCCAAGCCGGGCGAGACCGTGGTGCTCTACGCCAACGGGTTCGGGCCAACGTCGGCGCCCATAGTCAGCGGATCGGCCACGCAGGGTGGCACGTTGTCCCCGCTGCCCGTGATCAAGATCGGCGGCATCACGGCCACCGTTGAGTTTGCGGGGCTGGTGGGGCCGGGCGAGTTTCAATTCAACGTAGTGGTGCCGGCCGGCCTGCCGGATGGTGACAACGCTCTCACCGCGATGCACAACGGGTTCACCACCGAGAGCGGCGTCTTGCTTACAGTGCAGCATTAGGAGGGCAGCTTGGGGGAAACGAAAATACGGCTTGAATCATTGACGATTGGTTTGTCGCAGCCCGGTGCGCCGTGGCCGATCGTCAATCTCACTGGGCCTTCTTCTGAGCGCGGTTCTCGAAGGTGATGCTGGAATCGGCCTCGTACTTGTGGTAGTTGCGGAAGTCGATGGTGTGGCGGCTGCAATTGCTGGTTCCGCGCTGGCAGCTCAAGCCCTCGGCATGCACCGGAAGCAGGAATTCGCCGCTTACATCTGGGGAATGCTGCGAGGGCCGGTTTCCTTTCAGCGCCTGGAGACCAGGATGAGTTACCCTGCATCTGATGGCTTTAGACACCAACCTTCAGAGGTTCGCCCCATGAGAACGCACGCTTCCCTGCTTCTGTTCGCCTGGCTGGTGGCCGCCGAGCAGGCCCCCATTCAGACCCTGGCCCCGGGCTCGAAGGCCCCGGACTTCAAGCTGCCGGGCGTGGACGGCCGGACGCACACGCTGAAAGACTTCGCGCGGGCGAAGGTCCTGGTGGTGGTTTTCACCTGCAACCACTGCCCCACGGCGCAGGCTTACGAGGAGCGGCTGAAGCGGCTCGTCCGGGACTACAAGGACAAGGGAGTGGCGCTGGTCGCCATCTCGCCCAACGACCCCGCCGCCCTGCGCCTGGACGAGCTGGGTTACACAGACCTGAGCGACTCCTTCGAGGAAATGAAGCTGCGCGCCAAGGACCGGCAGTTCAACTTCCCGTACCTCTTCGAGGGCGACCGCACCGGGGTCTCCCGGGCCTACGGAGCCACCGCCACGCCGCACGCCTTTGTCTTCGACGCCGAGCGGAAGTTGCGCTACGTCGGTCGCATCGACGACAGCGAGCGCGAGCCGCTGGCCAAGACGTACGACCTCCGCAACGCCCTGGACGCGTTGTTGGCCGGGCGCGAGGTGCCCGTCGCCCAGACCCGCGCCTTTGGCTGCTCCATCAAGTGGTCCGACAAGGCCGACTCCGTCAAGAAGTTCATGGCCAAGCTGGCCGCTGAGCCGGTGAGCGTCGAGACGGCGGACGCCGAGGCGCTGGGCGCCCTGCGCAAGAACGACTCGGGCAAAGTGCGCCTGGTGAACTTCTGGGCTACTTGGTGCGGCCCCTGCATCACAGAGTTCCCGGAGCTGGTCACCATCAACCGCATGTACCGCCGCCGCGCCTTCGAGTTGGTCACCGTCTCGGCCAACTTCCCGGATGAGAAAAAGGAGGTCCTGGACTTTCTCCAGAAGAACCAGGCCTCCAACCGCAACCTCTTGTTTGCCGACACCGACAAGTACAAGCTCATGGCGGCCTTCGATCCGCAGTGGAACGCGGCGCTGCCCTACACTATGCTGATTGGTCCCGGCGGTGAGGTGCTATACAAGGTGCAGGGGGAGATGGACCCTCTGGCCGTCAAGCGGGCCATCGTCCGGACCCTGAAGGAAGACCGCTTTAAGTAGGTCGCCACGAGCCCGCGGGTCACGGAATGCTCACCAGGTGACCGACAAGTGTGACAGACGCCGGGGCGGAACCGCTCAAGCTACCGAGTCGTGCAAACGTGACCTTGTTCCTTTGAGATGCTGCGGGTTCATCAGCAAAGAGCTGGGTGGGCTGGTGCAAAATGTAATAGGTCGTGAGGCCAACCGGGCTCAAAGGGAAATACGTGGCGTAGTAGCTGTCGGGCTGCCGCGGTGTGTTGATGCGAGTGCCGAGGACCAATTCAGGCACCTCTCCAATTTGCACCATGCAAATTCCAGTTACGACATCCACCACGAATCGGTAACCAGAGGGAACCTCCGGCGAAATCTCCACAACAGCGCCGCCAACGCCGTCTGGCAGGGATAGACCCGCGAAAGCAACAAACGGGCCGCACGCCGGGATGTCCACATCCCCGTAACGTCCAAAAACTCAACCGCAGCCTAAGTTGTTCTCCTGCAGGGAGTTGCGGATCACGCCAGCGGAGTGCCGT
Organism: uncultured Acidobacteriota bacterium; assembly: GCA_963725415.1. Taxonomy (GTDB): domain Bacteria; phylum Acidobacteriota; class Terriglobia; order Bryobacterales; family Bryobacteraceae; genus CAVRZY01. The sequence goes on along the minus strand of CAVRZY010000306.1, from coordinate 16,796 downwards.
AGGCCCAAAATTGGGACTCGGGGGCGGCGCGTAATATGTTACATCGGCCACATTTGAGTTTTTGGACCATACGGGAGTGGGTGTCGGTGTTGCTCGACCACGGCAGCATCAAGGTCACTGAGAAGCACTACGTCCCCTGGGTGCGCGCCCGGCAGGAGCAACTGGAAGCGGACGTGAGGCGAAGCTGGGGCGAAGATCCGGTTGCCCTTTTTGCAGCGAAGGGTACACCAGAGGTGCACGGCGCGAGGCGGGCCGCCAATTGATTGGAAAAGAAGCAGTTAGACTGGCGGTGAGGGTGGGATTCGAACCCACGGTACCACAAGGGTACAGCGGTTTTCGAGACCGCCCGATTCAACCACTCTCGCACCTCACCGGGTGGTCAATTCCAATAATAGCGGAATTGGGGCGCGGGCGCTATTGGGGCTGCCCGCTTTCGGGGAAGGGGACGAGCTTGGATTCGAGAATCTGACGGTCCCGGGTGAGTAGCGGGACGTTGTGGACAATGCTGGTGGAGGCGATGATTTCGTCGGCAGGGTCGCCGCGAAAATCCAGCGTCTTGATGCGGCGACACACAGCCAAATCGAGAGGCCAGACATGTATCTTTGACAACGCGCGGGCGAACTCCGGGGAGTCGATTTCCAGGGCGATGCGGCCAAGCTGGCGCAGCTTCGCCAGTTCCCACAACACGATGGAAGCGATGCTCCAGGGGTGAACGGATACCAAGCGGCGCTCCCGCGGGGTGAGCTGGCCGGCCAAGGCATGGATCAAGATGTGCGTATCAAGATTGAGCATTCCAGGTCGCGCCCGTGGAGAGGATGTTGCCTTTGATCCGGATCTTGCCTTTCATGCTGCCAATGAGGCTGGCGCAGTCGGAATCCACCGGGACCAGCCTGGCGACGGGCCTTCCACGCTTGGTGATGAGGATGCCCTCGCTAGAAAGATTGTCCAGCAGGGCGAGGCAGTGTTCCCTGAATTTGGAGGCCTGGATGGTCTGCATCGTTTCCAGGATACATCAGTACATCTGAATTGTCCAGTCAATTAAAGTGTACACTTTACAAATAATCACTCGGCGGTGGCAGCTTTGAGCAACTGCTCGGCGTGTTTGAGGGCTTCGCGGGTGAGGTGTTCGCCGGAGAGCATGCGGCCGATTTCGCGGGTGCGGGCTTCGCCTTGGAGTTCCTGAATCAGGGCGATGGTGCGGCCGGCGGATTCCTTCTTTTCGACGAAGAAGTGGTGGTCGGCGAAGGAGGCGATTTGGGGAAGATGAGTGACGCAGAGGACCTGGCTGGAGGCGGCCAGTTGCTTGAGGCGGCGGCCGACGGTTTCGGCGGCGCGGCCGCCGATGCCGGCGTCAACTTCGTCGAAGACCAGGGTGCGGGGCGAGGCCATGGGCGCCCGGCGAAGCGGGCCAGGCGAGGCGGCTAGGCAGGTTTTCAGCGCGAGCGCGATGCGGGAGATCTCGCCGCCGGAGGCCACTTTTTCAAGCGGCCTGGGCTCTTCACCGACATTGGGCGAAACCAGGAAGCGCGCGGCATCGGACCCGCGCTCGGACCAGGGCGCCGGACTGAGCTGAACCTGGAAGATGGTACGCTCCATGGCCAGGCTGGCCAGCTCCGTTTCGACGCGCTTCTCGAGTTTCCGCGCGGTCTCGGTCCGGCGGCGGGTGAGATCCTGCGCGGCGGCCTGGTAGGCTTCCGCCAGGGCTTTCTGCTCGCGTTCGAGGACAGCTTTTCGTTCACCGGCGTTCTCGAGGGCGGCGATCTGGGCGCGCACCTGCTCGAGGAACGCCAGCACCTGCTCGATGGTGGGGCCGTACTTGCGCTTGAGCTTGTCCAGGGCGGCCAGGCGGGACTCGACTTCATCCAGGCGCGCAGGGTTGGCTTCCAGGCGGGAGAGGTAGTCGCGCAAAGCGTAGGAGGCTTCCTGGACGGGGATGGCGGCGGCTTTCAGGCTGTCGCGCACGGGTCGAGGGTTGGATCGAAGCGGCTGAGGTCATCGAGGCGGCGAATGGACTGCTGGATCTGTGCGAGGGAGGAGCCGGGCGAGTCGTAGAGGGCGGCGTAGGCGGCATGGGCGCCCTCTTCGAGGCGGGCGAAATTCTGGAGCACGCGGCGCTCCTGCTCGAGCGCGGCGTCTTCGTCGGGCTTGGGCGCGGCGCCCTCGATTTCCTTGCGCTGGAAATTCCAGAGGTCCAGGAGGCGGAGCTTCTCCTGCTCGGTGCGCTGGAGGTCCTCGAGTTCGTGGGTGGTGGCGCGCCAGCGGCTGTGAGTGTCCTGCACCTGGGCCAGCAGATCTGCGGTGGCGGCGAAGGAGTCCAGCATGTCCAGTTGCGTATCGGGGGAGAACAGGATCTGCTGATCGTGCTGGCCGTGTATGTCAGCAAGGTAGGGCGCCATGTCGCGCAGCAGGCCGACGGTGATGGGACGGCTGCCGGCGAAGGCGCGCGACTTGCCCTCGGCGGAGACTTCGCGCTCGATCAGCAGCTCGTTATCTTCGGTCTGGATGCCGGCGTCTTCGAGTAGGCGGCGGAAAGCTTTATCGTGGGGCAGCTCGAAGATGCCCGAGATGCGCGCGCGGTCTGTTCCCGAGCGGACCATCTCGGCCGAGGCGCGCCCGCCCAGCAGCAGGCCCAGCGCGTCCACGACGATGGATTTGCCGCTCCCGGTTTCGCCGGTGAGCAGGTTGAAGCCGCGGTGGAAGCGCACCCGCAGGCGCTCGATGACGGCGTAGTTTTCGACTACCAGCTCGACCAGCACTTGAGGCAATTATACAAGCTACAGGCGACGGGCTGGTTCATGACAGCTCGGGAACGAGCTGGCGCAGGAAGCGGTGGGCGATGCGGTAGCCGGCCTTAAACTGCTCGGTGAACTCGGCGCCGCTGTAGGGCGGATAGTAGAGCTCGTCTTCGTGCTCGATGTTCATGGCGCCCTGGTAGCCGGCGTCCATGAGCACGGTGAAGAGGGCTTTCCAATCGACCAGGCCGAAACCGGGCAAGCGGAAGCGCCACCAGCGCTGGTTGTTCAGGGGATGGATGCCGACCTTGCGCAGGATGGGCCAGAAGATCTCGGTGTCCTTGAGGTGGACGTCGTAGATCTTATCCACGAAGTCGCGGGCGCATTGGATGGGGTCCATGAACTGCCAGACCAGGTGGGAGGGGTCGTACTGGAGTCCCACGTGGGGCGAGTTGTTGAAGGCTTTGAAAAGGGCTTCGAACCCGACCGGTCCGGTGGCGATGTTAGGCCCGCCGGCCCAGGGCTCCCACAGGATTTTGACGTTGTGCTTCTCGCACACGGGGAAGTACTTTTCGGTGTAGACGCGGACGATTTCGTCCACCTGCTCGGCGAGGGGGCGGCCGGGGATGGTGCCGGAGGCGGTGGCGACGTGTTGCACGCCCAGGCGTCCGGCCAGCTCGATCACCTTGGCAAAGGCGGCGTTGGAGCGGCTGCGCTGCTCGGGATCGGTCTGGATATGGTTCTGCGTAGCGCCGAGCGAGGAGACGTAGAGACCGAAGCTCAAAATGGTGGCTTTCACTTCTCGAGCCTGCTCGTCAGTCATGTTGGGATCCAGGGTGGCCTTTTCGGCGGACAACTGGAGGCTGGTGAATCCCTCCTGCTTGGCGAAGGCGAGGTTTCCTTCCGTGAAGCGAGCGAGGATACCGAGCTTGGGGTTCCAGACTTTTCTGGAGGGGCGTTGGGCTTGTGCTAGGGCGGCGCTGGCCGCAGTCAGAGTGCCGAGCGCCTTTCGTCTTGTGTAGGTCATATGATTTCCTTTGTAGCAGGAACCGCTCGCCTACGCTCGCGGCTGGGAAATTCGTTTTCCGCGGGGGAGGTAGCGCGGGGCGCCGTAGCGGTTGGGCGGGTTGCCGATGGAGTTGCGGGCCTGGACGTCGCCGTAGGGGTCCTCGAATTTGGCCATCAGGGCGTAGAGGCGGGCGCGCATATCGTCGGCTTCGGCGTGGTAGCGCGGGTCGCTCACCGCGTTGTACATCTCCTCGGGGTCCTTTTCGAGGTCGTAGAGTTCGTCGATGTCGAAGCCATTGAAGACGTACTTGAAGCGCTGGGTGATGGCGATGCGCTGGGTGTAGAGGAACTCGCCGCCGTAGTAAGCGCAGAGAATCTGGTCGTCCCAGTCGGAGCGGTTGGGATTTTGGAAAAGCGGCTGGAGGGCGCGGCCATCCGGGTAGGGCAGCTTCTGGGCGCGGGCGGCCTCGACGTAGGTGTGGGCGAGGTCGTGGGTTTGCACCAGGTGGCTGCTTCGTGAGCCCGGTTGGATGACGCCGGGCCAGCGCACCATCAGGGGCACGCGGTAGCACTCCTCGTAGGGAATCCAGCCCTTGATCCACATGCGATGGGCGCCGACCATGTCACCGTGGTCGGTGGTGAAGACTACCAGCGTGTTGTCCGCCTGACCGGTCTCCTGAAGCGCATCCAGAATGCGGCCGAGCTGGGCGTCCAGTTGTTCGACGTAGGCGTAGTAGTAGGCGCGGCTCTGGCGATAGTCTTCTTCGGTGACTTTGCCCCAGCTCTCGGACTCGCGGCGGTGGAGGCCGGGCTTGCCCTGGAAGGTGTCATAGAAACTCTTGGGGACCTTGATGGCGCGGGGGTCGTAGCGGTCCAGGTACTTCTTCAGAGGCATGTAGGCGTCGTGCGGCTCAACGAAATGGATTTCGAGGTGCCAGGGCGCGCTGCCTTTGGCGAAGCGGCTCATCATGCGGATGGCGCGCTCGGCGAGGTCGTATTCGGGCGTGGCTTCCTCGGGGCCTTCCCGGTAACCCCACATGGCGAAGGGCTCGCTGCCGGGCCACTCCATCGAGCGGGTGATGGTGCGCTTGAGCTGGGCCTTGGGGCGCTCGACACGGTCAGGGTTAAGGTCGTACTTCTTCAGCGCCTCCGGCCAGCAACTGTGGACGGAAGAGCCTTCCTGGAAGCCGAAGTCAAAGGGAGTGCGCACCCAGGAAGCGTGCCACTTGCCGACGTAGCCCAGATGATAGCCGGCCTCACGCAGTCGCTGGGAGTAGAGGACCACGTCGGGGTTCATGTCGCGATGGACTGAAGGGGAAGAGTGGATCTGATTGTAGACGCCGTTGTGCCAGTGGTAGGCGCCGGACAAAATGATGGCGCGCGCGGGGCAGCAGACGGCGGAGGGAGTGTAAGGGCGCTCGAAGAGCAGGCCTGATTCGGCCAGTCGGTTCAGGTTCGGGGTGCGGCATTCCGAACGCCCGGCGATAGTGGCCCATTGCTGCTGGTCGGACATGATGTGGAGGATGTTGGGGCGGCGGGCGGGTTGCGCGTTGACGGCGGCGGTGGCGGTGGTTGCGGCGACGAATTCGCGGCGATTCAACATAGGTAATCAGGATAACTCAGCCGCTAGCTGTTAGCGCGCGCGACGATAGAGGCGATAGATCTCTTGCGAGCGGGGGTTGGGGGAATTCTCGTATGACTTCAGAATGGACTCAAGACCGTCGGAGAGCTTGGTGGCGGCTTCGAGGTAGGACTGGTCGGCGGCGGTCTGGGAGGGCTCGGGGAGCTGGGGAAGTTCGGCGGCGGCCTGCAAGCGGCGGCGCTCGTCGATGACCCGAGCTGTCTGGAGAGCCAGACGGGAGTGGGCCGCTTCGTAGCTATCGGTGAATCCCGCGGCAACCAGCCTGTCATAAAAAGCTTGCAGCCAGCTCGCCGACTTGGGCAAGGGTGTTTCCAGGCTCGGGGTGTCGGGGAGTGAGGGTTGGATGCGCTTGGCGCTGTCGAACACGATGAGGATGCGCGCTGTGTCCGGGGTCTTGTCGTAGGGCAGGAAGACAGAGGTGTTGTCGAATGCTTTCCAGGTTTTGCCGTTGACCTTCACGCTGTGGATGGGGCCTTGTCCCAGGGTTGACAGGAACAGCTTCTTTTTGCCGAAGCGAATCGGGTCGAGCTGGTGCAGCTCGGTGATGGTGGGGGGAATGTGGGGGAGGAGGGTCAAGCCATCGGCGCGATAGAGATACTCGAACAGGCCCCGGATGAGCCCGGCGGGTGGGCCGAAGGCGTCGTAGGTAATATTGATGGGCTGCTTGGGCTGATAGACGTCGCTGCCGAAGTTGGTCAGCGGGTTGTCCAGGCGGAAGCGGCGGGCGAAAGTGAGCAACTGCTCGAAAGAAAGGCGCGCCTCTTGGAAGCGCCCGAGGCGATAGTAGGCCATGATCATGCGAGCCTCGCAGGTGGACCAGTGGCCGCCGTTGACCCAGTGACCGAAGCGCCACAGACCTTTGGGCTCCTCGTACATGTCGTCGAGGGAGGGGTAGTTCGGGAGGATGAAGCGGTAGGGGCGGAGTTGAGGGAGGGAGGCGATCTTGGCGTAGATCTTCTCGGCCTGGGCGGTATCGGCGACGCGGAAGCACATGGCGTCGTGGTTAGGGGAGGCCTCGAAGTAGCCGTATTTGGCGGCGCCGAACACTCCGTGCCTTGTGCCATCGGGATCCAGAGACTTGATGAAGTAGCCCTCCGGGGTGGTCAGCAGGGGCAGGCCCTGCCGGGCGAGATTGCGCCTTTGGGTGTAGAGCCTGACCTTGGCGGCTGCTCCAGCCAGTTTCTCGAGCTCGATGAGCCGGTCCAGGGCGGCGATGTACGTGATGGAAAGCCCGGCCAGGTAGGCTTTATCGTAGGTCCCATCCGGGCGGCGCCAGCCGGCGTAGCTGGGCGCCAGCAAGTTGGCCGCGGGTCCCGCGAGGAAAAGATTGTTAGCGGGATCGCGGCGGGTGTCGAGGAAGTTGGCGGCGCGCTCGAGCAGCGGGAGGTAGCGGGCGATGGCTTTGGCGTCCCGAGTGATCAGCAAATGTTCGGCCTGGAGGAGGAGACCGGCGGCGGTGAACTCGAGGCCCCAGTCGTGGATGCCGGTGCGGCCGTCGCCCTGTTTGTGGATGGCGCAGCCAGGCAGGGCCGCGTCGCAGAGTTGGCCGTCCGGGGCGACCCAGGAAATCTTGGGACGTCCGGGGCATCCCTCGCGCTTGCCGTCGCCCATCTGCGAGAACCACAGGTCCTGGGAATTCTGTAGGAAGGTGACGAAGGGTTCCTGGAAAAAAGGAAGCGCGCAGTAGGTAGTGCCGTAGCTGTTTTGGATCCACCAGGCATCCCAGGTGGGGCCTTCGACCAATCCGTTCCAGCGGGGAGTGTAGAGCATGGAGAGGTTCTGAAACTCGGGATCTGGTTCGAACATGCGGCGGGCGATGTCGAGGAGCTGGAGGTAGCGGAGATCGCCGTGGCCGCGGTAGTGGCGGCCTTCGAAGCGATCGGGAGCGGCGGTAGCGAAGGCGGAGCGGCGGGAGAGGTAGTCGGCGAGGGCGATCGAGATGATGGTGTTGGTCCAGCCGCTTTCCATCGAGTAAGGTCCCCAGGCGGGATCGCTGTTGCTGCCGTAGATCTCCCAGTTGTGGAAGTCGAAGCTGCGGTTCCAGGCCCCGTCCAAGCGGGAGTCGGGGCTGCGGATCTGGATGCGGGTGAGGTAATCGGCGAGGCGGAGGAAGGAGTCGCAGGCGTCGCCATTTCGGAGAAGAGAGCAGGCTTCGCGGAGGTTGAGGAGTGCGAAGCTGGTGGTGTAGAGCTGATCGGAGAGCGGCTCGCCCTCGAGGGTGATAAGGGGCCCTTCACCGCCGAAGTTCTCGCGCGAGAAGCTGCCCCACTCGGCGATGGCGCCGCTCTCGTGTTGATGGGCCCGCAGTTCGGCGAGCACCTTGCCGAAGAGGTCGCGGTATTTCTCTTCTCCGGTGGCGTGGTAGAGCAGGGTGGGTGAGGAGAGGAACAGGGCGAATTGAGTGGCGCGGGTAAGCGAGGTGCGGGTGGCGAAGTTAGGGAAGGCGGCGGCCATGGCATCGATGGAGCGCCGCGCGGAATCCAGGTACTTTTTGTCTTTGGTGATGTGGTAGGCGAGCAGGACGGCCATATCGCCGTTACTGACGTAATGGGGGCCGTTGGAGGGCTTGCCGTGTGCGACGTACCAGGGGCGGCCGCGTTGGAGCAGCTCAGGGCCCTCGATTCGGGCGATTCGCAGGCCGCTCGCGGTCTGGGTGTCCACAAAGGCGTCCACGGTCTGGAGGCCACGAGCCAGGTAGTCGTTCCGCCCGGTGATCTGATACATGCGGAGCATGGCGTAGGCGGCCCAGGAGTTGTCGTCGGTGTAAATGGCGAGGGGATAGCCGCGCAGGGTATCGAAGAAGTTCCAGAAGCCGAAGGTAGAGCGGCTCGTGTCCTGATCCTGGAAGCTTTGGCGGAAGGCGTAGGCCAGAACATTTTCGCCGCGCTGTGTCCAGGAGGAATCGGCGGCCAGGCGGCCATAGAGGTAGAAGGCCAGTCCGGCCTGAGTCAGGCAATCGGTGCGGAGCGAGCCGTTTAGCGCGTAGTTGACCGAGTCGAATCCTTCCAGGACGCCCTTGGAACCGTCGGGGGCGGGCAGCAGGCCGGAGCGGAGGAACCAGTTCATGTTGCGGTCGAGGGCGCGGCGGTACCAGCTCTCGCGCGGGGCCACGACCAGCGCCACTTCCTGCTCGGTCCGGCGTCCTTGCCAGGTGGCCTGGAGCTGGATGCGGTAGTCTCCCTCGGGCAAGCGGATGGTAGCGCGGCGCCGAGACTCGGAATCGGTTTTCCACTCCAGTTTTGACTCAGCAAGGCCTGACACGCGCAGGTCGGTCTCCGGCCTGCACTCGACCACCAGATTGAGCTGGGAACCGGGTAGCACCCAGGTTCGGGGCTCGGTCCAGGCCTTCAGGGTGAGTTTTTCCCGCGAGCATGCGTTCGCGCGTCTCCGGGGACAGGGGGGCCAGCACTACCCGCTCCAGCAGTTGTTCCCAGGCGGCGCGGGGGCCGTAGCCCTGATCGAGGAACTCGGAGAGCGGGAGGGTGGCGTAGTAGCCGCGGCCCTCTGTGGCGAACGAGGCAATCAGAGCAGGAATTCTCTTGCCCTCGGCCGTGCGGAAGATTCTGTACGTGCCCACCGCGGGGGCCAATTCCAGGACGATTTGGTCGCTGTTCCAGGATTTGCTTCCCTCAAAGTAGGAGACGCCGCGCACTTGCCAGATCTGGTCGTCGGGGAAAGAGGCCGTGATCCAGTGCGGGCTTGCCTGGGGCTTGACGACTTTGAGGATGCCCACCGAGTGGATTCCGGCATTCCTCTTGAAGCCCAGCAGTTCAATGGTTGGGGAGGAGGTTGGCGTGACTCCCTCGACATAGAAGCCGCCGCCCTTTTGGGTGAAGGAATGGAGCTTGAAGGCGAGTTCCCGGGAGATTGTGCGGGCAGGCTTGGTGAGGGTCTCGTTGTGCGTGCCGGTGAGGAGGTAGAGAGCGTCGATGCCGTCGAAGGACCGGGACTGAGATCGTTCCACTGCCAGCGTTCGATCTGGAAAGGGAATCGCTGGAGAAAGGAGAGAAAGCCGCCGGCCTGGTCGGATACTACAGCCACACGGACAGCAGGGGACGCGGCGCCGGCCAGGGAACAGGCGGCGGCCAGGGTTGCGAGCAAGAGGCGCGGCATGTCGGTCAGCCGGTTTCGGGGAGGTAGGACGGCATGTTGATTCCCTGGAAGGGCTGGAACGCGCCGCGGACCTGGCAGAAGTGCAATTCGCAGTTGCGTGCGCCCCAGTCGTACATTTGGCGGACGAGTTTGTCGCGCTCGACGGGGACGATCAAGATCGGCGAGCGGCCCCGATAACGATCGAGGCTCGCGCAGGATCAGGGCGGCCGCTTCATGCTCGGAGCGCGCCACGCAAGGTCCCAGAAGGTTGATGGCGGAATGGCCGGAGGAGATCATGAATCCGTCAATCTGGCCGGGCGGGTTCTCGAACAGGGAAACGTGCCAGAATCCGAGCTGGTTGTGGATCGAGTAGCGGTAATCCTGCTCGCGAGTGATGCCGGCCACCTCGAGTTCAAGTGCAGCCATAGCGGGCACATCGGCCAGCGTGGCATCGCGGATGTAATCGAGCCCCGGCACGGCGACGTTCATGCCGGAGGGTGGAACGCGGATGAACATGTCCTGGTAGGCGCAGCGCGGGACAAAGCCCGCCTTGTTGTACAAGGAGAAGGAATCCAGGTTGAGAGCGCTCTGGACCAGGCGGAGAGCCTTGAAACCTCCGCGTTCGGTGTAGTCGATGACGTACTGAAGCAGGGCGCGGCCCACGCCGCGGCCGAAGTAATTGGGATGGACGTTCATGATCCCCAGCGAGACGTGATGGGGGCGGGGGTGGTAGAAACAGGCGCCCATGAGGCGGCCGGTGCGGGTATTCTCGGCGACCACGGCGCAACCCGGGTCCAGGGTGTCGTAAGTGTCTCCGAAGACCTCGGCATCGCGCGGGTCGCCCGAGAAGATGGGCGGCCGGCCGTGCATCTGATACCAGAAGTTGAGGGAGACGTAAATCAGCTCGGCCACTTCGGAGCGGTCCTGGGGAGTCATGCTTCGCAAGCGGATCTCGTTCATAGGGAGTTCTCCATCACCTGGGCGCCCAGGGCATGGATTCCCGTAAACTATGATATTGCTTCACGCCGTAGAAAACTGTACGAAAACTGACGATTGTATAGGCGAACATGACGCTGCTGAGGGAATGGGACCGAACCTGTACGAATTGCGGCGGAAAGCGGGCACGGGTGTTCTACAACGTTCCGCAGGTTCCGGTGCACTGTATCGCGCTGATGCGGACTCGCGAGATGGCCCTGAAGTATCCCAGGGGCAATCTCGAAATTGCCTATTGCGGAGATTGCGGCTTCATCTCGAACCTGGCTTTTGACCCGAGGCTGGGGGAATACCCGGGTGAATACGAAGCGGCACAGGGTTGCTCGCCGATCTTAGATGCCTTCCAGCGGCGGCTGGCGCGGCAGTTGGTCGAGCGATACGGCCTCCGCAACAAGGACATCCTGGAGATCGGCTGCGGGCGCGGCGAATTCCTGGCCATGCTGTGCGAGCTAGGAAACAACCGGGGCGTGGGTGTGGATCCGGGCGTGGTGGAGGAGCGGATGGCGAAGCCGGCCAGGGGAACAGCCACGTATCTCAGGGGCCACTACCCGGCGGTCGGCGGCGATTTGGTGGCTGACTTCATCTGCTGCACGAGGACTCTGGAACGCCTGCCCAGGCCGGAGAACTTACTCAGCAGGATCCGGGAGCAGGCCGGTGAGGGCCGCCGCGCGATCGCTTTCTTCCAGGCGCCGAACGGGGCGTCGATGCTGCGCGGTTTACGGTTCTGGGACTTTTGCTACGAGCAGTGCAGCTATTTCAGCGCGGCGTCGCTGGCGGGTGTGCTGGTGCGGCGCCGATTCGCGGTGCTGGACGCGTGGACGGACTTCGACGATCAATGGCTGATGGTGGCGGCGCAGCCGGCGCGCAAGGGATCGGTGGAACGAGGGGTCCGCATCGGGAGCGTGGAAGAGACAGGGGCAGATGCCGCTTACTTCCGCTTGAACCACGATGAAGCGATCGAGCGGTGGCGCCAGTTGGTGCGAGGCAGCGCCAGGGAGCGGCGGCGGACTGTTCTTTGGGACGCTGGGGCAAAAGCGGTGGGCTTTCTGAATGCTCTGGATATCCACAGCGAGATCGAGTACGTGGTGGACGCGAATCCCGAGCGGCAGGAGACGTACGTGCCGGGCACCGGGCAGAGGATTGTGAAGCCGGAGTCTCTGCGAGAGTACAGGCCCGATCTGGTGATTGTGATGAACCCGGTTTACCGGGACGAAGTTCAGGGGGAGCTAAGCCGGTTGGGGCTGGCGCCGTCCGTGGTGACGGTCTGAAGCCGGCGGACGGAGGTCATGGTTCGGATGGATGCTGTAGGGTTTCCATCGCCGCCGCGGCGGCGCCCAGAACTCCTCCGTAGTAGCCGAGTTCGGAAATGCGGATGCGCAGCCGGCGTTGCTGGGAGGCGATGGTCTTGCCTGCGAGGTGCTGTTCGAGTTCGGTCAGCAGGGCGGGGTTGTTCTGCGCGAGGCCGCCCGAGATGATGACCATTTCGGGATCGAGCAAGTGAGCAATGGCGATCACGCCGGTGGCCAGATGGGCTGCATAGGTGGACATGGCGCGTTGGGCTGTGGGATGGCCGGAATTGGCGGCGCGCACGACATCTTCGGCGGAGCCAAATTCTTCGCCGGCGTAACGGAGTAAAGCGGCAGCGTTGGCGTATTCCTCGAGGCAACCTTTCAGCCCGCAAGTGCAGGTGCGGCCTTCGCGCTGAATGGGGATGTGGCCCAGTCCGTTGGCGACGAAGTGCGCGCCGTGATTGAGCCGGCCGTTGACGTAACATCCGCCGCCCACGCCGGTTCCCAGGGTGATCGAGACGAAGTGGTCCAGGTGGCGGGCCAATCCGAAGTGCTTTTCGGCCACTGCCAGGGCGTTGGCGTCGTTCTCGACGGCGACCGGGAGGCCGGTAGCGGTGTGGAGTTCGTCAGCGATGGGGGTTCCGGTCCAGCCCGGAAGGGTCTCGCTGGCGTAGACCACGCGGCCGGTGTGCGGATCCACCCAACCCGCGGTTGCGACCCCCAGCGCGGCTGGGGAGACCCCGGCTTCGCGAGCCAGATCGAGGCATCGCGTGGCGACGCGCTTCAGATGGCCGAGCAGCACGTCCCTACCACCGCCGGGAGGCGTAGGCAGGACGGACTCACGGACCAGCTTGCCGTCCTGAGAGACGATTCCGAATTTGGTATTGGTGCCTCCCAGGTCGATGCCGAGGATATGTCGCGCCGCGGGACTTTCCATTTCGAGGGCACGCACGAAACGGGCCGTGATGTCTTGCGGGCGCGTGATGGCGGTCCCGACGACCACGGCGAAGGCCCCGGCGCGGATAGCCTGGCGGGCCTGTTCGGGTGTTGCGATGCGACCCTCCGCGACGACGGGCAGCTCGAAACGGCCTGCCAGCTCGGCGACGAAAGCGGGCTGGAAGGCTCGAACGGATTCAGTCTCTGGAGTGTAGCCGCGCAGGGTGGTGGCGATCAGGTCCGCGCCGGCGGAGGCGGCGGCGAGGGCTTCCTCCAAAGTGGCAATGTCGGCCATCACCGGCAGACCGAGCTCGACTTTGATGCGCTGAAGGCGTTCCAGAGCGCCGTAGCGCTGCCCGCGAGCGGTGCAATCCAGGGCGATGACATCGGCGCCGGCTGCGGCGAGTTCGCGGGCGTCGTCGAACGAGGCGGTAATCAGAATCCTGCCGTCGGCCTGGACGGTCTTCTGGATACCGATGATGGGAAGCTGGACGGCCTGGCGGATGGCGCGAATGTCTTCGGCGCCATTGGCGCGGATACCTGCGGCGCCACCGTCCGCGGCTGCTTTAGCGAAGCGTGCCATCGAGCCAGCGTCGCGGAAAGCATCTCCCTCGGAAGCCTGGCAGGAGACGATCAGCCGCTTGAAGAAGCGCATACAGATTGGCGGGACGGAGTTCATCAGAGGGTCACCTTTGTAGAAATCGCGCAGATGAGGATTGCGGCCACCAACGTGAGAATGCCAAGGCGCATGTAGCGGACGGCGATGCGGCTGGCACGGCGCCATTCGCCGAGCAGAACGCCCATCAGGTTGGCCACCAGCAGGCCGACAGCGAGGCTCAAAGGCCAGCCGATGGAGGGGCCGATGTCACCCAGCAAAGGCGTAGCTGCGCCGTAGAGAAAGATGCTGCCGCCCCACAGCAGGCCCATCAGGATGCTGAGGCTCCAGCCTCTCGGCCAGCCCGATTTCACAAACAGAGGCGCGGTCCGATTCCTGCGGAGCAGATACAGACAGAAAGCAATGTTGGGGATGGCGCCGGCGCCCAGCATCAGCAGCCAGATAGCGTTCGTGGCGTGAAAGCGCGGGTACCCAAGATGCTCACCCGTCTCTCGGATGGCTTGAGCCAGGCTGTAGCCGATGTTGAAGACGGCGGACATGACTCCGGCGCCCAGGCTGAACAAGTAACCGACAACGATGTTGCGGGCCGGGGCGGCACTTGAGATCCCCTCGCGCAGCCTGCCTGCGGCCCCGCACAGCCAGACTCCCGCGAGGAAGGTCAGGATTCCGAGAAACAGCACTATGACTCGGGGCTGGAGTCGCAGCGCGCCTTGAAGAAGGAGCGGCACCAGGGAGCCGAGGGCGGAGCTGAGGCCGATCACCAGGCTGTTGGCCAGAGATACACCCAATCGATCGACGGAGAGGCCGAACAGGATGGCTCCGAAGCCCCAGGCGAACCCGAACGACAAGGCGGCGATGATAGCGCTGGGCGGTGAGGCGCCCACCAGGCCGCCGTAGTCCTCGACCGTCGCAAAGACAATCGTGACGGGCATCAGGATACAAGCCACGAGGATGAAGACGAGCCAGATGTTCTCCCACCTCCAACGCGGAATCATCTTCATGGGTGCGCTGAAGAGGCCGTTGCAGATCCCCGAGAGCAGTGCGTAGAAGATGCCGAGCGTGAGCATGGGGATTACAGGGGTAAGCGGATCGGGCTGCCTTCGCGGGCGGAGAGGTCAGCGGCCAGGCAGAGTTCGTGGGTCCTGTATGCGTCGGCAACGTTGCAGTGGGACTCGCGGTCGCTGAGGATGCAATCGACAAAATGGTTGATCTCGGCGAGAAAGGGATGATGGGTCACATCCCCGCTGTCCGGCAAGACGGTGGGAATGGTGGCCCAGGCGTTCTGGCCGAGCCAGCGCCGACTGAAGACCTGGTTGTTGCGGATGGCTCCTTCGTCTCCGAGCAATTCGATGTTGAAGGTGTAGGGCATGTCGCACTCCAGCGAGCTGGCGACCTTGCCCGTGATCCCGCCGGCGAACTTGATCACGGCAACGGTGTTCGGTGGATACTCGAATCGGCGAGGATTGCGCTGGCTACAGTTGGAGTAAGCGAAGACTTCCAGCGCCTCCCGGCGGAGGAACCAGCACAGGGCATCCACGGCGTGACACCCTGCGGTAAGCAGGCTGCTCACGCCGTACTGCTTCTTGGTGATCCACTCGTAGCCGCTGTAGGAAGGTCCGATCGCGTTGAGGTAGTCCACCTCGGCGTAGTAGAGGTCTCCGATGAGCTGCTGGGCCAGCATCGCCTGGATGGTTTCCAGTAGCGGGTTCCAGCGAAGGACGAAGCTGGCCAGAGACTTCACCCGGGCTTTGTGGATGGCGGCGCGGAGGCTGCGGAGGCCCTCGAGATC
The DNA here is from genome assembly GCA_963725415.1 of uncultured Acidobacteriota bacterium. Classification (GTDB taxonomy): domain Bacteria; phylum Acidobacteriota; class Terriglobia; order Bryobacterales; family Bryobacteraceae; genus CAVRZY01. The sequence goes on along the minus strand of CAVRZY010000306.1, from coordinate 1,699 downwards.
CAGGGCGATCGGCTTTTCGATCAGGACATGGCGGCCGGCCTCGGCGCAGGCGATCGCCTGCTCGACATGGAGGTGGTGCGGCGTGCAAATCGCGACGATGCCAATAGCATCGCTGGCGAGCAGTTCCGCGAGATCGGTGTAGGCCCGGCAATTTGGGAGTGCGAATTCACGCGCTTTGGCTTCAGCGCGCTCCCGCTCGCGGCTCAGAATGGCGATGACTTCGGTGTGCGGGTTTTGCTGGAAGGCTTTAATATGCTCGCCGGAGACCCACCCGGTTCCGAGCACTGCAACGCCAACTTTATCGGGCATGGTATTCAGTTTAGCCCCAGCACAGGCCATGGGCCTGTACCACTAACGCCGGAAATCTTCGCGGGGCGCACAGATTTCTGCGGGCTGAAGCCCACGCCACGAGTGGCGCACGCTTGAGACGGTGCTGAAAAAGTAAGTGCATCGCCGGGACCCGCCCTGGTGCGTGGATTTGGAGTCCGTTTCGGATGCCTCGACAGGCCCTGACGGTGCCCTCTGTGTGCCCTTTCGGCCCCTTTGGGACCGTCCGGGCACACTACACCCCTGGCTCAGGCGGCTTGAACCGTGAGGGTCCTCAGGCGAACCAGATTGTAGGCCGTGAGCGCCAGCGTGAACATCCACTGAACCAGGAGCCGACCACGGTGCCGTAGCTTGCGCATCAGGCCGGTGGTCTTCAGCCATCCGAAGATCTGCTCAATGCGCTTGCGCTGCTTCAGGCTGACTGAGTAGCCGGCATGCCGCGTGGTGCGCCCGTCGATACTGCTGGGGCGCTTGGTATGCTGGGCCACGTGTGGGGTGATGCGCAGTTCCCGGACGGCGCTCACAAACCGGTCATAGTCGTAGCCTGCGTCGCCGCCCACCGTGGCGCCGGGCTTGCCCACGGCGGCCAGCATCTCCAGGGCCGCCTCCCACTCGGCATCCGTGATGGCCTGGGTCACCCGGACCGCCACCGGCAATCCGCTGCGGTTCTCCATCAGCACATGTCCCATGTGGCAGAGCTGGAATTCTCCCCCCGCGCTCTTGCGGTACAACTGCGCCTCCGGATCGCTCTTGCACTCGTGCGTGTCGCGCAACAGCATCTGGCCGCGACTGCCGCTACCTTCCGCCGGCGGCCGCTCTTTCTTCTGATAGCTCCGCTTGCTGGCCCACGCCTCCAGCAAGGTGCCGTCCACGGTGAAGTGCTCATCTGTCAGCAAGTCCTGCTCCTGGGCCTGCGCCAGCACCGCCTCGAAGAACGCCTGCGCCAACTCACCCTTCAACAACCGCTCCCGGTTCTTGCTGAAGACCGTCGCATCCCAGACCTGCTCGTCCATGCTCAAGCCCACGAACCAGCGGAACAGCAAGTTGTACTGCAGCATCTCCATGAGCAGGCGCTCGCTGCGGATGGAGAACAGAATCTGTAGCAGCAACGCCTTCATGAGCTTCTCGGGGGCAATGGAGCGCCGTCCCAGCCGGGAGTACAGGCGGCTAAACCGAGACGACAAGCTCCGCAGCGCCTGGTCGCACATCCGCAAGATGCTCCGCAAGGGGTGGTCCAGTGGGACCCGCTCCTCGGGAGAGAGGTAGCTGAACATCGCACTCTGATTGTGGTCTTGGCCTCGCATAAAACAAATCTACACGATTATGTTTTATAGAGCAAGGCAAAACCGACTCCGCCTTACTTTTTCAGCAC
>CAVRZY010000305.1:0-29729 GCA_963725415.1 uncultured Acidobacteriota bacterium | reverse complement strand
CGCCCCACGCTCCGCGAGTCCGCGATACGAACAGCCGGGAACATCTTCGCCTCAAACGTATCGAGGGGGAGGCCAGGCGCCGGTGAGGATCAACCCGCCGATCGTGCGGGAGCGAGCCCCGAGTTACGGCGGAGGTGGCAGCAGCTACAGCCGGCCGACACCGAGTTACGGTGGCGGTGGCTACAGCCGGCCGGCGCCGAGTTACAGTGGCGGTGGCTACAGTCGATCAGCGCCGAGTTCCGGGGGAGGTGGCAGCTACAGTCGCTCGGCGCCGAGCGGCGGCGGCAGCTACAGTCGGTCAACCCCGAGTTCTGGCGGCGGGGGCCGCAGCGGCGGTGGTGGAGGAGGTGGACGCGGCGGCCGTTCCCGGTGAAGGGTCTCGGTTCGTTGCATCATGCTGCGTACGCTGTCAGACACTCAGGGACCCAGAAGGGAAATCTCGGGTTAGGACCCACGCCAATGAAACGACTCTTATCCCGCATTTCCGTTTTGACCGCCTACTGATAACCTCTTGAGGCCTTTCGTCGCCTTTATCCATAGGCGTTTGAAGGCGATGAAGACGCTCCGGAGGCCCACCCCCAATGGGTGACAAACAAAACCAGCCCTTTCAGCTCTCTTTCAACGCTTCTCTGAAGATCGATTTCCAGGGATCACGAGTCACCTCCGACGGCGGCCTGATTCTCGTTCGCGAGTTGGACGAGCGTTTGGGCTTCAGCCAGTTCATCGAGCAGCACCTCCGTGATCCCCGGCGGGGGAAGAACACCCAGTTCCCCCTCGCCGACCTGCTGCGGCAGTCGGTCTACAGTCGTTTGGCGGGATACGAGGACGTCAACGACTGCGAGCGGCTTTCGCAAGATCCGACCTTCCGGCTGATCGGGCCGAGAAGATCTGGGAGCGCGGGGCAGCGCTGACTTCGCGGTTACAGTCGTTCGAAACCGAGATGCTGGCCGAGGAGGAGAACTTCGCCGGTTTGGCGCGGATCAACCGCGAACTGATCGGCCGAAGCCGGTGGTGCGCTACAAGGGCTTCCTGTACTAGGCGGCCAGTTGGACGAAGGCGCGGCGGGTGTTGGCGAAGGTGGAGTTCCACACCGGGGAGCTGTTTCCCCGCGTCGGGTTCATCGTGACCAACCTGGAGGCGGACAGCCGGGCGGTAGTGCGCTTCTACAACAAGCGGGGGAGGGGGGAGCAATGTATCAAGGAAGGCAAGCAGGCCGTCAAGATGACGCGTTTGTCCTGCCACCGCTTCCGCTCCAATGGGATGCGGCTGTGGCTGAGTGTGATGGCTTACAATCTGGGGAACCTGTGGCGGGGGGTGCCCTCTGGGCCCGGTGCTGCCGCAGAGGATCGCAATTGGTCCTTGACCAGTCTCCAGCAGCGGTTGGTCAAGACGGGGGGACGGCTGACCAAGCACGCGAGGTATTTCTGGCTCCTGCTGGCGGAGAGCCATCTGACGCGGCCGCTGTTCGGGACCATGCTGCGGAGGGGCCCAGAGGGCACCGCGGCGCTGCCGGTGCCGGCCGGACGGGAGACGGCTGCTGAGGAGAAGCAGACGGGACAGCAAGGCGGTAGGGGACGGGGAGGTGTCGGTGGAATCGCTTGGAAATAGGGCAGTTTCAGGTCTTCCCGTGGCCGGAAGAGCACAGATCCCGAGACCTACAGGTCACCGGAGTCGCTGCGGATGGACAGCATGGAAGAAGCAGCTCGAACGAAGGTCGTTGGGTGTATATTGGAAGGCAGCCGGGAAGCCAAATTGGGAATTCCGGATAACAACCCCAATACTATTCGTGCATTTCGATCAGGGGCGCTGAGAGGCAGGCCGGGAGGCGCCTCCCCATGATCGGCAAGACGCTAGGGCATTATCAGATCATCGCAAAGATCGGCGAAGGCGGAATGGGTGTGGTTTACAAGGCCCGCGATGAACACCTCCAGAGGGAGGTGGCCATTAAGGTCCTGCCTGCCGGAACGCTCGGCGACGAGGCGGCCCGCAAGCTCTTCCGCAAAGAAGCCCTCGCTCTCTCCAAGCTCAACCATCCCAACATCGCCACCATCCACGACTTTGACACGCAGCAGGACGTTGACTTCCTGGTGATGGAGTACATCCCTGGGATCACACTCAGCGAGAAGCTGGCTACCGGACCACTGCCGGAGAAGGAAGTTCTCCGACTCGGAATGCAGCTCGGTGAAGGCCTGGCCGCGGCTCATGAACACGGCGTTGTGCATCGTGATCTGAAGCCTAGTAACCTGCGACTGACCGGGGACGGGCGGCTGAAGATACTTGACTTCGGGTTGGCGAAGCTCCGGCGTACCGTTACGCAGGACGCCACAACGGAGACCTTCAGCCAGGCGGAAGGGATAGCGGGAACGTTCCCCTATATGGCGCCGGAGCAGTTGCTGGGCGGAGAGATCGACGCTCGCACCGACATTCATGCGGCTGGGTGCGTGCTGTACGAGATGGCCACGGGGCAGCGCCCGTTCGCTGACGTGGAACGCTCACAACTGCTTGCTGCCATTCTGCGCAGGTCGCCACTACCACCTACCGCTCTCAATCCCAGGTTGTCTCCGGAACTGGAGCGGATCGTCGGGAAGTGCCTGGAGAAGGAACCAGAGAACCGTTACCAGTCGGCGAAGGAACTGGCCATCGATCTACGGCGGCTGGAGACGGGCGTGCTGAGTGCAGTGCAACCTGCCGCGAGGCCCGCCCGGTGGTCGTCCGCGAAGTCCGTCGGACTGGGCCTGGGCATCCTGGCATCGGTCATCGTATTGCTGATCGCTCTCAACGTCGGCGGCTGGCGCGAACGTGTGCTCGGCCGAGCTGAGGCGCCCCGCATCGAATCGCTGGCGGTGCTTCCCGTGAAGAATTTCTCCGGCGATCCAGCCCAGGAGTTCTTCGCGGATGGCATGACCGACGCCTTAATCGCTGGCCTCGCCCAGATCAAGGCCGTCAAGGTCATCTCGCGGACCTCGGTCATGCAATACAAGGACGCGAAGAAGTCTCTGCCGCAGATCGCGCGGGAGCTGGGGGTAGACGGGATTGTCGAGGCCTCGGTGATGCGCTCCGGAGGCCGGGTGCGGATCACGGCCCAGCTCATCGAGGCGCGCCAGGACCGGCATCTGTGGGCGAACAACTACGAGCGTGAGATGACGGACGTGCTGGCGCTGCAGTCGGAGCTGGTGCAGGCGATTGCGGGCGAGATCCGGGTCCAAGTAACGCCGCAGGAGAGCGAGCGGCTCAAGACCGCCCGCCGGGTCGATCCCGAGGTCTACGACGCCACGCTCAAGGGGAAGGCGACGCTCGAGTACGCGATGCGCGAGGGGGAGTTGCGTCAGGCAATCGAGCTGTTCCAGAAAGCGATCGACCGGGATCCGACCTACGCCCCAGCCTGGGCGGGGTTAGGCGAAGCCCTGTGGTACCTGGCCTCCGCAGGCTTCGAGTTCGTCGCCCCGGCGGAAGTGCGCGACAAGGCCATCGCGGCGGCCGAGAAGGCGCTGGAGCTGGACGGAACCCTCCCGGACGCGCACAAGGCGCGCGCGGTCATCGCCATCGACGCGGAATGGGATCTCGCGAAGGCGCAGCGGCATTTCGAAAGGGCCCTCGAACTGCGGCCCGGATACGCGGCCGCCCACACTTTCTATGGCCAGATGCTCGGGGTTCCGCTTCTCCGTTTTGACGAAGCGCGCCCGCACATTGACCGGGCCCGCGAACTCGACCCGCTTTCGCCCTGGAACGACATCAACTTGGTCATGTGGTGGCTGTACCAGGGGCAGCCTGAAAGGGCCTTCGAGGAGGGTGAACGGGCACGCCGGCGGAACCCGACGCTCTGGGTCATCCGCGCGCAAATGGGATTCGCCCAACTCCTTCTCGGCCAGCCGAGCAAGGCCGTGCCCGAGTTCGATGCGGCGCTCAAAGTGCTCCGCCCGGAGCGCCCTGCGTCCGTCCTCGCTCCCCTCGGCCTGGCATACGGGCTGGCGGGGCGCCGAGCTGACGCCCTCAAGATTCTGGCCGAGATGGAGCAGGCGTCGCAGAAACGCTACATCTCGCCGTTTTATCTTGCGGTGGTTTACTCCGGGCTCGGTCGAATGGACGAGGCCTTCCGGCTTCTCGATCGAGCCCTCGAGCAGCGGACTCCTTGGCTGGTCTGGTGCGTGCCGTACGATCCCAACTCTGTCGCCCTGCGGCGCGACCCGCGCTGGAAGCCCTTCATCGACCGGCTCCGGCGGCTCGTCCGGCTGCCTCCGGGTACTCGCGATCCGTACTCGTAGCGCGGCGCAGCGACGTGGCTCTGCCGCCCACGGTTCGATAGGAGAGGTGGCCACGGCTCATTCGAGAGTCCGCCTCATCGGCGCCTGGCGCTCGTTGGCCTCCTCGCCGCGGCCTGTGACGCAGAGAGCGGCCTGGGGCAGCTTCTGAACATCGTCGCGGTCGCGTTGCAAGGGTCGTATGTGCAATATTCAAAATCTGAGGTTAAAGTGGACCAAGTCTCACGGAGGGAAAAATGGCCAGCATGATGGTGAACGTGTTCGACGGTACCCGCCGGCTCATGCCGCAGACCGTCAAATTGCTGATCCGGATCCTGGACGGCAATCAGAAAACCATATCCAGCGACTTCCACCCCGCGCCCAGCGTACACTTCACCGACCTGCCGTTCTATGACAATCTTGGCGACAACTACACGGTGATTGTCTCCGCGGACGGCTATCTCCAGGCCGGCTTCACCCCGGTGAAGATTTCGCCACGGGTTCTCCAGACGGTGGACTTGATGCTGCTGCCGAAGAATGCCGGTTTCAACTTCAGCCAGGCCCGCTGGGAGGTCCTCGCGAACAACCATCCTCGGCTCGTTCAGTTCCTGTTGCACGGCGAAAGCACCGACCACCCCGCCAGGGACCGCTACGATGACTTGATGGAAAAGCGCCCCGCCTTTCTGGCTGCATTCCTGAACATCACCACCGCTATGCAGAGCATCTTCTTGCCGCAGGGCACGGCGCTCGAGTACTTCAAGGAATTAATCTGGGATGAGGTCCAGCAGGACCGCTTCTTTGCTTACGCAGACCGCGTCCTGGTCGATCAGGTAAAGCTGGCTGCCGAGCACGGGGCCTTTGAACCTGAGCCGGGCTCTGGCTTGTTCCATCCCGGGGCCACCAGCAGCTACAAGCAGGTCCAGTTCGGAGAGGCCAACGTCCAACTTACCTTCCACGAGAACGACACCTGCCAGCTCGACGACGTCCCTTGCGTGAAGGTCGAGGCCGACATGGACTACTACCGGGACTTGGTCGCCCACGCCCTGCTGGAAGTGATTCCCAACGAGCTGCTGGGCCGGCGCACCGAGCCCAAGACCGTCTACATGCTCCGTTGGATCGCCGGCCGCCGCGCCGGGTTAGCCGAGTTCGACCCGCCCTACACAATCGAAGCGTAGTAGCTCTCCGCAAGGGGGAGAGCCGGCAACTGACTCCTCACGCCGGGCGCACGTCTTTGAGCGTGGTGGCCCATCCAGGGTAGCCCCGGCTGAGCGAATAACTGTCTTCCTCGAAGCTCAGCGCCACGTCGAGCGGTGCGCCCGGCGCCAGTTCCTGGAGGCGCTCCGCGAAGTTCCAGGCCCTTGCCGTCAGGCTCCGGCCGTTCTGCCGCAGGTTCAGGCGCAGGTGCTTCTCCTTCCACACTACGGGGGTTCCGACCACTTCGGCGCCGCGAACCACGAACACCGGCGCTGGGTTCCCGAAGCCGAACGGCGCCATGGATAGAATCTCCTCCACTGCGCGGTCGGTGATCTCGGGAAAATCGAGCTGCGCATCCACCTCGATCTGGGGCAGGAAATCTTCAGGGGTCAGCCGCTGAGCGGCATAAGCGTTCAGGCGTTCCCGGAACTCCTCCAGTCGCTCGGAGGCAAGACTGAGGCCGGCGGCCTGCTGATGCCCTCCGAATCGGATCAACAGCTCGGCCAGGAACTCCAGCGCCTCCAGCAGATGCAGCCCGGAAACGCTCCGTCCGGAGCCTTGCATGATTCCCAGTTCGGCGTCCTCGCTCAGCACGAACACTGGCCGGTGGAAGCGCTCCACCAGGCGGTTGGCCACGATTCCCACCACGCCACGGTGCCAGTCCTTTCCGGCGAAGACCAGCGCGGCCTGGCGGTCGGTCACCGGAACCCGCAGGCACTCGTCGAGGATCGAGCGAACGATGTCACTCTCGGCCTGCTGCCGCTCGGCGTTTAAGGCGTGCAACTGGGCGGCGATCTGGCGAGCCTGCTCCTCGTCCTGGGTGAGCAGCAGGTTGATGACCTGGGTGGCATCGCCCATCCGACCCGCAGCATTCAAACGAGGCGCCACCCGAAAGGCTACCTGCCCGGCCGAAGGCTTCTCACCCTCGGCAAACCCGGCCACGCTCAACACCGCCCGCAAGCCGGGGCTGCGAACGGACCGCAGTCCCTCCAGCCCGTGTTTGACCAGGATCCGGTTCTCCCCGGTTAAGGGCACCACGTCGGCCACCGTCCCGATGGCCACCAGTTTCAAGAAGGACTGCGTCATCCTCCGCAGCTTGTCCGCTGGCCAGCCGAGCGTCTCCAGCAGTGCCTGAACCAGCTTGAACGTCACCCCCACCCCGCACAGGTTCTTCTCCGGATAGGGACAGCCGGCCTGCTTTGGATTCAGGACTGCCAGTGCCGGCGGCAATTCCGTGTCCGGCAGGTGGTGATCGGTCACGATCACGTCGATGCCCAGCTCCGCGGCGCGGGCCACCACGCCCGCGGCTCGGATGCCCGTATCCAGGCTGATCAGCAGCGTGACTCCCTCGGCAGCCGCCTGCTCGACCACCTCCGGCCGCATCCCGTAGCCCTGTCTCAGACGATGCGGCACGTGAAAGCCGGCGCGCCCGCCTGCCAGCTCGATGGCCTTCTTCAGCACCACCACGGAGGTGGTGCCGTCCACGTCGTAATCCCCGTAAAGGAGGATGTTCTCCTGCCCGGCGATGGCGCGCTGTAGCCGCTCCAGCGCCGGCTTCAAGCCCAGCAACAGGGAAGGATCGTGCAGGTCATTCAGAGAAGGTTTCAGGAACCGGCGGGCCGCCTCCGCATCCCGGTAGCCCCGGCTCACCAGCACCCGGGCAGCCGGTGGCGACAGCCCCAACGCCCAGGCCAGCGACTCGGCCTGCCTCGGATCGGTCTGTGGGATCACCCAGCGGGCCTGTTTCACGATGCGGGCGCGTCAGTTCCTCGAATAATAGCCGCCCATCGACTCGTCCTCTTCGGCCTCCTCATCGGGACTGGTCATGTCCACCTCATCCAAGAGGTCCAGGTAGTCTTCGTACCATTCCGCGCGAACGTTGTAGAGGTAGACTCGCCCCTGGTAATCGAAGGACAACTCCAGGGCGCAGGTGAAACCCTCGTAGGCGCGCAACTCGCTCAGGCGCCGCTCCAGGTTGCGTCGTTCTTCCGCCGTCAGGTCGCAAGCCTCCAGCCGGTCCCTGACGTCCTCGACGTGCTCCGAGGAGAACTTGCGCTCGTGAAATACGATCATTCCCACCCCGGCCTTCTTGGCGGCGCCGAGAAACAGGCGAAAGTCGGGGTGGCGATCGGTGTCCCAGGTCACGAACGAATCCGTGTTCGCCAGCCGCGAGTACCCGTGAAAAACGACGAAACCCTCGTTCCCGAGGTGCTCGATAATCTCGTCCTTCAAACTGTGGAGGTCCACGTTCATTTACCGGTAATGCCTCAGAAGATGTGAAAAAATGCCAGGGCAGGTCGGGGACCTGCCCCACGAAACTGGCAAGTTGTTGATGTGGCGCAGGCCCCCGGCCTGCGTTGCGGACAGGCCAAATGAAGCGGGCATTCTTTCACACCTTCTGAGGCATTGCATTTAGCGCTCTGCCTTGACGAGAATGTCATGCTGGTCGCCCAGTTCGCGTGCCGCCGGCGTGACGATCGTCTTCGGCCCGATGTAGATCTTGCGCTCTTGCTGCATGGCGGCCCGCACATCGTTCTCGCAAACGAAATCCACGATAGTGACCGACGGCTTGGGCGGCTGCGGCGGCGCGGGCGCCTCAGGCGCCGGACGAGGCTCCCGCAGCGGGCAGACCGCCGGAGGGGCCGGGTGGCTCACCCGCCGCGCGCTCAAGAACCGGTCCACCACCTCGGCGGCGGGTGGGGCAGGCGGGGACCCTTTGGGTGGGCCTGCCGCCAATCCCCGTTCTGCCAGGTATCTCTCCACTGCTTCCACGATCGCCTGGCGGTCCACTCCTGTAGCCGGGGAAATAACTTGCTCCTCTGGCGGCGCCTGCAAAACCTCCTCCGCTTTTCGAACCCCATACGCCAGCCGCTTGACATCGATCAGATGCAGCGGCCCCACGTTGTCCCCGGTGACGTTGCCCGCCATGGCGCCGCAGCCCAGCGTCATCGAAGGGGCCAGGTGCGTCGTGATGCCTACCGAGCCCGGCGGTCCCGCCGTGTTGACCAGTACCCGCATGGCCGGCATCCGCAGGGCGAATTCGCGTATCCGGCCCTCATCCTTAGAGTGGATTACACAGGTGTGGCCCAGCCCGCCGAAATGCAGCACCGCTTCGCAGGTGTCCATGGCGGCTGCAAAATCCCTGACGAAGCGCAGCGCCAGTACGGGGGAGAGCTTCTCGACCGAGAGGGGGTGTTCCTTGCCGACGCCTTCCAGTTCCACCCCCAAAATCGAGCTGTCGGGAGGCACTTCGAAGCCCGCCATGTGCGCCAGACGCGCCGGCGATTGCCCCACGCACTCCGGGTTGATCCGGAAATTCTCTTTCACCAGGATCTTCGCCAGCGCGTTCTTTTGAGCTTCGTCACACAGAAACGCCTTGCGGGCCTTGAGCTCGGAAAGGACCGTCTCCTTGAGCTGTTCCTCGCACACCAGCGTTTGTTCGCTGGAGCAGACCGTGCCGAAGTCGAAGGATTTCCCCGCGATGATCTTCTCGATGGCGTCGGGGAGGTCGGCAGTCCGATCCAGCAGAACGGGCACATTGCCCGGACCCACTCCGTAGGCGGGCTTTCCGCTCGAATAGGCGGCTCGGACCATGGCATGGCTGCCGGTGGCCAGGATGACTGCCGTGCGCTCGTGGTGCATAAGCGCGCGGATCGCTTCCGCGGAGGGGTGCTCGAGCCACTGAATGATGCCCTCCGGCGCGCCCGCATTCAACGCCGCCCGATACAGCAGGTCCGCCGTCTCGGCCGTCGAGCGGATGGCGCGCGGATGCGGGCTCAGCACCACCGAGTTGCCCGCCTTGAGCGCAATCACGCTCTTGAAAATGACCGTGGAAGTCGGGTTGGTGGTGGGTACCAGGGCGGCCACCACGCCCACCGGCACGCCGATTTCCACGATCTTCTGTTCGGGGATCTCGCGCAGCACGCCCACCGTCTTCATGCCACGTATGGCGCGCACCAGCAGGTCCGCATTCAGCAGGTTCTTGGTGATTTTGTCTCTGACGTTGCCGTACTTGGTCTCTTCAACCGCCAGCTCGGCCAGCCGCCGGGCGTTGGCCCGGCCCGCGGCCCCCATGGCTTCCACGATCCGGTCGATCTGCTCCTGGGTGAAGAGACGGTACTTCTCGAAAGCCGCATGGGCCTGTTCGACCTTCCTGCGGACCTCTTGCACGGAAACCGAATCTTGATCTTGGAGCATGCGCGGAAGTCAACCTTCCCGGGGAGAATTCCGGAGTCAGCCCAGCTATTTCTCGCCCTTCTTTGCTCCCGGCAGCAGCTTCTCGACTTCATCGTGGGGGCGGGGAATTACGTGCACCGAGACCAGTTCTCCCACCCGGCGAGCGGCCGCCGCTCCGGCATCCGTAGCCGCCTTTACCGCGCCCACGTCGCCGCGCACCGTCACGGTCACATAGCCTGCCCCGATGTATTCCTTGCCGACCAGCACTACGTTGGCCGCTTTCACCATCGCGTCGGCCGCCTCAATGGCGCCGACCAGACCTTTTGTTTCGATCAATCCGAGCGCTTCCATGACTGCTCCTCAGTTTACACTGCTGATGACACTTCACGGTATCACAGTCCGCATAAGCGCACAATTGCGGGTCGCAGGCGAGCTGGAGGCCGGCTGCGATCATTTAGATTAAAGAAAACCGCTCAGTGTTCCGATGACATAAATGAGGCTCAGTGTGGCTGTATCGTGCGCCCCGTCAAGGCTGACCCGAGCGTTGGCTTCGCTCACCGCGGTTTTTCTGGCCGGGCCGCTCCTCGCTCAGCGGTACAGCTTCAAGCACTACGGCCAGGAAGAGGGCCTGGCCAACCTGGTGGCCCAGTGTATGCTCCAGGATCGCACCGGATTTCTGTGGGTCGGCACCCAAAACGGGTTGTTCCGCTACGACGGGTCTCGTTTTCGTGGCTATTACAGGAGCGAGGGTCTGCCTAGTTCCCGCATCGAGTCTCTGTATGAGAGTCCCAACGGCGCCCTCTGGGTCGGATCGCGCTCGGGCCTGGCCCGACGCCTGGGCGAACGCTTTCAGGTCATCCGCATGGCAAAACCTTACGAGATCCTGGGGCGCTCTGCCATCACCTCGGATGCCAGGGGATGGGTGTACGTGGGCACCAGCGAAGGTCTGCTCGTGGGCCGGCCGGCGGCAGGCCGATCTGAGCTCGAAGTGGCGCTTCGAGTCCGCAGGACTTCTGACAGAACCAATCTACTCGGTTCATGTGGATCCGAGCGGCGTCGTCTGGATGGGCTGCCGAAATCGGCTGTGCCAGTGGCAGGGAGACCAGGTGCTGGTCGTGGGACCCCAGCAGGGCGTCCCCGAGGACCGCTGGGACGCCATCCTGACCGATCCTGGAGGCAATCTCTGGATCCGCAGCACGCAGGGGCTGCTGGTGCGTTATAAGGACGCCAGTCACTTTACTCCGCTCGATGCCGGCCTCCCGCAAAACACCAACAGCGGCAGTCTCTCCCTGGATTCAGAGGGGCGCCTTTTCCTTCCTACTGACCTGGGCCTGGCTTTCAGAAACCGTGACCGTTGGGAGCGCATCGACTCCGGCAAGGGGCTGGCGTCCGATTCCGTCTGCTGCCTCTTGCAGGACCGCGAAGGTTCCATCTGGATAGGTCTGTACGGCTCGGGAGTCGCTCGCTGGCTGGGCTATCGGGAGTGGGAAGCCTGGACCCGGGCTGAAGGGCTGGCCAACGAGAATACCTGGGCCATTCAGCGAGACCCCTCAGGGACGCTGTGGGTGGGCACCGATGACGGACTGCATTCTCGCTCTCCCGGAGACACCAGGTGGCGACGTTGGACCATCCAGCAGGGGCTGGGCGGCAACAAAGTGCGGGCCCTGGAAGTGGACCGCGAGGGGATCACTTGGGTGGGAAATGACCCCGGTGGTGTTTCCCGGCTGGATCCCGGCACTAGAACTGTCCGCGCCTATGGTCTGGAGTCTGGCCTCGGCAATGATCGCGTCCTGAGCTTGGCGCTTGACCGCGAGAACCGCCTCTGGGTAGGTGCGCGAATCGGACTCTACCGCAGCGCCGGCGCCGGACCCTCGATGCGCTTCGAGCGGCAGTGGCCCCCGTCCACCAGTGCCAACGAACGCTTCTATGATCTTCTGCTCGACCGTCAGGGTTGCGTATGGGCAGCGGGCAGCCTGGGATTGGCGCGCTTCGAGAACGGCCGCTGGACCCGCTTCACAACTCGCGACGGATTGACGAGTGATTACACCGGTTACCTCGCCGAAGCGCACGATGGCGCCATTTGGATCGGCTATCGCGAGGCCGTGGGAGTCTCCCGGCTGACTTTCCCCAAAGGCCGGCTGAAGGCCGAACACTTCTCTCGGGAGAATGGGCTGTGGTCCGATCAGGCCATATTTCTGGGCGTGGACACGCGGGGCTGGATCTGGTTGGGCACCGACAGCGGTGTGGATGTTTTTGATGGCCGGTCCTGGCGTCATTACGGCCGGGCCGACGGGCTGGTCTGGGAGGACTGCAACGGCAATGCCTTCTTCGCCGACCGCGACGGCAGCGTCTGGATCGGGACCAGCCAGGGGCTGTCCCACTTCCACCCCCTGGAGCGACCGCTTCAGAAGCCCTCTCCACCCGTGCTGATGACTTCCGTCAGATTCGGAAGGAATCTTGTGGATTCGTCGGCGGCGCTGAGGATTCCCTACCAAGACCGCTCCTTTCTGGCCGCCTTCACTGCTCTGACCTTCCTGAAGGAGAGTGACGTCCGATTCCGCTATCGGCTTCTGGACCTGCAAACCGAGTGGCTGGAAACGGACCAACGCGAGGTCCACTATCCCAGTCTCCCGCCCGGCCCATACACCTTCGAGGTGATGGCCCGCAGCGCCCACGGTATCTGGAGCGCTACCCCAGCCAGAGTCTCCTTCCACATCCTGGCGCCGTGGTGGCGAACCTGGTGGTTCCAGGGCCTCGCGCTAACCGCATTGGGTCTGACCGCCTGGCGTTTGTGGTCGCTGCGCCTGCGCCGCCTGCTGGCCGAGCAGCAACGCCTCGAGGCTGCCGTCGAGGCCAGAACCTACGAACTAGCGGCCGAGCAGGCCCGCACCGAGCAGGAGAAGGCCAAAGTCGAACAACAGAACCGGGAAATTGAGGCGCTCCTCACACAGGCCCGCCAGGCCAACCGCCTCAAAGGCGAATTCCTGGCCAACATGAGCCACGAAATCCGAACGCCCATGAACGGCATCTTGGGCATGCATGCCCTGGCGCTGACCACCGACTTGTCCGCCGAGCAACGGGAATATCTCGAGACTGCGCAGCTCTCGGCCGAGTCGCTGTTGGGCCTGCTCAACGACATTCTCGATTTCTCCAAGATCGAAGCCGGACGGATGGAGTTGTCCCCCGTGGATTTCTCGCTCCGTGAGGTCGTCTCTTGCGCCGTCAGGACACTCGCTGTGCGGGCCGAGCAGAAAGACCTGCACCTGAGCTTTGAGATCCTCCCAGAAACGCCCGCGGTGCTGGTGGGCGACCCCGTTCGGCTGCGCCAGATACTGCTCAACCTCATCGGTAATGCGATCAAGTTCACCGAGTCCGGGGGCATCTCCATCCGGATCGAGCTCGAAGCCAGCCAGGGCTCCGAAGTTGTCCTGCACTTTGCGGTTGCCGACACCGGTATCGGCATCCCGCCCGAGAAGCAGGCCCTGGTCTTTGAGGCCTTCCAGCAAGCCGACGGTTCCACCACGCGCAAGTATGGCGGTACCGGGCTGGGCCTCGGCATCTGTTCGAGACTGGTCGAGCTGATGGGCGGCCGCATTTGGGTCGAGAGTGAAGTGGGCCGGGGTAGCACGTTTCACTTCACGGCGCCGTTCGCACGGTCCCTCGAACAAGCCCCGGTTCAGTCCTGCCAGCAGGCTTCCGCGGTGAACGCTCCCGCCTCCGAGGCGAAGTCTCCCACTCGTCGGCTTCGCATTCTGCTGGCCGAGGACAACCGCGTCAACGAGATGCTGGCCGTGCGCCTGCTGGAGAAACTGGGTCATCAGGTGGCGGTGGCCCGAAATGGCCGCGAGGTTCTGGACGCCTTCACCCGGCAGGGCTTCGATCTGATCCTCATGGACGTGCAGATGCCGGAAATGGACGGTCTGGAGGCGACACGGTCGATTCGGCAGCAAGAGATCTGGCAGCGCTCTCACATCCCCATCCTGGCCATGACCGCTCATGCCATGAAGGGCGATCGCGAAAGGTGCTTCGAGGCTGGCATGGACGGCTACATCTCCAAGCCCATCCAACTGAAAGAGCTCGCTGAAGTCATCCACTCGTTCGCCTCTTCAAGTCAGCCCCTTGATGTGGAACACGCCGTACCGGGTCCCTAGCCCGGAGCTCTGACCAGCCCCCAAGGTCCGGCGAAGATGTGGCGTGGGCTTCAGGCTGCCGCGTCGAGAGTCGTCTCGACGTCAGTGCTTCTCGACGCCCGAAACAGCGTGTCTCGGCAAGAGTGCCGAGACAACAGCCTGGAGCGGTTGCGCTACAGGGGCAACAGTGCGGTCACGACTTGGCAGGATGAAAGGTCGGAGCTAGCCTCAACACTGTTCACTTAAGAACATTTCTATTCCATTGGCCCACTCCGCCATTCGCGGCCTGATGCACGAGGCAGCGCTCCCGGCCGACGCGGACCCGGATCGCCTCTCCTTCTTGCATGCCGTTCGAGTCATCCGCGGGCGTGTGCCGCACTTTGCCGTTATTCCCCCCTTCGGCCCGGGGAGGCCTTGCATGAAGCCACCCGGAGGGAAATCCTTCACGAGCGCGCGTCCTCAAGTCGGGGCTGCTCGAATCCGCGCGGGGTCAAACGCAAGCTGAGCAACTACCCCCTGCGCCCGAGGGAACGGGGGCGGACCCGACGGATCAACACTGCCGGCTAGATCCGGATTGTCAAGTGAACAGGATGGGGGGTAGCAGCCCGTGGATAAAGTCACAATGCGCGAATTTCGGGGACAGTCCTCCATGAGGTAGAGCTCACCCGCCCAGATGAAAATGGCGAGATTCGCGCCGGTCGCCGAATTACGCGGGTCAGTGCGGGGGGTAATTCGGGTACAGGCCACGAATTTCGCACAGGCGGCGAAATTGGCGCCAGTCCCCGAATTGCGCGGGCTGGTGCGGGGAGGGTAATTCGGGTACAGGCCACGAATTTCGCACAGGCGGCGAAATTCGCGCCAGTCCCCGAATTGCGCGGGCTGGTGCGGGGAGGGTAATTCGGGTACAGGCCACGAATTTCGCAAAGGCGGCGAAATTCGCGCCGGTCGCCGAATTGCGCGGGCTGGTGCGGGGAGGGTAATTCGGGTACAGGCCACGAATTTCGCAAAGGCGGCGAAATTCGCGCCGGTCGCCGAATTGCGCGGGCTGGTGCGGGGAGGGTAATTCGGGTACAGGCCACGAATTTCGCACAGGCGGCGAAATTCGCGCCAGTCCCCGAATTACGCGGGTTGCCGCAGATGAGGATGGCGAGATTTTCGAGAGAGGCGACGAAACTCCGTGTCGAGGCGGCCATACAAACTAGGGCACTTAGCCGAGGGGGTTTCGTTGCCTGTCCCCGAAATTCTCTCCGCCGACCGGTCTGCCGGACTTTATCCACGGGCTGTTAGCCGCAAGCGGCTAGCCAAGGGAGTTGGATGAGGGCGGCTGGGTGAAGGGAAAAGGCGAAAGGCAAAAGTCAGAATGGGAAGGCTATGGGCTGGGGGGTTCCGGGGGGTGGATGAGGAGTTGGAAGGGGGAGAGGGTGGCGGTGGCGCGGAGTTGTCTTCGGCCGTCGGAGAGTTCGATGGCCAGGCGGCCATCATCGCGGGTGGCCGCTTGGCCCTGGAAGAGGTCGGGGCCGATGGCGGCCTGAAGTGCGGAGAGCTCGAGGCGCACAGCGCCGCGCGCGACGGTGAGCTGGTAGGAGGCGGAGAGGGATCGACATTCGGTGTCGGCGTCGAAGGCGACCGAGCGGGCCGCGAAGGCGCCTTGGGAGCGGAGGTTGCGGGAGAAGTCGGCCCCTGTACCGGAGGTTTGAATCAGGCCCTCGCCATCCCACAGGCCTCCCTTCCAACGTAGGGACTGGCAGTTCGCGGTCATATGGTAAACGGGCGAAGCGCGCCCCAAATCGACGGAGAGGCGACCCTTGAGGGCGCCCTCTGCAAGGCGGGCTTCCAGATCCGTGATTTCCACGTTGGGTCCGTCCCAGCGGAGATGGGCCCGAAGCTGGTCGAGACCCAGATCGCCGAGTGAAAAAGAGCCGATTTCGACGGCGCCTTCGGCGCGCCGCTCTTCCAGCCAGGGCGGGACTTGGGCGCGGCCCAGGCCAAGGGTGCGGGCCAGGAAGCCCTCGCTGCGCTGGAGGCTGGGCAACAGGAGGCGCTCCAGCTCGAGGGCGTCCAGCTTAGGAATGGAGAGACGGAATTGGTGCGGCCTGGCGGTGTTAGGGCGGTAGCGGTACTCGCCCTCGAGGTCGAGCTGACGCAGGCGGGCGCGGATCTGAGTCATGAGGGCGCCGCCGTCGCGGAGCACGACCCTGGCGGAGCTCATCTGAGGGGCGCAGCCATTCCGGGGATGGAAACCTGTGCCTGCTGGATTTGAAAGGCGCCGGTCCAGTCGGGGGGCGGGGCAGCCTTGCGACGATAGCGCAGCCGTCCCCTCCAGATGCCTTCATGGCAGTTGTCCAACAGCGGGACCGGTCCCAGCAGGGCGGCGGAGGCGGAACGGAGCTCGTCAATGCGCATCGAATCGGTATCGAGCGCGCCATCCAGCACCTGTGTTTCGCCGGAGTACTCCCCTTCCAAGGTGGCCTGTTGGTCGCCGGAGGTGAGCAGGGTGGTGGGCAAGAGGCGGACGCGCGCGCGATCGAGCAGGAATTCCGCGCGCTGGAGGCGGAGGGAGGAATGGGGTGTCTTGACAAGCATCTCCTGGCAGCCAAGCTTTCCCTGCATTCCGTCCTCGGGAGAATAGCCGAGCACTCCGGAGAGGTCGCCGGCGAGGGCGAAGCCGTCGGGCAGGGAGACACCCATGTGACGGGCCACCTCGGGGAGCGGGGCGAGCGGGAAGCGGTTCAGCATGACAAGGGAGCCCCAGCGGGGTTGGGAGAGGTAATCCGAAGCCCGGAAGTGAACGGAAAAAGGCAGGGGAGTGTTGGCGGTGGGCACCGTCTCCAGTTCCAGGCGCTGCGAGGTCAGGTCCAATTGTCCGCGATAGTCGAGGGGCCAGCCTTGCCCGTGGGGGGGCAGCAAATCCCAGCGATGGATGTCGCCGATCTCGAGGCGCCCGGTGATCTGGATGGCGGAGACGGGACCGGCCAACCGAGCGTGCGTGGTGATGCGGCCATGAACTCCGATGTCGTGGCCGTGCAGGAGGGTGATGAGATCGGCGACCGGGCTTTGTTCCAGATCGAGGAAAAGTTCCAGGCGACCGCCGCTGCGCGCGTCGGGACGCCAGCGGCCACGGCTGGTGAACCTGCCGAGTCCGAAGGCGGCGCGGTCCGTGCGTGCGGGTTCGCCGGAGAAGCGGATGCGCCATTCGCCGGTCTGGGCGGAGGGGGGCTGAACGTCGATGTCCGAATCGATGAGATAGAAGACCGACTTGAGATCACCGAACTTGAAATTGATGCGGCCGCCGCGGACCTGAAGCAAGGGGAAGGCTGGGCCCTGGGGAGTCGCCGCTCCCACCGTGCGGCTGAGCAGGGGTTCGAAATTCCAGGGGCCGGAGCGAGGTTTGACGAGATTGATGCTGGGCTCGTCGAGGCGGAAGCTGGAGAACTCCAGCCGGCCGCTGAAGAGGCTGCCAAAGCTGACCCTGGCTTCCAGGGCGCCGAGGTAGGCGAAGGGTTCGAGGCTGATTTGCGGATCCTCGTAGATGATGACGTTGGAGACGGAGAAGCCGGGGCCTTTGAAAAGGTTGAGCCGCACTTCGCCGATCTCGACTTTGCGGCCGAGAGCGTGTTCGAGGCTGGAGCGGATGCGCGGCCCGTAGCGGTTGGCGCTGAGAAAGGGCGCCACCAGGCCGGCCGCCAGCAGCAGGAACACCAGGGCGAACAGCGAGCGCCAGATGGCCTTCTTGCGCAGCTTCATTGTGGCGGAGTGGGTTGGATCAGCCTCCGGTAGGATTCCGGGTCATCCACATCTTCGAGGATGCCGGGGTCCTCCACATCAACATAGCAGGTGTCGTCGAGGTGGCGATGAATGACGACCCTGGCCTGGGAATCGGGGGGCAAGGCCAGGAGTTCCGGGATGAGCTGGCGGGAGCAGCAGACGGGGTGGCCACGGCGGCCAAGGTGGCGAGGGATGACGAGCAAGGGGACCGGGTTGATCTGGGCGTGTTGGACCAGACGCTGGATGGTGGAAGGCTGGAGGGCGGGGTAATCCACGGGCGTGAAGAGGACGCCATCCGCCTCAAGGGGGAGCGCGCGAAGGCCGCACTGGAGCGAGGTGAGCTGGCCCTGGGGGTAATCGGGGTTGTGGATGAAGCGGACCTGCGCGACGCGGCGGAGCGCGGCGCGGATGCGGTCCGGCTGGTGGCCCAGGACCACGAGCACGGGCGAGCAGTGTGGCGCGAAAAGACCGATAAGGCGGTCGAGGAAAGTCTCGCCTTGAAACTCCAGCAGGGCCTTGGGCGTACCCATGCGGGAGGAGGTTCCGGCGGCGAGGATGAGTGCGGCAAGGCTCACGGAGAGGCGGCCTTGGAGGGCTCGGCGGAGAAGACGGACTTGGAGATTTCGCGCCAGGCGGAGGTGGCGTTGCGGCGGACGGCGATCATTTGGGCGGCGACGGAGACGGCAATTTCCTCGGGCGTGAGGGCGCCGATATCCAGGCCCATGGGGGCGTGAACGCGCTGGAAGGCCTGGCGCGAGACACCTTCCGCTTCGAGTTCCTGGAAGAGGCGCATGACCTTGCGCTTGCTGCCGATCATGGCGATGTAGCGGGCTGGGGTAGTGATAGCCCAGCGGAGGACGCGCAGATCGTCGCGGTGGCCGCGGGTGACGATGATCAAGTAGCTGGATTCGGTGATGGCCAGCTTGCCGAAGAGTTCCTCGTATTCCTCGGCGAAAATTTCGTCGGCTTCGGGGAAGCGCTCGCGGTTGGCGAAGCTCTCGCGGTCGTCAACGACGACGGTGGCAAAACCGGCCAGAGCGCAGACTTTGGAGAGGCTCTTGGAGATGTGGCCGGCGCCGAAGACATAAACGCGAGGCTGGGGGATAATGGGTTCCACAAAGATCTCCAGTTGACCGCCGCAGATCAGACCGTTGTCGTAGGCGGCGTCCTGGCCGAGGTTGAAACTGAGATGGCGCGGCTGCTCGGTGCGAATGGCCTCGCGGGCGGCATTGAAGACCTCCGCTTCCAGGCAGCCCCCACCCACCGTGCCGAGCATGGAGCCGTCCTCACGGACCAGGAGCTTGGCGCTTTCATAGCTGGGAATAGACCCGCGGGCCTGGACGATGGTGGCTAAGGCGCACTTCTGGCCTCGCCGGCGCAGGTCAACCAGTTCCTCGTAAACGTCCATTCCGAAGGGAATTATAGCATTGAGAGAATGCAGAATTGATTCATTGAAGAATTGAGTCATTGAAGAATTGAGTCATTGAATCATTGAGTCATTGAGGGATTGGGATGGCAGAATGGATGAGTGCGCCAGCGGGCGGGGCGATTGGCGTTGGTCTTCGATCTGGATGGGGTGAGAAGGCAGTAAAATGGGGGCGAGGGCTTGATGAGACCGACGTGGACAGTTGTCGTTTGCTTGCTGCTATGGGTGTGGAGTGGGTGGGCGCAGAAGTACTCGGGCCCGGTGCCTGAGAAGGCGGATGTGCCTTACTTGCTGCATGCCGACAACCTGGTGGAGACGGAGGTTAGCCAGGCCAAGGAGGAGAAGCGGCGGGACGAGACGCTGTACCGATTGCCGGGGGCCAGTTCTCCGGCGCGCACGCCTTTGGCGGAACCGGTGTTCCTGTTGCGATCGGAGAAGATTGGCCCGGAGAGCCTGGAGTTGTACCGGCTGGAAGTAAAGGGCGGGAACCGCGAGGTGGTTTTTCAGGACAAGAAGAGAAGGGGCGGGCCGCGCCCGTTCCGGCTGGTGGTCACACGCCTGGCGGAGAGGCTGTATCGCATCGAGGTGAGCGAGAACCTGGGATTGGAGAACGGACAATACTCGCTGACGCCGAGCGGATCGAACGAGGTGTTTTGCTTCGAGGTGTACTGAGAGAAGCCACCAGCCATCAGAAGGTGTGAAAAAATGCCGGTCACCACTCCCTCACGTTGTGGCCCGGGAACGCGTCGTTGACTTCGAGCGGTTTACCGAGCCAGGCGCGTGAGCAAGTGGCCAGCGCCGGCATTCTTTCATATCGCGGCGTAGCCGCAACCAAAACTCCAAGGAGGTTTCATGAATCCGCGGTTGGTCACGGCAATGTTTGCTTTCGGCTTCCTGGCCCTGCTAGCGGCTCTGACCTTGGACGGCGTGTTCCGCATCGCCGTGTGGGTTTTTCTGGCCGGGCTGGGCGTGAAAACCTGGATCGCTTCCCTCCGCTAGCCTATAGCCGTAGGCGCCTGAGCTTCGAATCCTCGACTCCACATTTCACCCGCTCACCGCGCTGATGCTGGCAGTGGCAAGAGAGGCATTGCGGCGAACGTTGGCATCGCTATCCGTTTGCATCTGGCCCAGGGTCTCCAGAAACTGGGCGTCCTGGGTTTGGCCCATCACCCAGGCCGCGGTGGCACGGAACCTTGGTGAAGGGTGGGTTGCCATCTTGAGCAGGGCGACGGTCGCGGCCGCCTCCCCCAATCGGATGAGCGCCAGCAAGGCGTTGCCCACCACCCGATTGTCGGAATCCTTGGCCAGTTCCCAGAGCAACCCGCGCTCACGCCTGGAATCCTGGCTCCAGACCGCCTCGATGGCATTGGCGCGGACACGCGGGTCGGTCTCGGCCATGGCCCAGGTCAGGCTTTTCGTGCCTCTCCCGATCAACACGGCCGCCTTGGAGCGAACACTCGGGTCAGGCGCACGGAGAAGCTGCACTAGCATCGGCAGCAGCCGGCTCCCGGTGGAGGTCCGTTCCAGAATGGTCAGAATCCTCAGGGCAGCCGGCGTGCAAGCTGCGCCAGGCTGATCCCGTACGCGAGACAGGGTCCAACGCACCAGCTTGACCTCCAGCAAGGGTTCGACGTCGGAGGCCGCCTGCACGAAGGCCACTGCCTCTTTGAGAGTGAATTCCGAGGGATCTGACAGCGCTTCGGCCAGCACGCCGCCTTCGACTGCCAGCGTCAGCAGGTAGGCATGGCCGGGTGTTTTTTGGGCAGTCTTCAACATCTCCAGGGCCGCGACGTGAAATTGCCTGCGGTCTTCGGCCAGCAACTGGCCCATGGCTCGTCCGGCTGCTACCGGGTTATTTTCGAAGTTCTCCACCCATTCCTGGAGCGACTTGGCCGTCTCCGTCATGCCTCAAGTCATATCGTCGAGAGGAGAGAAGAACTTTATGCACCGCCCAGCGAGGGCTGCGACCTCGTTAGGCCCAGAACTGGTGCCATTTGCGGGGCCGCTTAGCGGGTTCCGGAGCCGGCTCGCACTCCCACGGTTCACCGTCCAAGACGGTGCGGGGATTCTTCACCAGGAGCCGTTGAGCACGCTCCTCACCATATTTCTTCGCGATGTGCTGATAGGCCGTATCAAGCCTGGGCGGGCGGTCCTCGCAGTCATGCGCATCGCTGGCCACAAAGTGCACCAGATCGCGCTGCATCAGTTCCCGGCAGAACCTTCTGGCTTCCGGGCCAAAGCGGCCCCAAAAGGACTGGGCCGTCACCTGAATCAGGCATCCGTTGAGGACCCAGGTGTGGAGTTGTTCGACCCGCTGCTGGAGCAGCCAGTTCCGTTCCGGGTGCGTAACGATGGGAGTGATTCCGGCCTCTCGCAGCCGGAAGAGAATCTCATCGATAGTCTTGGCGATGAGCAGGTCGGAAAACTCCACCAGAAGGTAGTTCTTCTGATTAATGGTGTAGCGGGTGGGATTGGCCAGAGCGTCCTGAATGTTGTCGTAGGAGAGATGAAAGTCGCAGCCCCGGTGGATGCGCAGGATGGGACCACAGGCGCGGCCCAGCTCGGCAATTTTCTCCTCGATCAGTTCGGGCTGAAAACGGAACTGGAGATTGGCGTGGGGGGTGGCGACGATATCGGTGGTTCCAGCCTCGGCTGCCATCCGCAGCATGGCGGCGCACTCTTCCAGAGTCTGCGGTCCGTCGTCCAGCCCCGGAAGGATGTGGCTGTGGAGGTCGATCATGGCTGGCACTCAGAGCACAGCAATCTCCGCGCGGCTGGGTGGCCTGCGACTGAGGGCTGAAAGCTCCCTCAGATGAACATCTCTTCGTCGTGGGTGGCCTGTTCGACGGTGGTCCGGTGTCTCCCGAACAGAGCCGTCCAGGCGGCACGCAGCCCCACCGCCAGCCCGTTGAGCTGCTTGAGCGGCCGCAACAGACCGTCTTGCAGCAGAGCGGTGGTTTCCTGGAGCCGGCTGGCGGTGTCGTCCAGCACCATCTCGACGCGCGCCATTTGCGCCCGGGTGCGCTCGGTGGCCTCGCCTAAGATGTCATCCACGCGGACCAACTGTTTGCGGCTGAGGTCGAGGATCTCGTTGGTTCTGGAGATGACCTCCCCGATTTCCTTCCGCACCCGTTCGATGATCTCCCCAGCGCCCTCAATGACGGGCTCCATTTTCCCGATCAACGGCGTGATCTGACTCCGCATGGCACGTGAAGCCCGGAACATGGCGATCAGAATGATGGTCTGGAGGAGAATCGCCGCGGCCGCCACGGCGATGGCGGCCGTCATGATGTAGACCAGAGTATCGTTCATGAACTGTAGGTCTCAAGAGGCGCCCGGAACCTACCCCTCAGAGCCTGCTTCCGGACTCCCGGCGGCGACGGCATCCCGATAAGCTTGCCGGCCGGCCTCGACGGCCGCAGCCAGGTTCTCCCGCTGCCGGCTCAGGGCGCTCTTCCCACGGTCGATCAGATCGCTGGCCGACTCGCGCACCTCATCGCCTCGCTTCTTCAAGTACTCCTTGCCCTCGCCGGCTTTGGTGCGGATGTACTGCCGGGTCTCCTCACCCGACTTGGGCGCGAACAGAATGCCGATCGCCAGGCCCACTCCGAGGCCGAACGCAAAATAGGCGAATTTGTTTTCGTCCGCCATGACGCTCCCTCCCTTGTTGTGTGCTGCTTAGCTGCACTACTACTATACTATCTCTAGCAGCCCGTGGATGAAGTCTGGCAGACCGGTCGGCGGAGGGAATTTCGGGGACAGGCAACGAAACCCCTGGGCTAAGTGCCCTAGTTTGCATGGCCGCCTCGAGACGGAGTTTCGTCGCCTGTCCCCAAAATTCGCGCATTGTGACTTTATCCACGGGCTGCTAGAGACGTACAGGAAGGCCGGATGGGGGAGCGAGCATCTCGTCGATTGGACGCCGAAGCGCTTTTCGAATACGCTTTGCGTGTGCTGAGCGCCCGCGCGCATTCCATTGCCGAGTTGCGCGAGAAGTTGCTCCGCCGCGCCGAGCGCACCCAGGACGTGCCCTCTGTGCTGAGCCGGCTGAAGCAGTACGGGTACCTGGATGACAGGAGTTTTGCGGCGGACTTTTCGGTTTCTCGCCTGGAGAACCAGGGTCTCGGAGGGCGCCGCGTGCTGAGCGATCTTCGCAAGCGGCGCGTGGCGCCCCAGGTGGCCGAGAAAGCGGTCCAGGAGGCTTACCGCGGCGTGGATGAGATCCAGCTCATCGAAGCTTTCCTGCGTCGCAAGTATCGAAACACACCGCTGAACACCTACCTGGCAGAACGGAAGAACCTGGCGGCCGCCTACCGCAGGCTGCGGGGCGCGGGTTTCAGCTCCGGCAACGTGATTAGCGTTCTCAAGAGGTTCGCGCGGGAACCGGAGCTACTGGATTCAGTGGAGGAGCGGGATGAGGAAGAGCGTGGATCGTAGATCGTGGCGGCCAGCAACCGCGCTCTATTGAACCACCATGGCGGTGTTGGAAAGCTCGCCGATTTCCGGAATGCAGATCGAGACTGTATCGCCCGGCGCCAGCGCCGCTTCTTCGGGGATGATGATGCCGGTGCCCGTCAGCAACACCGAGCCAGCCGGCACAGGATTGGCGCGCCGCACGAATTCCACCAGATCCTTGAGCTTTCGACGGAGGGCTGCCGTGGAAACCGTGCCGGAGAACCGCGTTTCATTCCCGCGGCGGATGGTGCAGGTCATCTCCAACCGATAGGGGTCCGGCAGTTCCTCTGCCGTGACGATGACCGGGCCCAGCGCGCAGGAAGCAGCGTAGATCTTCGATTGCGGCCGATAGAGCGGGCATTCCCGCCCGATATCCCAGGCTGTAACGTCGTTGGCCAGGGTGTAACCCAGGATACGACCCTTCTTGCCGAGGACCAGGGCCAGTTGCGGTTCCGGAGCGGTGAGGCTGGAATCGAAGCGGATCCCGATCGGCTGGCCCGGACCAACACACACCCGCGCGGTCCCTTTGAAGAAGATCTCCGGCCGCGCCCGGCGGCAGATCTGGGCGCAGAGTTCCGGATCCACGCCGTGGGGCATCTGGTGGCTGGCGCCAGTCTCGTAGGTGCAGCCGCAGCCCCACACCTCCAAAGGATTGATCGGCAGCACCGGCAGCGCCGGTTCCGGGTGGTGGCTGGCCATCTGCACCATCAGGGCGGTGACTGCCACCGATTCGGTTTCCGCCTTCCGAATCAGGTCCACCACGGTGTAACCCGGAATCGCCCGCGCCAGTGCGCCTTCAAACACGGCGGCTGTAACCTTGTTGTCGAACTTGATCTGTCCAAGACGCATGAAATCCCTAGTATTTCAGATAAATGGTCTGGCAGTCGCTGTAGAATTCCAGCGCCGCCGGCCCCTGCTCTTTCGGGCCGAAGCTGGACTCCTTGGTGCCCCCGAAGGGCGCCTGGTATTCGATTCCGGCACTGGGCAGGTTGACCGTCAGCAGACCCGCCTCCATGCGGTGGATGTATTCGAAGACGCGGGTCAGGTTGTTGGTCTGGATGGAAGCCGAGAGACCAAACGGAACCGCGTTGGCGATGCGCAGAGCGTCTTCGAAGTTGAGGGCGCGCATCACCGCCAGCACCGGTCCAAACACCTCTTCCTGCGCCAGGGTCATGTCCTGGGTTACGCCGGCAAAGATGGTCGGCTCGACAAAGTATCCCCGATCGTAGCCAGGGCCCGTCATGCGCTTTCCGCCGATCCTGGGCGGCCCGGCCTCCTTCTTCCCGATCTCGATGTACTTCAGGTCCGTTTCCATCTGGGCCTGATCGATGGCCGGGCCAAGGTCGGTCTGGGGGTCCAGGCCGTCGCCCACCTTGAGCTTCCTGGTCCGCTCGATGAGCGCCTCCAGAAACCTGTCATAGATCGCCTCTTCGACGATGGCGCGGCTGGTGGCGGTGCACTTCTGCCCGGTTGAAGCAAAGGCTGCGTTAACCACGTTCTCGACCGCCAGGGGGAAGTTGCAGTCCGCCAGGACGATGGTGGGATTCTTGCCTCCCATCTCGAGCTGGATGCGCAGGCGGCGCTGGGAGGCTTGCGCGTGCAGACGGCGCCCCACCTCGCAGGAGCCGGTGAAAGAGATTGCCTTCAGCGGCGCCGCCGCCAGCAGGGCGCCTCCCAACTCCCCGCCGGGTCCGGCCAGGTAGTTGACCACGCCCTTTGGGATCCCGGCCTCATGGCAGGCCTGCACGATGTGCCAGGCGCTGAGCGGCGCCGCTGAAGCGGGCTTCAGCACCACCGTGTTCCCGCAAATCAGCGCCGGCGCAAGCTTCCAGGCGGGAACGGCGCTGGGAAAATTCCAGGGCGTGACCAGACCCACCACCCCGATCGGTTTGCGGACAACGAACGTATGAACCCGATCCCGCTCGGAGGGCAACACCAGCCCCGGCATCCGCGCCCCTTCACCGGCAAAATAGCGAAAGATGTTGACCGAGCGCTGCACTTCGCCCTTCGCTTCCGCCAACGTCTTGCCCTCTTCTTGCGTCATGTCCCGAGCGAGACTGCTCGAAGTTGCGTTCCAGCAGGTCAGCCACTTTGAACAGGTAGTGGCCGCGGGCCGGACCCTGGAGGCTCGACCAGGCCGGGAAAGCCGCCTGGGCCGCCTCCACCGCCTCCGCCACCTGCCGGGCCGTTCCTTTTACAAACAGCCCGATCAGTCTGTCCGTGTCGGCCGGATTGCGATCTTCGAAGGTCTCCCCGCTGACCCACTCAGCGTTGATGTAGTTGGGGAATATTTCTGCGCTCATACAAGGCATTCGGTCTTCATTCGGCTACCGGCCACGCAGGCCGGGGGCCTGCGCCACCTCGTTTTCACAGCCTCTCAACTCCTGCTAGTAGCTAGCGGCTTCTTCAGAACGCCACTTTGGGCGCCGTGCGCGCGGCCGGCTCAGTCTTGAAGTAGGCGTCGTTTCTCTGGTAATTGAACAGGGCTGCCGCAATGTTGTTGGGGAACAATTGGATGCTGGTGTTGTACCTCTGCACCGTTTCGTTGTACTTTCGGCGCTCGATGGCGATGCGGTTCTCCGTACCGGCCAGCTCATCCTGCAAGCGGAGAAAATTCTCGTTGGATCTCAGATTCGGGTAGTTCTCCACCACTACCAGCAGCCGGGCCAGGGCGCCGTCCAGGCGAGCGTTCGCCTCCATCCTCTCCTGGGGCGCGCGCGCGCCGATCAGGGCGGCCCGCGCGCTGGTCACCGCCTCCATCACGCTCTTCTCCTGTTTGGCGAAGCCCTTCACCGTCTCCACCAGGTTAGGGATCAGATCGACGCGCCTCTGCAAAACCGCATCCACGTCCGCCCAGGCTTTGGGGATTGCCTCGTGCAGATTGACCAGCTCATTGCGCAGGTTCATGAGCTTGAAGCCAAACCCGATGCCCACCACCAGCAACACCGCCAGGACCACCAGAATGATGGTGACAGCCTTGTTCATCTGTGCCTCATTTCTCCAGCCGATCGACAACGTCGATCACCTTCAGAATCTCTCTCAAATAGTCCGCAAAGAGCGGCCCGGGATCCAGGTCCCGTGGCTTGATCTTTCCCTCGCGCAGATCGAGCAGTCTCTCGAAAGGCGCTCCATCGACGCCAAACTTCTCCCGAGCCTGCCCGATCACCTCGCGCTTCTCGAACTTCGCTTCATGGCCGGCCAACAGCAGCGCGTGCCGGAACAAAACGCAGAAGGTGGAGACCGAATCCAGCAGCAGAGACCGGAGCAGATCCTTATCGGAGAGCACCCCGGCGGCCTTTTGGCGCAACCTCAGCAGCTTGGCGCGAAGGTCGTGCTCGACCTGGGCCCGGTAAAAGCACTTGTCAATCGCCAGATCGGCCGCCACGTCCTGGCCGTACAGCACCCGCCGCCGTTCCTTGATGTCGTGGAACTCGATCGGGAAGCAGTCCGTCGAGGTGCGCACTTCCTCTTCGCTCAGCAGCAGCGGGGAAGGGTTGCCCTGTTTCCGCCACCAGTGAACGATGGCCGTGGATTCCCCCAGTTCCCGGGGAGTCACCTCGCGCAGGACGCAAAGAATATTCAGATCGGAAAACCGGCGGTGATGATCGCCTGCGGCGCCCGACCCATAAAGGACCACCGAGACCAAGCGGTCCTGGTAGGTCTTCTTGAGCCGCTCCACCAATTCAGAAAGCACGCGTTCCATTTCAGTGTGTCCTACCAACCGCCCGAAGCGCCGCCTCCGCCGGAGTCCCCGCCTCCGAACCCGCCGAACCCGTCGCTGGAATCGAAGCCGCCGAAGCCGCCTCCGCCCCGCGAGGGATCGAAGGAGCGGCCCAGCAGGCTTCCGATGATCAAGGCCGGGATCACGCCCCCGGCGTTGTAGCCGAAGCCCCGGCGCCGGCCCGCCAGGGCCGACAGAAGTCCAAAGACCCCGAGTCCGCCCAACAGCAACCCGATGGGGATGGGGGACCCTCTGTGCCGCGGGCGGCGGGGGCGCTGGCCATCCAGCGACACACGCTTGCCCTCGGCGACGCGCGAACCGAGCTGATGCACCGCATCCAGCAGCGCTTCGCCGTAGCGGCCTTGCTGCATCTCGGGCCCCACCGAGCGCAGTACGCTGCCGGCGTAGCCGTCTGTCATGATCGGCTCCAGGCCGTAGCCCACCTCCACCCGGATTCGCCGGTCCTGGATCGCTACCAGCACCAGCAGGCCCTCATTCTTCCCCTTCTGCCCGATGCCCCACCTGCGGTACAGATCGTTGGCCACATCTTCGAGCGGCTCTCCCTGGAGCGTCGGCAGCGTCACCACCGCGAACTGGACGCCGGCCGCTCGTTCCAGACCAGCGCAATAGAGCTCCAGTTGCTCGCGGCTGCCTGGGTCCAGAACGCGGGCGTAATCGCTGACGTAGCCTTCCGGCTTGAGGCCCGCGAAATCGTAGGGAAACGCCTGGCAGGCGCACAGGCAGGCCAACAAGCACAACGCAGGCAGGACTTTTACTCGCAAAGCAACAGTTTACTACGTCGGGCATTCCCACGAGTATCGGCGCGACCCGGGTTGCCAGCAGCTTAACACGCCAGGTCTTCGCGCCCGATCCTGAACCCGTCCAGGTTGCCCAGCACCGTCAGGGCGATGCGTCTGGGGTCGAAGAGATCCTGAGCGGTTCGCTGCACGTCGCCGGCCGTCACCCGCTCGATGCTCTCGATCAGCTCGTCCAGGCTGAAGAAGCGGCCGAAGTACAGCTCTTGCCGGGCCAGGTTCGCCATCCGGCTGGTGGTCGATTCCAGGCTCAGCATCAGCGAACCTTTCATATAGTCTTTCGCCCGGCGCAGCTCCTCCTCGCCGATCCGCTGCTGCTTGAGCTGCCCGAATTCGCTCAGAATCGACTCCACTACCTTCCGCGCCGACTCGACCGAAGTCCCCGCATAAACCGACAGGCAGCCGGTATCCCGGTAAGGGCTCAACTCGGAGAACACCGCGTACGCCAGGCCCTGCCGCTCGCGGATGTTCTGGAAAAGCCGTGAGCTCATGCCCCCGCCCAGCAGGGTGTTCAGTACGTAGCAGGCGAACCGGTCTTTGTGCGGCAACGGGTAGGCCGGGACTCCCAGGCACAGGTGCACTTGCTCCAGCGATTTCTTGTTCCGGACCGAGATGCGGGCGTGCGTGGCGGGCGCCGGATCCGGAGGCCGCCACCCCGTTCGGCGGCAGCGCTCCAAAATGCGCGCCGGCCAGCTCCACCAGCCGCCCGTGCGTCAGGTTCCCGGCAGCCGTGATGGTGATGTTGGAGGGCACGTAGTACTTCTGGTAATAGCGCTCGATCATTTCCCGGGTGAACCGGCGCACGGTCTCTCTGGTGCCCAGGATGGGCTTGCCCAGCGCGTGGTCCTTCCAGAAGTTACTGGAGAAGATCTCGTGGACCAGGTACTCCGGATTGTCCGAGTCCATCTTGAGCTCTTCCAGGATGACTCCTTTTTCCTGCTCGATATCTCCGGCCGCGAATACCGGGTGCAGCACCAGGTCCGCCAAGACTTCGAAGGCCTTGCCAAATGCTCATCCAGTACTTTGGCAGTGAAGCTGACCAGCTCCTTGGCGGTGAAGGCGTCCAGGTTCCCGCCGATGGAGTCCACCGAGCGGGCGATGTCTTCGGCGCTGCGTGTCGTTGTGCCCTTGAACAGCATGTGCTCGATGAAGTGGCAGATCCCGTTCTCCTGCGGGGCCTCATTGCGCGAACCTGTGCCGATCCAGATCCCGACCGCTACCGAGCGCACGTGCGGCATGGCTTCGGTGATGACGCGGACACCATTCCCCAGCACGGTCCTTTCGATCTCACCGATGGTTAGGGCGGAGGCTGCCATCATAGGCGGGGCACGATTCTTCTTACATTTTCCCATTTTCGGGCTCCCTTCCGCCATGGGTCTGGTTTCTTGCCCTCCCCCAGTTTCACACCCGGTGCCTTCCCGGTTCGCGTAATTCGGGGACAGGCGCGAATTTCGCCGCCGTTGCGAGATTCGTGGCCTGTACCCGAATTACCCTCCCCGCATTGGTCCGGTCAAAGAAACTGGGAGAGGGCAAGGTCCGGTTTCGCGCCAAGGCGCAAAAGTTACGCAAAGACGCCAAGGATTGGGAAAATGGATCTATGGCCGCGTTGCTGGGCTTGGAAATGGAAGAGATCCGGGAGATGCTTGGGCCACGCCAGCCGCGCTTCCGGGCGCAGCAACTCTATCAGGCGCTTTACGGCGAGCGGGTCTGGGATCTAATGTCCATCTTGAGCCTGCCGCTGGAACTGCGGCGGGAACTCGCCGCCACTCACGTCCTTGGCTGGCCCGCTCTGGAGCGCCATTTCGATTC
>CAVRZY010000304.1:0-10450 GCA_963725415.1 uncultured Acidobacteriota bacterium | reverse complement strand
TCCTTACGGGAGCAGCGGTTCTTCCTTACATCTTCGTTCCAGGCCAGCCGTTCATCTCGGACGACTACGTACAAATTGCCTTGGGCCGGAAGTATGGGCCGGTCTCCGGCTGGAGCGCTCTGGCCCAGGATGTGCTGTACCGCGCTCGCGCCACTTCCTTGGTACTCACTTACTGGACAGAGCGGTTTTTCGGCTTCTCGCCCGAGCCGTTCTATGTGTCGGCCATCCTTCTCCATGTCCTGAACACCTGGCTGGTGTTTCGACTGGGTTGCCGGTTAGGGATGGGGCGGCGTGTGGCGCTATTTGCCGCCGCCTTTTTCGCCATCTACGAAGGGCACCAGGAAGCCGTCATGTGGTACGCCGCGCTGCCTGAGTTGCTGGTGTTCTTCTTCTCGCTGTCGGCGTTGCTGTTATGGTCGTTGTGGCTGGCCTGCGGTTCAAGGCGGGCGGTGTACTATGTGGCTGCGCTGGCGTGCTTTTGCCTGGCGTTGATCTCGAAGGAATCCGCGGTGGTAGTGGTCCCACTGCTCCTGGTGGGGGCGTGGAGGGAGCGGCGGGGGTGGGCGTGGATAACGCCGTTTGCCGTACTGGCGACCGGTTACACCTGGATGACGTTTGCAGGGCAGGACCGCCATTTGCATTTCAACGACGCGGGGACCTTTTCTCTTGCAGCCCCATTCTGGCTCACTCTACTGAACAGCTACGCGCGGCTGCTTTGGATATGGGGCTTATTGAGCCTGGTGGCGCTGGTGGTCTGGCGCGCCAGGAGGTACTGGCGGACTGCGGCGCTCGGTGCCGTCTGGATCGTAATCGCCTTCCTCCCCTACAGTTTTCTGACGTACATGCCGCGCGTGCCGAGCCGCCATACCTATCTTGCCAGTGCCGGATTGGCCTGGATGGTGGGCGCCGGCTGCGTGGCGTTCCAGCGACGCTTTCAGGTCCAGAGCCGCTGGCCCGCTTATGTCCTTGCCGCAGTGATGCTCGCCCACAACTGTGGCTACATCTGGGTCAAGAAGAAAGCGCAGTTCCTGGAACGAGCCCTCCCCACGGAGGCGCTGGTCGATTTGGCGCGTCAGACCGATGGACCGATCTACGTGCGGTGCTTCCCGTACACGCAGAATATCGCCGAGTTGGCGGTCCAGATGCGCCTGGGCAAGCCACCCGAAAGCGTAATCTGGGCCAAGCGGGGCAGCGAGTTCTCGCGGGCCTGTCTGGAGGAGCGAGAAGCGCTGCCGTTGAGAGCCTCATTTCCCGAAGCGCCTCTCCAGAGCGCTCAACCGAGGCCTTAGGCGCGCCCTGTGGCGCCTGCCAGTGCCGCGGCGAATTCCTCTGGCCGTCGAGACCCGATCAGTAGACGCTTGCCGCCGGTCAGTTCCAGGCGCAGGCCGCGGTTGCCGCTGATGTTATAGGCCCAGCCTTTTTGCCGCCAGGAATAGCGGATTCCCCAGCCGCCGTAGTCGAGGATCGGGCGGTAGGTGCATGGTTCCCATCGAGCCACCCGGTCCAGAGGAATCCGCCTGTTCAGGAAGGGAAGCATGCGGATGTGGATCTGCTGAGCATCCACCCGTGTAGTAAGTCTCATCTTGAAAAACAGCAGCGCCATCGCGACAACGAAAACGAGCATCGAGATGGTGAAGATGACGAGCGCCCGGTCTGACATCGGGCGATTACCGAATGGCTGGTGCAGGTACAACTGCTGATAGGCGCCGTAAATGGCGGTTCCACCGGCCCAGCAGGCAGGCGCACCCTATCAGCAGCCGCACCCACGGCGGGCCGGTCTGTTGCTCTTCAAAGAAGATTGGATTCGCGTTCATGCGTTGGCCGAATCGTCTCTTAGGAGGCTATTTCGCCGCCCGTCCCACCCGCTTCATGACACTGCGGATGGCCCGAAAGACGGTTTCCTCGACGTCTTCGGCGAAGGGGCCGGGCATGCCGTAGTAGAGCATGCTGTCGGCGGCCTCGTAGCCGCCTTCTTTGAGGACGCGCAGGGAGGGGATGTAGCACATCACGTCGTTGGAATAGCCGGCCACGATGAGGGGCTCGGCGGCCGCGTTGAAATCGCGCTTGGCCCGCAGGGCATAATCGACCACAACTTCTCCGCCCAGCGCCACCAGGGTGAGGTCCTTGTCCAGGCGCACGGCCTGCACGGGGTAGGGAGTGTAGCGAACCGGATGACCCTCGTCGTAGGCCTGAAGCATCAGCTTGGCGTTCCGCACGATCCAGGGGTTGGAATCGTTGAGGCGCTTCTCGAAGGTGTCGCGGGTGTGCGTTGCGAATCGAAGCTCGATGATTTGGAAAGCGGCACGCACGGGCCCGCGGACGTGCTTCAGCTTGCCAGAAAGCACGCGGTCGATTTCCGCCGCCAGGGCCTTGCCGTGCTGCTCGGCCAGCTCGATTTTGCCCCGCGGATTGGGATTCTGGTCAGCCCCGCACAGCTCCATGAACATGGCTGTGACGCCCGGATGCGCCTGTTCGACTGCAAGCTGGGCGAAGCCGGCGTAGTCGCCGCTGAGCTTGTAGAACTCCGCGACCAGCGTGGTGTTGTGGCAGGCGTAGCCGAACAGGACGGCGCGTAGGGTCCCGTCCGGCGCGGTCACACGCAGCACCGGCACCTCAGGATCGGTGGGCCCGGAAGGGTTCAGGCCGATGCGCATTCCCTTGGGCGTCAGTTCGCGGCGGTTGATGGCAAAGGTGGCCCCGCCGCTCCCGTAGGAGAGTTGCGCGGGCTGGAGATCGCCCAGGGCCGCTCCGATCACCGCCACCAGGTCGTCGGTGAGTTTTTGGCTGTAGTCATTGACCCGCTGGGTGTCCTCCGGGTTCAAGTCGTACATGGCGCTCAGATTGGCGCGCAGGACCGGCCCGGTGTGGGTATGAGAGGAGTTGAAGAGGATGCGGGCGCGGTCCAGTCCCCACTGCTTCTGCACGCGGGCTGCAACCAGCTCGGAGATGGCCCGGGGCAGGCCGATGACGTCGGTGGTGACGATGACCACGCGGCCGCGTTTGGAGTCCTCGAGGGCCAGGGCTTTGGCCCACAGGTCGTGCAGGACGCCTTCGGAAGCGTGCTTGCGGGCGGCATACCCCGACATCCAGATAGGCCCTTCAGGAGTGATCTTCAGGCGCGCCACGCCGGCCCGGAAATCCGCGGCCACCAGTGGGACGGCCAGCATCAGGATGATATAAATCTTTTTCATAGTCGGTTGTCTCCGCCAGAAGTGTTAGTATAATCTCCCTTTTACCGTAATGCCTCAGTGTCCGGGGGCGGTAGGATCAGCTTCAGCTTGTCTCGGGCCGTATTGGAAAGGCGTTCGGACAAGCTGAAAGCTTATCCTACCCTGGTCCAGAGGCTGTTGCCCCCGGAGACTGAGGCCTTACCTTTTACTCGGGCGTTGGAAGGGAGAAGTGTGATGCTTCGGCATTGGCTGTGGCTGTCCTGTCTAGTTCCCGCGCTGGCCTATGGGCAGGCGCAAGTCAACTCTGGCGACGTGAAGGGCACGGTGGTGGATGCCTTGGGCGGTCTGGTAGCGGGCGTTACGGTCACCGCCTCTGATCCGGACCGCGCCATCAAGCGGGTCGCCAAGACCGATTCGGCCGGCGAGTACGCCCTGCCCATGCTGCCGCCGGGTGTATACCGTTTGCGCTTCGAAGCGGCGGGCTTTGCCACCAAGGTGGTAGAGGGCCTGGAGGTGCGGGTGGGCGATCACGTGGTCCTGCCCACCGAAATGGCGGTATCGGCCATGGCCATCGAGGTGGATGTGGTGGCCGAGGCCTCTGTGATTGAGCCGCAGCGCACCCAGCAGGCCAGCACCATCGAATCGGTGCGCATCCGGAACCTGCCTATCAACCGGCGCAACTACCTGGATTTCGCGCTACTGACGCCGGCCGTCGTGGAAACCAACGATATGGTGGACGGCACGGACTACCGCGTGGTGCAGACGCCGCAGTCGGGGTTGAGCTTCGGCGGAGGGAACGGGCGGGGCAACGCCTTTACCATTGACGGCGTGGAGAACTACTACAACTCAGGCGGGGTGCGCCCCTCGATCAGCCAGGAGGCGGTGCAGGAATTCCAGATCAACCGCAACAGCTTTTCGGCCGAGATCGGCGGCGCTCTCGGGGGCGCCGTCAACATCGTTTCCAAATCGGGAACCAACCAGTTTCATGGGAACGTGTTCGGGTTCCTGCGGCAGCGGGACATCCAGGCGAGAAACTATTTCGATCCGGGGAAGGCGGCCTTCACGCGCGTGCAGTCCGGGGCCACCACCGGCGGTCCGATCGTTCGAGACAAGAGCTATTTCTTTGCGGCGCTGGAGCGGCTGGACCGGCACGAGACGGCCTTCGTTCCCATTTACCAGGACCGCTCGGCCTTTACCCGGCTGACGCCCTCGCAGCAGCAGCTCGTGGACTTTTTCCTGGCCAGCAACTCTCCGCAACTGGTGGGGCTGGCGCGGGCCATGCAAGCAGCTCTGCTGCCCAGCCCGCGGACCCTGGAGCTGTTTGACAAGAACAGCGGAAATTTTCCCTTCAGCGAAGGCGACACTCACTTCTCGCTGCGGCTGGACCAGCGCCTCTCGCAACGGCACAGCTTTTTCTTCCGCGGCAACCTCTCGAAGAACTTCAGCGAGAATGCGCAGTTTGGGGCTTTGCTGGCCTTCAATCGCGGCCGCAGCCTCGAGATGCTGGATGGGACGACGATGGCCAGCCACTCCTACGTGGTCAATCCGCAATGGGTGATCGAAACGCGCGCGGCGTTCGCCTATAACCGCCTGGACGTGATTCCCACGGACCCCTACGGACCGGGGATCGACATTAGTGGCTACGGTCTGTTTGGGCGCGAGATCTTTCTGCCCTCCACGACCTTCGACCGGCACTGGCAGCTCCAGCAAGTGTGGAACTCCCACCGCAGCAAGCACGATCTGAAGTTCGGGTTCGATATCAACCCGGTGAAGGACGTGGCGCGCTCGGAGACCTTCTTCGCGGGGCGTTTCAGTTTCGGCTCCAAGGTGCCTCTGGGCCTGATTCTCAACAGCGTGATGAAGGACCCGAATTTCGCTACCAACCTTGGCGGCACTCTTGCCGGGCTGGGGCAGCAGCGGTTGATCCCCAATTTGCAGGCGCCGCTGACGGCCTTGCAGTCCTTCACCCTGGGTTTGCCGGAGTTCTATCAGCAGGGGTTTGGCGACCCGAACTGGAGCGGCTGGAGCAAGCGCTACAACCTGTTCTTGCAGGAGGCTTGGCGGGTGCTGCCGCGCCTCACGCTGAACCTGG
Organism: uncultured Acidobacteriota bacterium; assembly: GCA_963725415.1. Classification (GTDB taxonomy): domain Bacteria; phylum Acidobacteriota; class Terriglobia; order Bryobacterales; family Bryobacteraceae; genus CAVRZY01. Next base: position 5,188 of record CAVRZY010000304.1, on the reverse strand, counting down.
GGGTTCGTTATGAACTGGAGGCGAATTCACAGCCCGTGGGGACGGATCTCGAACAACCTCGCGCCCCGGTTCGGGTTTGCCTGGACACCCACTGCCAGCGCCAGGACGGTGGTGCGGGGCGGGTACGGCCTGTTTTACTCGCAGATCAATCTCCAGGTGGCCAACATCGCGGATACGCTGGCGGGAAAGCAGATCGCGCAGACCTTCATTTCGCTGCGCGGAATTCCGGGGCTGAACAACCCCCGCACCGGCCAGCCGCTGACTTCGGCCGACGTTTACCAGACCCTGCTGGCGCAGGGCATTCTGGGCCAGCGCTCGATTACGATAGGGGATCTGGCGCAGTTCAATCTGCGGCCTTCGACGTCTGCCCCGGGGTCAGTAGTGTTCGGGATCGTGCCGGACTACGTGAATCCCTACGCGCACCAGGCCAGCCTGGAGATCGAACGCGCGCTGGGGTCGTGGGCACTGTCGGCGGGCTACAACTTCAACCGCGCCGCGCACCTGGTCAGGATTCTGGATCGCAATCTGTACTACACAGCGCCACGGCCGGACGGGACGCCCACCTTCGGCTTCTACAATCCTTTGCTGTCGCAGCAGAACATCTTCGAATCGACCGCCAACTCGTTCTATCACGCCATGGTGGTGCAGGCGTCCAAGCGGTTCAGCCGGCGTTTTGCCTTGAGCACGCACTACACCTGGAGCAAGGCGATGGATGAGACCACGGATTTCAACACCGATTTCGAGCCGCACGATCAGCTCAACGCGCGGGCCGAGCGGGCGCTTTCCAGTTTCCACCAGCCGCACCGGTTCGTCCTGAACGCGGTGCTGGAATCCCCGTGGCAGCCCGGGCGAGGCAAGAGTTTCGTGGAGAACCTCTTGGGAGGATTTACGCTCTCCCCGATTGTGGTGGTGGCGGCAGGGAGGCCCTTCAACGTTCTGACCGGGGTGGACAATCTGGGAGACAACCACTCCACCACCCACCGGCCGCTGAGGGCCGGGCGAAACATCGGTAAGGGCCCGGATTATTTCACCATGGATTCCCGGCTGGCGCGGAGGTTCCCGCTGGGCAAGAACGAGCGGCGCAACCTGGAGTTCATCGCCGAGGGATTCAACCTGCTGAACCGGACCAACTTCAAGAGCCTGAACAACACGGTGGGCGACATCACGGTCGAGGAACTGCCGCGCCCGTTGGTTGGCCAGCGCGGCATCCCCACGGCGCCGCTGTCGTTCACTTCGGCTTTCGATCCGCGACAGTTTCAGTTGGGTCTGAAGATAAACTTCTGAAGAAGGCCGCAGCCGGCAGCTAACAGCCCACCGCGCTGAGGATTTCCTCGACCTCCTGCTGGTCGGTATCACTGACCAGCGGGATGCCAGTGATCTGGGAGGCCCGGGGGGTCAGGGCGGCGATATCGTCGCGGGAGATGTATTGGAGGCCGAACTTGCGGGCGCCGCACATCAACTGCCGGAGCCCCTGGGCCACCCGTTGGTAGTAGGTGTAGATGCCGATGGCCCCGGTGGGGATCTCTCTGAAACGGTCTTTGTAGCGCTCCCGCAGCTCGGGTGCGGTGACGAAGACCTCCTCCACGGTGGTGCCGAACCGTTCCACATAGATGGGCAGGGAATTCTCGCCGATGAGCTGGCCAATGGTCTTGCCGACCATAGCCGCGGCCAGCGGCGCGCGAGCCCAGGAAATCAGCTTGACGTAGGGAGCGCCCAGGGCCAGACCCTTAAGGATCTGGTCTTCGAAGGTGAAACCTCCGGCCAAGGCCACGGGCGGTACGGTACGGCCCTTCTTGGCTAACCGGTGGCAGCATTGGTAGAGCAACGAGTGCAGTTCGATCCCAGGGACACCCCATTCGTTCATCATCCTCCAGGGACTCATGCCGCTGCCGCCACCGGCGGCGTCCACCGTGAGCAGGTCGATCCCGGCCTCCGCGGACCAAGCCACGGCCCGCGCCAAGTCGGCCGGCCGGAACGCGCCGGTCTTCAGGAAGACCCATTGCGCGCCCAGCTTGCGCAGCTCTTCCACACGGCGCAGGAAAGCGTCCCGTTGGGGCATGCCGATGCGGGAGTGGCGCTCAAACTCACGGAGACTTCCGCGCCGGAATGCCTCCCCGACCCATGGGTCCTCCGGGTCGGGCAAAAGCACGTAACCCCGCCGTTTCAGGAGCCGCGCCTTTTCCAGGTCTCGAATCTTGACCTCGCCGCCGATGTCCTTGGCGCCCTGGCCCCACTTCAACTCTACGGTCTTGACCCCCAAACTCCGGAGAGCGTATTCATGGACGCCTATCTGGGTGTCCTCTACGTTGGCCTGGACGACGATGTCACCGTAGCCATCTTCCTGCCACTCGCGGAAGGTGCGCACCCGCCATTCCAGGTCGCGGCTGGAGAGAATGCGGCCATCGGAGAATTGCGCATCCGGATCCATGCCACAGACGTTTTCTCCTACCGTCAGGCAGGTGCCGGTGAGTGCGGCGCCCACGGCCAAGCTTTGCCAGTTGTTCTTGGCGATTTGGGTTGAACCCAAGGCCGCCAGCAGGAAGGGCAACCTGGAGCGCAGCCCCGGCTGGCGGCCCCAGCGCACCTCCAGGTCCACGTTGGGGAACAGTGCCCGGTTACTGTCCGGCTCGATACCCCAGGCCCCGGTAGCTCGCCCCAGGATGGTGAAGTGGGACAGGTCCAAGGGGTAGTCCTTACCGGAGGCCGTGGTGATAATCCCGTAGGGCTGCGGGTAAATCATCTCCGGGCCGCGGTAAGCCGACTTGCCGATCTCGCACATGCCGATGCAGCCATCGATGCAGGTCGTGCACATCCCGCTAAAGGGGCTGATGGAGTCCTCGGTGCGGTTCTTGGTGAGGGTTGCTGCGGAGGCGTTCAGTCGGGAATAGGACATCGCTCTTCTCCTTTATATGGGTGTTACCTCACGTTTCTGGGCTGGCCTGACCAGTTCCTGGCGGAAGGGCCCGGCCAGTTCGCAGGCCAGGCAAGGATCCAGGAAGCACATGGCATGATCGTGGTGATTCAAGCAGGCCGGGGCCAAGTTCAGACAGCCGCCGCACAGAGCGCGCTCTGGCTGCGCCCCATGGCAGCGCAGCTCCACCACCGGGCAAATGTAGAGGCAGGCGCCACACTGCCGGCACAGCTCGGACTGAGGGCGGAAGGGGCTCATGATCTTGCGGCGAGATCCGCGGTAAGCGAAGCCGATAGCTCCCGCCATCATCTGTTCCCGGCACACGCGGACGCACCTGCCGCACTGGATGCAATCTTCGTGCTGCGGCTGAAGGCGCACGCGGGTCACCCCGTAGCGGCTGGCCAGATCCTGAACGGTCTTCGACTGCGGGCAGGTAGCGACGTAAAGTTCCAGCAGCAGGCGGCGAGCCCGCTCCACGCGTTGCGAATGCGTATACACCACCAGGCCGTCTTCCACCGGCATGGTGCAAGCACTCTGCAATTTGCCGCGTGGCGGGAGGCCCACCTCCACCACGCACAAGCGGCAGGCGCCGTAAGGCGTGAGGCCGTCCACATGGCACAGGGTGGGAATCGGAAAGCCAAAGAAACGAGCTGCCTCGAGCAGCGTGGTGCCTTCTTGGACGGCCACCTTCAAGCCGTTTATCTTTAGCTCGATCATACGGGCTTTGCTCCTGTCACCCGGGGCGCGGTCCGATTTTCCTTCGGCTCGGTGAACTCCAGATCGCACCGCAAGCACCTTCTGGCCTCCCTGGTGGCGTCCTGCTGGGAGAGAGACAACTCGACTTCGGAGAAGCTGCGCTTCCGCAATTCGATGGGCAAGGTGGGCGGCTCAGCCCTGCGGATGTCGCTCAGCTCCTCTTCAGGGAGCACGCAGGGCTGGACGTAAACGCGCGGCGTTCCAGGCGCCGAAGGTTGCCTCATCTGCTCCCCGCGCAGGTAACGAGCGATCATCACGGCCGCCTTTTTGCCGGCCGCTATGGCCTCCACGACGGTGTTCGGACCAGTGACGACGTCTCCACCGGCAAACACCCCCGGCCTGCGGGCGGCGAGGGTTTCCGTGTCCACTCGCAGCCTCCCTTTTTCAGTCACCTCAATCCCCATGGAGGAAATGTAATCAATGTCAGGTTCGTCACCGATGGTGACGATCAAAGTGTCCAGGGGCACACAGAACTCAGTTCCCGGGACGGGAACCGGATGTCGCCGGCCGCTTGAGTCCAGCTCGCCGAGTTCGTTCCTGACGCATTCCAGGCCGGACAAACGGTCATTCCTGGAAAGGATCCTTGTCGGGGAGACGAGGGTTTCCAGACGGATGCCTTCCTGGAGGGCGGAATCCACTTCTTCCGTCAAGGCAGGCATATCCGGGCGCGCTCGGCGATAGAAAATCGTGACGCTTTCGACAGCTTCCTGCCGTAGCGCCACCCGGCCGGCATCTACTGCAGAGTTGCCACCACCAATGATGCCCACGCGTCCTTTGGCCAGCTTCTTTGCCTGCAAATTGAACGCTTTGAGGAATTGAATGGCCGGATAGACGCCGTTGAGGTCCTCGCCTTCGACGTTCAGTCGTGTGCTCTTGTGTGCTCCCAGGGCCAGGAAGACGGCTTTGTAGCCTTTGGCAAAAAGGTCGTCTATGGTGAAGTCGCGGCCGAGAGCGCTATCACACCTGACAGTCACATTCTCATCGACGAGGGATGCGATCTCCTTGCGTAGGACATCCCGCCGCAGACGATAGGCCGGGATGCCACTAATCAGCATTCCTCCGGGCTCGTGATCCGCCTCGAAGACGGTAACTCTGTAGCCGTCCAGGGACAGGTAGTGCGCAGCCGCGAGACCCGCGGGACCTGATCCCACGACAGCTACCGTGGCCGTTTCCATGCCACTCCTAGCGACGCGGACGGGTTTGCAGGCGGTCGGATCGACGCGATCGGTGACGAACCGCTTCAGAGCACGGATCGCCACAGGCCGGCACCCGGTCGCAGTCAGGCGGCATCTTTCTTCACACGGGTGGTCACAAACCCTGGCACAGACCGAAGGGAAGGGGTTGGTTTCGCGAATCACTCGATACGCTTGTTCGTATTCGCCTCGCGCCAGGTGGGCAACGTATCGCCACGCCTCTGTGCCCAGCGGACACGCCGACTGACACGGCGCTCCCACCAGTTCCTTGCAGACAAAGGCATCGCATCTCTTATGCCAGAGATGACGCTCGTACAGCAATACATGG
>CAVRZY010000303.1:0-18919 GCA_963725415.1 uncultured Acidobacteriota bacterium | reverse complement strand
AACCCAGCGGTTGGGATTGGAAGCCGTAAAAGCAGCCGGTGGAGTTTCGGCAAATGAAATATTGAAAGCGGTCCACAGCCTTCCCGGAGCCCTACTGGAAGCTCCGCTATAAAGGGGCCTGCGAGGACATATTCTTTTTGACCATCAATGATAAGCTCGAAAGTCTCATCGGGGTGATGAATAATGCGGCTGAAAAAGCCGGCTACCCCACTTCAGACATGGGTGTTTACATCCAGCCGATAGTGCAGGGCACCGGCATTCACTGTGAGTTTAACCTGTTTTACGACCCCGACAATGCCGGTGAGGCGGCCCGTATCAAGGATTTATCCACCTCAGCCACCAAGAACTTAATGGCTCACGGTGCCTTCTTCTCGAGGCCTTACGGTGAAATTGCCGGGATGATTATTAATAGAGATGCGGCCACCGTTGCTGTTTTAAATAAGCTTAAGAAGATATTTGATCCCAACCATGTTATGAATCCCGGGAAAGTGTGCTTCTAAAAAAGAACTAACCTATTATTGGAATTTAGGAGGTAGCAAAGATGAGTCTGGAACAATATAAAGGCGATATGGCGATGTGCTGCCGGTGTTCGGCATGTAAATTTGTACCGATGCAAAAGGTGAAAGGGGCCGAGTTTTCCTATGTCTGCCCGAGCATATCCAGATATAATTTCCACGCCTACTCCGGTGGCGGCAGGGTAAACATCGGGACTTCGATGTTGAAGAACGGCATGAACTACACGGATAAACTCCTCCACGTAGTTTATAACTGCCAGATGTGCGGCGGTTGCGATATATCCTGCAAATACGCCATGGACATGGAAGTCCTCGACCGATCAATGAGTTCAGAAATCGAATGTGTCGAGGACGGCACCGAGCAGTACGGCCGCTTCCTCTTGGAGACCTTCGACCTGTGGTGGAGGGAGCGCCGCAAGGTCCGCGTCCGCTTTTTCGACAACCTCGCCGAAGCCCTGGCCGGACAGAAGCCCGGCAGTTGCAACCTGCACGAAACCTGCGACTCTTACTGCGTGGTCGAGTACAACGGCGATGTCTACCCCTGCGACTTCTTCGTCGAAAAGGATTGGAAGCTGGGCAACATCACCCTCGATTCCTGGCCCGAGATCTCGCGCCGCCAGCGCCGCTACAGCTTCGCCGCCAAGAAGACCCTCCCCCGTTCCGAATGCCAGCTCTGCGAGTACCTCTCCCTTTGCCACGGCGGCTGCCCCAAGCTCCGCCACGCCCCCCAGCGCCGCTTCGAGGACCTCGACTACTTCTGCCCCGCCTACAAGATGGTCTTCGCCAAATCCCTCGAACCCCTCCGCAAGGAAGTCCAAAAACTCCTCGCCCAGGCCCGGCCGCCCACTCAGAATTGAATCATCGAAGAATTGATTCATTGAGTCATTGAAGAGATCAACCACTGAACCACCCAACCACTCAATGACTCAATTCTTCAATGGATCAATCCGTTCCGCCCGCACCCGCGCGATCCGGTTCCGCTCCATGTCCAGAATCGTGAAGCGTCTCCCTCCGTATTCCACGCTCTCGCCCGCCGCCGGAATGTAGCCCAGCCGGAACAACAGAAACCCCGCCAGCGTCTCGAAGCCCGCGTTGGTCGGAAGCTCGATTCCGTACTGCGCCTCCAGATCCCGAATGCTGATCGCCCCCTCCAGTTCCAGAACCACCGCCTCCATCGAGGGCTTCGGCTTCCTGGGATCGTGCTCGTCCTCGATCTCCCCGAAGATCTGCTCCAGCACATCCTCCAGCGTCACCAGTCCCGTGATGGTCCCGAACTCGTCCACCACCATGGCCATGTGGGTGTGCCCCAGCCGGAAGTCGTCCAGCGTCTGGCTCAGCGGCTTGCTCTCCGGCGCCACCGAATGCTTGCGCAGCAAGGCTCGCAGCCGGAACGGCGGAGGCGTCGCGTGCACTCGCTGCGCCATCCGCCGCCTCTCCCACACCGGCAACAGGTCTTTCGAGTGCAGAACCCCGATGATCTCCTCCGGCCGCCGGTCATAGACCGGCACGCGCGAGTATTGGTGCTCCATCAACACCCGCAGCACATGGTCCAGGGTCGCATCCGCCGGCAGCGACACCATATCGTTCCGCGGAATCATCACCTCGCGCACCGAGATGCTCCCCAGCTCCAGCACCCGCTGGATGACCTCCTCCTCGAAACCCGACATCTGCCCCGCCGCGCGCACCGAGCTGGCGATCAGCCTCAGTTCCTCCACCGAATGCGCTGTCCCCAGGCCTCCTCGCCCGCCCAGCAGCTTCGAGACCCCTGCCGAAGACCGCTCCAGAACAAACACGAACGGTTCCAAAACCCGGTAGAAGACCAGCAGCACCGGCGCCACCAGCACCGCAAACCAGTCCGACTTCTCCATGGCTACGTTCTTCGGCACTACTTCGCCCAGCACCACCATGGCGAACGTCAGAATCAGAAACGCCAGCACGAAACTGATGCCGTGGAATACCGCCGCCGTCGCCGGAGTCTCAATGGGCTGAATCCAGGCCATCAGGATGCGAGACAGCGTTTCCTCGCCCGCCCAGCCTGCCCCCAGGCTCGCCAGCGTCACTCCCACCTGCACCGTTGACAGCAGCCGCTCCGGGCGGCTCAGCAGGCTCAGCGCCGCTTGCGCCCCCACGTGCCCCTGCGCCGCCAGCTCGCGCAGCCGCGACTTTCGCACCGACACCAGCGCGATCTCCGAGGCTGCGAAGAACGCGTTCATCCCCACAATCAGAACCAACAACAGCAATCGGTACCCAACGTATGCTTCACCCATAGGGACAGGCTCCCTCCAGCGAGCGGGTTGTACAATCGGGGTTGGCCCTCAAGAGAGTCCTCAAATATTTCAACATAGCCGTCGCCCTGCTGCTGGCCGCGGCCCTCGGCCTCCTGTATTGGTACGCCTACCGGCCCCTGCCGCAGACCTCCGGAACCCTTACCGCCCCTGTCTCGCAAAAGGCCACTGTCACCCGCGACGCCCTGGGTGTTCCCCATATCACCGCTGCCAGCATCGAGGACGCCCTGTTTTTGCAAGGCTTCGTCACCGCTCAGGACCGCCTCTGGCAGATGGACGCTCTCCGCCGCCTGGCCGCCGGTCGCCTCGCCGAGATCGTCGGCCCCCAGGGTCTCGATTCCGACCGCGAAGCCCGCCGCTTCCGCCTCGAGCGCCTCGCCGAGGACCACGCTCGGTCTCTCTCCCCACAGGACCGCGCTTCACTGGCCGCCTACGCCCGCGGCGTCAATTTCTTCATCCGGACCCACCGCCTGCCCCTGGAGTTCACCCTTCTGCACTACGACCCCAGGCCCTGGCGGGTCGCCGATTCCATCCTCCTCGGCCTCCAGATGTTCCGCACTCTCACCAAGACCTGGCGCCGCGAGATCCAGAAGAGCGCCATGCTGGCCGAGGGTGACCCCACCAAGGTCAACTTCCTCTTTCCCGTCCGCATGGATGCTGAGACTCAGCCCGGTTCCAATTCCTGGGTCCTGGCCGGCAGCCGCACCGCCTCTGGCCGCCCATTACTCGCCAACGATCCCCACCTCGCCTATTCCATCCCCTCCATCTGGTTCATGGTGCACCTCCGCGCCCCTGCTCTCGAGGTCGCCGGCGTCTCCATCCCCGGCGTCCCCTCCGTCATCCTCGGCCATAACGACCGCATCGCCTGGGGCATGACCAACCTGGGGTTCGATGTCCAGGATCTCTACATCGAGAAGTTCGATTCCCGCACCGGGCGCTACCTCTTCCGCGGCCAGCTCGAACAGGCGCGCCTGGAGCGCGAACTCATCTCCGTCAAGGGCGCCCCTCCCCTGGAGTTCTCCGTCTGGGTCACGCGCCACGGCCCTATCCTCGCCGAGCATCGCAATCAATTCCTCGCCCTCCGCTGGGTGGCCGCCGAATCCTCCGGCTTTGAGTGGCCTTTCGTGGATCTCAATCGCGCCCACAACTGGCAGGAATTCACCGCCGCCTTATCCCACTTTCCTGGCCCTGCACAGAACTTCCTCTACGCCGACTCCGACGGCAACATCGGCTACCACGCCGCCGGCAAGCTCCCCATCCGCAAGACCTACGACGGCGACGTCCCCATCGACGGCAGTTCGGGCAACTACGAATGGCAGGGCTACATCCCCTTCGACCAGCTCCCCCAGGCCTACAATCCCCCTTCCGGCCTCCTCGTCACCGCTAACCAAAACCCCTTCCCACCCCACTTCCCCTACCGCGTCAACGGTAATTTTGCGGCCCCCTATCGCGCCCGCCAGGTCGAAGCTCTGCTCTCCACCAGGAAGAACTGGCGCCCCGAGCAGATGCTGGCTCTCCAGATCGACGTCTACTCAGCCTGCTCCCACTTCCTCGCCCGCCAGATCGTGGCCGCTTATGACCGCCGTGGTGTGGCCAACCCCGCCCTCGCCGACGCCATCGCCATCCTCCGCTCCTGGAACGGCCAGATGGACAAGGACCAGTCAGCCCCCTTCATCGCCACCCTGGCCTTTCAGCATCTCCGCCAGGCCGTCGCCGAGCGCGCCAGTCCAGGCAGCGGCGCTGCCTACGATCTTCAAGCCGCGCCTGCCGTCCTCGAGCAGCTCCTCCGCTCCCGCCCCACCGATTGGTTCCCCGATTACGACCAGTTGCTCCTCCGCTCCTTCGTCGATGCTCTCGAAGAAGGCCGCCGCATCCAGGGCCGCGACGTCAAGAAATGGAACTACGGCGCCTACAACCAGCTCCTCATTCCCCATCCCATCGGCCACCACCTCCCCCTCGTCGCCAAATATTTCGACATCGGCCCCGTCCCCATGTCCGGCTCCGGCCTCACTGTCGCCCAGATCACCCCGGAGCTGGGCCCCTCCATGCGCATGACCATCGATCTCTCCAACTTCGACAACTCCCGCCAGAACATCGTCACCGGCCAGTCCGGCCACCTCCTCTCCTCCCACTACAAAGATCAATGGGACGCCTACTACACCGGCCGCTCCTTCCCCATGCCCTTCCGGAACCTCCAACCCGAACACACCCTGCTCATCGAGCCCGAGAAACCCTGACCCCTGCCTCCTCACTCCTGCGATTCAGACAGTGGGCATGGAACGCAGCAAAAACCGGGTACAGACAGCCATTTGCAGGGGCGGCAAATGGTGTCGGACCCCGGTTTTTGCCCATTGTTGTATCAGTGTCTGAATCGCAGTCCTCATCCCCTCAAGGTTCAAAGACTGAGAACTCTTTGGTACGCTGAGAAGAGAGCCTTGCCTTCGGTCACAAGAGCCGAAGGCATCTGCTGGAGGCTAACGGCTAAAGGCTAACAGCTATCCCTATGGACACCGAGAATCGCGCCACGGAACCCGTTGACACCGCCGCTTCCAATGCCGCTGCTGCGCCCGACCAGGTTGAGCTCGCCGATTCCGCCGCGCTGCTGGCCACCCTCACGGCCGAGCGTGATCAGTTGGCCGCCGAGAAGGCCGATCTCTACGACCGCCTCCTTCGGCGCACCGCCGAATTCGACAACTTCCGCCGTCGTGTGGAGCGCGAGCGCTCCGAGATCTTTGATTTCGCTGGCATGGAAACCGTCCGCGAGCTGCTTCCTATTCTGGATGACTTCGAGCGGGCCCTCAAGATCGAGTGCGCCGGCCAGGACTACGCCAAAGGGATGGAGCTGATCTACCAGCGGTTTTTCGAGGCTCTCAAGAAGGCCGGCCTCGAGCCTATCCTCGCGCAGGGCCAGAGATTCGATCCCTACCTCCACCACGCCGTCGAAACCGTCCCGGCCCTCGCGGTCGAGGATCAGATCATCTTGGAAGAGCTACGCCGAGGGTACAATTTTAGAGGAAGGCTCTTGCGACCCGCTATGGTCAAAGTCGCAGTTAAGCCGTAGCATACTGCCGTGATCAAACGAGACTACTACGAGCTTCTGGGAGTCAACCGGGACGCCCCCGAGCAGGAGATCAAGAGCGCCTACCGGCAGGCCGCGCTCAAGTACCACCCCGACCGCAACCCCGGCAGCAAAGAAGCCGAGGAGAAGTTCAAGGAAGCCGCCGAAGCTTACAGCGTGCTCAGCGATCCTCAGAAGCGCGCCGCCTACGACCGCTATGGCCACGAGGGCCTCTCCGGCATCGCTGCCACCGGCTTCGATCCCTCCATCTTCGCCGATTTCAGCGACATCCTGGGCGACTTCTTCAACCTCGGGGGCTTCGGCGACCTGTTCGGAACTTCCAGCCGCCGCCGCACTCGCGCCCAGCGCGGCGACGATGTCCGCTATGATCTCGAGATCAGTTTCCTGGACGCCGTCCACGGCATGAGCGCCGAGATCCAGGTGCCGCGCCAGGACCTCTGCCGCCGCTGCCATGGCAAAGGGGCGGAGCCCGACGGCCTAGTGGCCTGCTGCCCTACCTGCCACGGCCGCGGCGAGCTCGTCTACCAGCAGAGCTTTCTCTCCATTCGCCGCACCTGCTCTCATTGTGGCGGCGCAGGGCAGGTCATCCGCCGCGCCTGTACCCAGTGCCGCGGCGATGGCTACCTCCGCACCCAGGAGAAGCTGAAGGTCAACATCCCGGCCGGCGTGGAGACCGGCACGCGCCTGCGCCTGGGCGGCAAGGGCCAGCCCGGGGCCAACGGCGGCCCTGCGGGTGACCTGTACGTGGTCCTCAAGGTCGAGGACCACCCCATCTTCGAGCGCCACGACAACGATCTCTACTGCACCATTCCGATTAACGTCGCCCAAGCCGCTCTCGGCGCTGAAATCGAGGTCCCCACTATCGATGGCGCCGAGCCGCTGCGCATCCCCGAGGGCACTCAGAGCGGCGCTACCTTCCGCCTCCGCAACCAGGGCGTGCCCGACGTCAACGGCCGGGGCCGCGGCGACCTCTTCGTCCGGATCCAGATCCAGATCCCCACCCGCCTGACCCGCGAGCAAAGGAAGCTCTTCGACCAGTTGCGCGACTCGCTCCCCGCCGACAACCGCCCCGCCGAAAAAGGCCTCTTCGAAAAAGTCAAAGACTACTTCATGTGAGTTGCGATTCAGACAGTGGGCATGAAACCCCTTGCCGTATCAGTGTCTGAATCGCAGTCATGTGAGATCGTCGGCCGTGGCTCTCTTGTACCGATACCAGGAGGTCTTCTTCTTCCCCACCCGGAAGGTGGTGTCCGTCCCCGCCAGGATGGCCGGCCAGTCGATGAGCGCCGCAAACTGCTCCCCGTAGCGGTGAAGCTGCTCGATGCTCTCCACATCGTCCATGTCGATGGCCTTCTTCAGCCCGGGATCCAGCGTCTGGATGTCCGGGTCCAGGCGGTAGAAGACTATCTCGGTGTAGTGCCGGTAGACGATCTCGGTCTGCTGCTCTCCCGGAGAACGCAGCAGTTCCCCCAGAATCCACTCCAGCCACCCCAGGATGCCTTTGGGATGCTGGTCGAAGAGGAAGCGGCCGGTCCCCAGCGAAATCACCGTGGTCTCTCTGGGCGTGTACCCCGGGGTGTACTCGAAGGCCTCCACGCAGGCCTGGTAGACCGGATTGCCCGTCACCCCCACACCCCCGTCCACCACCGTCCCCGGCTCTCCCCGGATGGTCCACGGTTGGAAGTAGGTAGGCGCCGCTGCCGAGGCCGTGGCGCAGTCCAGCAACCCGAGGCCTCCGGTGACCCTGGAGTTCTTCGGGTTGTCCCGCACGAAGTACCACGGCCTTCCGTCCAGCCCCTTGGCCGTCAGCAGCAGGTCAATCGGCGAATCGTTGACTTTCCAGTCCCGCACCGCGCCGAACTCCTCCGCCAGAACGTCGTAGAGCTTCTGGATCTGGTACATGTACCCGCAGGTGTACCGCTTCAGCGTGTTCCACGGGGCCCGCGGTGTGAAGATCTCCCGCCCCCGCTTCAGGTATACGTCCAGCATCTTTTTGGCCGGAATCCCAGCCGCAATTCCGGCGCTCAGCAGAGCGCCGGTGGAGGTCCCTGCCACGAACGAGAACGTCTCGCGCAGGGGCCGGCCGGTCACGCTCTCCAGCTTCACCAGCGCCGTCGCCGGCAGGATCCCTCGGATCCCTCCTCCGTCAATCGACAACAAGTATCGCTGCGCCATCTTTCCTCCAGGTAGGACAGGCCCATGGCCTGTCAGCTCTTCTCTCTATTTCCCATACGTCCGCGGATACCGCGGATTCCCGAGTATACTCTCTAACAAAGCATCCGCCTCCGCCGTTTCCCCAGTCAAGACGGTTGCCATCTTGAAGAACAGGTCGGTCTGGTCCATGTAGCCGGTGAACAGGAATGCTCCCACCCCTTCGGCGGTCAGGGGCAGCGAAGTGCCCGCGTGATTGCCGGTTCGGTAACCCACCACCAGCCTGCGCTGCCCTTTCTCCCCCACTTGCCGGTTCTCCGGGTAGCCGTCCCCATCCGCATCCATGTAGTCGGGGAAGCCGTCGGTCTCGTAGATGCTTCCGAAAACTGCGGCCGGCGGACCCGTCCGTCCGGCACTGTCTGTGCTGTAGTTCACGCCTGCCCGGACGTTGGTGTTGACGTCTTTGTACACCGTAATCTTCTCCTCGCCGACTCCCGGGTTGATGGTGAACGTCCCGGTGGGGATACGATCCGTCAGATCCCTGTCCGAGATGTCGGTCACCCCGATGATGGTGAGCGTCTGATCGTGGTCGGCCGTTACAATGACCAGCGTGTCAGAGGGGCGTCGCGAGCGGGCCCACGCTCGCGCCACCCCCACCGCTTTGTCCAGCTCGATCACGTCCCACAGCGCGCCCGCAGCGTGCCCGGAATGGGATTGCTTGTCAATCAAGGCTCCTTCGACCATTAGAACGAAGGGCTGGTCTCTTCTGGGCCCGCTGAGGACCTCGATGGCCTTCTGGGCCATCTCGTCCAGAAACGGCTGGTCGGCCCACGACCCGAAACTCGCCAGCGGCTCGCTGCCCGGCCGTATCAGGCCCAGCTTGTCGTATGCCGGCTGCATGGTCCCTCGCGAACTTGCCCGCACCCCGCTGGAATGCCGGCTCACCGTGTCCGGCCGCCGGAACAGGCCCAGGACCTTCCCCGCGCTTGCCTCCAGACCCCTTAATTCCGTGGCCGTCTTCATAAAGGTGTAGCCCTTGGCCTGAAACTCGTACACCAGATTCCGGTTATCGGCCCGAATGTCCGGATCGAAGTCCTCCTTTCCCCCTCCCAAAAGGACATCGAAGACCGGCTGGTTGCCCAAAAACGGATTCTCCAGGTACTGCCGGGCGATCTCAAAGCTGGCGTCCCGTGAGCCGTTGTGCGACCCGTGCGCCGCTGGCGTCGCGTCGGTCACGTTGGAGCTGCTCACCACGCCCGTGCGGTAGTTGTGTTTGCGCTTCAGGTATTCCCATAGCGACTCCACCCGCGGGTTGTCGTTCGCGGCCGCCATGTTGGCCAGGGTCAGGCCCTTCTCCCAGGCGCAGTCCGTCCCGTCCGGCAGGGCGCTCAGCGACCGGTCCACGGTTTTGTTGCCCACCGCCCAGGCCGTCGCCGTGCTGGAGGAATCGGAGATGATTCGATCCACCGAGTAGTTCATCACCATCCCGCTCACCGGCATCTGGTCCATCTCCAGCAACCGGTCGAAAAAGCCCTCCCGCAAGCCCGGCACTCCCGGAACCGTCTCCACGCTCCGCGCGATGATCCGCCCCGCATCACGGTGCGAAGTTCCCATGGCGTCTCCGATCAGCAGGATGATATTGCGCGGCTGCCTGCCCACCGAGAATGGCACGATCAGAACGTGTCTTACGTCCCTGGACGTGCCCCGCGAGGAATTAACCGTCGCCACCAGCAGCACGGAGCCCGGTTCCGTGAAACTGAACAGATCCGCCCGAAACACCGCGTCCGGCGTGGCGTCGCAATCCAGGTCGGCCGGTATTGGACCCCGGAACCGGTTAGTGATCTCTACGTTGTTGGCCGTGACCCGAAATCCGCCCATCTGGGTCAGATTACGGGCTTCGATCACCACATCCAGCCGCTGGTCTTGAAGCAAGCGGGTTCTTTCCGGCAGAAGAATCGAGAAATTTGGCTCTCCATACAGCGGCAGGGCCATCACCGTCAACACCACCGCCCCCACCGCATTTACTGGAGAGTTCATTGTCTTGACCTCCGTGTTCGGTTCATCCGAAACCAGCCTGCGATGGGCAACGCACGCTACGGAAGCGAATCCAGCACCCGCTTCTTCGCTGACGCATCCACCTCAAACGACACCGCGTACCGTTTCCCCGCCTCCGCCCCGCGCACCCTTGCCAGAGCCTCGTAGTACTCCAGGTAGGGGAATGAAGATATACCTCCGCGGATGAATTCATATTCTGTCACGCACTCCCGCCATTGCGCCAGTTCGCTCGTCACCTCCACATACAGGTAGGGCTTGAACTCCTCGGCGTCTTCCCAGTTCTCGGTGTAATAGACTGCCCGCACCCCACGGTGCCGCGGATGCTCCGTAACCACGCTCTCCAGCGACGCCAGCAGAACCGCGTCTTTGACAATCTCGTGAGTCGCGGAATGGTCCTTATGGATGCTCCTCCGCCAGTGCGTCAGGATGTGAGTGGGTTTGACCTGCCGGATAACATCGGCCACATATCGCCGCGCCTGCTCGCTGTTGGGGATCTCCCCGTCCCTGTAAGATCCAAAGATCACTTCTGCGCCGATCGCTTTGGCCGCCGCCAGCGCCTCCCGCCGCTTCTGCTCACCATAGGCCTGCGGCGAGATCTTCGGATTGCCCCCCTCCCCCAGCGTCAGGTGCAGCAGCACCACGCGGTCTCCCCGCTTGTGCTGCCGCGCCAGGACCGCCCCCGCACTCACTTCCATGTCCCCGGCGTGCGCCCCAACCGCCAGAATCGTTCGCTCCTCACTCAGCCCGACCGAAGACACCAGAGCCAGCAGCGGTAAAAGGTATCTCAAGTCCACAGCCTACAGGCTACAACCTACAAGCTACAGGCGACAAGCTATAGGCGACAAGCTGCTCAGCTCTCCGCAACCGATTTCTGCGCCAGCTCGCCCAGTATGGGAAGGGAATAGTCCTGATTCTGGCTGACCTTGATGAGCATGAAGATCCACACGCCGACGATCGCCAGTTGCAGGATCAGGTCCAGGTGAAAGTGGTGGCCGGGAATGAAGAACGGCAGTGGCCGTACTACCCACCGTACAATCAACCACGCCACGAAAAGATACAGCCCCTGAAAGGCATGGAACCGCACCACCCGATCGCTGCGGAATTTCGCCGATGCCAGTACCACGATCGAGGCGATCCAGCCGACGAAGGGAATGTAACACAGAATGGCGGCCGTTCGGGGGTTGACACTGGAGAACTGCGCCACCGCAGGCGCCTGCTGGGACCCGCACCCCCGGCAGTAAACGTCCGCCTCCCCCATCGGCTTTCCGCATCTGCAACAGTAAGGCATCTCAATCCCTTCTACACTCTACTACGCCGCCTCGGGCCAGTTTGTTCCCCCAATCCTTCCCCTCCCGCGGCGCGCCGCACGCCCTCCATTATGCTACGATTTCGACCATGCGGACCTTACTGAGACTCCTGGCTGTTGTCACACTGGCTTGTTCTGCCCTCTGGGCGGCCGAGACCCTTCGGATCTACTTCGTGGACGTGGAGGGTGGGCAGGCCACTCTCATCGTCAGCCCCTCCGGGCAGTCCCTGCTGGTGGATGGCGGCTGGCCCGGCTTCAATGGGCGGGATGCCGATCGGATCATCGCGGCCGCCAAGCTGGCCGGAATCCGCCAGATCGATTACGCCCTGGTCACTCACTACGACCTCGACCACGTCGGCGGCCTGCCGCCGCTGGCCGAACGCTTCCCCGTGCTGACCTTCATCGACCACGGTTCCAACACCCAGACCGGCAAGGGCGCCGATGCGCTCTCCGCCGCCTACCAGAAGGCCCTGGAAAAAGCCAAGCGTCTCACCGTCAAGCCCGGAGACAAGATTCCCCTGGCCGGCGTCGATATCCAGGTCCTGGTGGCTCGCGGCCAGAAGATCGCCGCGCCCCTCAAAGGCGCCGGCGCTCCCAACCCCGTCTGCCAGACCGTCTCCCTCCAAGCTGCTGACAAGTCCGAGAACGCCATGTCCATCGGTTTCCTGCTCACCTTCGGCAAGTTTCGCTTCATCGACCTGGGCGACCTCACCTGGAACAAGGAAATGGCCTTGATGTGCCCCAACAATCCCATCGGCACAGTGGATGTCTACCTCATCACCCACCACGGCATGAACATCTCCAATTCGCCCGCCATCGTCCACGCTCTCCGGCCCAGAGTCGCCATCGCCAACAACGGCGCCAAGAAAGGCGGCTCGCCCGAAGCCTGGCAGGCGGTCCGCAGCTCTCCTGGCATCGAGGAGGTCTGGCAGCTTCACTACTCTCTCACCGGCGGAAGCCAGAACAACTCCCCCGAGCAGTTCATCGCCAACTCCGGGGAGCCTTGCCAAGGCCACTACATCGAACTCTCCGCTCAATCCAACGGCGCCTTCACCGTCACCAACAGCCGCAACTCCTTCGCCAAATCGTACCAGCCGCGAAGATAGCGCCGCCTTTGGGTAGAATTGTTCTTTAGGAGGACATGATGAGACTGGCACTTCCGATCGCGTTTCTGACCGCCGCAGGCTTACTTCCTGCCAAGGACCCCGCTGAAGTCGAGCGCCTCAAGCGGGCTACCACGGTTTTCCAGGAAGTCATGGACACCCCCGACAAGGGGATTCCCCAGAGCTTGCTCGACAAGGCCCAGTGCGTGGTGGTCATCCCCGGCATGAAGAAGGGTGGCTTCATCTTCGCCGGCAAATACGGCCGAGGCTTCGTCTCCTGCCGTCCGGGCGCCGGCCCGGGTTGGACCGGACCCGCCGCCGTTCGCGTCGAAGGCGGCAGTTTTGGGGCCAGATTGGTGGCGCCGAGACCGACGTCGTCCTGCTGGTGATGAATCAGCGCGGCGCCGAGCGCCTGCTCTCCAGTAAATTCACTCTCGGCGGCGAAGCTTCCGTGGCCGCCGGCCCCGTGGGCCGCGAAACCACCGCCCAAACCGACGCCTATATGACCGCCGAAATCCTCTCCTGGTCCCGTTCCCGCGGAATCTTTGCGGGCGTCTCGCTTTCTGGCGCCACCCTGCGTCAGGATCTCGGCACCAACCGCGCCCTGTACGGCAAGACGCTGGAGAACCGCGAGATCATCCAGGGCAAGCTGTCCTCGCCCGCCGCCGCCTCCGGCTTCATCTCCGTACTCAACAGGTACTCCAGTCGTAAGAGCTGAATCACGGAGGAGCAGGCCCGCCAGACAGGTTTTCGGGCCCCGCGCGGCCGGTGAACTGACAGCGCGGGAGGCCGGCCTGGTCGATCAGTGCCCGGCAAGCGGGGCCAGGTGCGAGGCCAGCATCTTCACCACTTCGGACTTGGGCACCGCGCCGACCCGCTGCTCAACCACCCGGCCGCCCTTGAACAGCAACAGCGTCGGGATGCCGCGGATGCTGTAGCGCATGGCCGTACCGCCGTTGTCGTCCACGTTGAGCTTCCCGACCTTCAGACTACCGGCGTACTCGGTAGCGACGGCATCCACGGTGGGCGCCATCATCTTGCACGGGCCGCACCACTCGGCCCAAAAATCCACCAGGACAGGGATGTCGGAATTGACGACTTCAGCATCAAACGTGGCATCAGTAAAACTCAGGGTATTGGGACCCGCCATGTAATCTCGAACCTCCAAATTCCTCAGATTCAAAAATCGCCGCCGAGGGTTCAGCCAATCAGCCTCCGGTAAAGCGCTGAGTATTGAGCCGCGGCGGCGCCCCAGGAGAAATCTCTGGCCATGCCCCGGCGCATCATAGCCACCCATCTGTCCCGGTCTCGGAAGACCGCCAGTGCCGCACGGATGGCCTCCAGCAAGGCTTGCCCAGTGTACTCCCGAAACGTGAACCCGGTCTGTTCATCAACCGCATCATTCAGTCCCCCCGTGGCGCGGACGATTGGAACGGCGCCATAGCGCAAGCTGTACATCTGGTTGAGGCCGCAAGGCTCGTAGCGGCTGGGCATCAGGAACATGTCGCAGCCGCCTTCGATCTTGTGGGCCAGGCGGTTGTCGTAGGCGATTCGTACCGCGATCTTCTGCGGGTAAGCCGCCGCCCAAGCCTGGAAGAACTGCTCGTATTTACCGTCGCTGGTTCCCAGCGCCACCAGGCCGAAATCCTCCGCCGCCAGTTCCTTGGCGATCTCCTCGATCAGCTCGAAACCCTTCTGGCTGTCGAAGCGCGAGACGATGCCAATCAGGGGTTGGTCGAGGTTCTCCGGAGGGAGGCCAAACTCGGCCAGCAGGTCCTGCTTCGACAGGCGTTTTCCGCTCAGGTCGCTGGCGGAGTAGCGCGCCGCCAAGTACGGGTCCGTCTCCGGGTCCCACTCGGTGTAGTCCACGCCGTTCAGAATTCCGCGGAGCTCGCCGCTGCGCGCGCTGATCAAGTCCTCCAACCCAAAGCCCAGCTCGGGAGTCTGGATCTCGCGCGCGTAGGTGGGACTCACGGCGTTCAGCGCATCGCTGTAGCGGATCCCTCCCTCCAGCAGGTTCACCTGGCCGTGAGATCCCAGGCCATCCGGAGCGAAAACGGCGCCCTCCAAACCGAGCTGCGGCAAGACTTCTTTGGGATAGGAACCCTGGTATCCCAGGTTGTGAATCGTCAGCAGGGTCTTCAGGCCCAAAAACGTGGGGTCGGCGCTGAAGCGGGTATGGAGATAGACGGGCACCAGCGCGGCCTGCCAGTCGTGACAGTGAAGGACTTCCGGGCGATCGATCGAGCGCACTACCCCCAGGGCCGCCTGGCAGAGGGCCGCGAAGCGCAGGTAGTTATCGGGAAAGTCGCCCGCCGCGTCTCCGTAAATGCCGTCGCGGTCGTACAGCAGCGGGCAGTCGATGAAATAGTAGGAGACCTCGCCCGCCACGGCCCGATAGACCGCGGCGCGGTACCAGACCCCGGTCCCCAGCCACACCCGCAGATCGTCGTAGATGCGCGGAACGTTCTCCAGCGACACCGCGCGGTAGCGCGGCATGACGATGGCCGCCTGGTCCCCGCCAGCCCGCAGAGCCGCTGCCAGCGCGCCGACCATGTCGGCCAGCCCGCCGGTCTTGGCGAACGGGTTTGCCTCGCTAGCCACCATCAGAACCTTGGCCATGGGAACTTCCATCTTAGCCAAGTAGGGCAGGGCCATGGCCTGCCGGGCGCCAGCCTGCAAATCCTGCCTCCCGCCTGTGGTCTACTGTAAATAGGCGGCGACACGACGGCGCGCGCCCGGTCCCGTGCTCATGGTAATCGCACTAGTGCATCGTCCGATAAGTGCCTTCTGCTATGCAGACCGCGCAAAACGGGGACAGGGTCCAATTGCGCAGTGGGCAATTGGTTGCCTGTACCCGTCTTGCCCCGAACCGGATACTCCAAAGGACTAATCGGACGATGCACTAGCTTTGGAGGCCCAGCATGTTGTTTGAGGTCGAGTCCAAGAAGTCGCTGGAAGAAATCGACCGCGGATTGCAGCAGGCCGCGGCCCGGCACCGCTTCGGGGTGATCGCGGTCCACAATCTCAAGGAGACGATGAAGAAGAAAGGCGTCGATTTCGCCAACGAGATCATGATCTACGAGATCTGCAACCCGCACCAGGCCAAGAAGGTCTTGGAGGCCAACGGCGCGGTCTCCACCGCCCTGCCCTGCCGCATCTCGGTGTACGGTTCGGAGGGCGCCTACAAACTGGCCACCATTCTGCCCACCGCGATGATGCAGATGTTCAACCTGCCCGAACTCGAGCCGGTAGCCCGCGAAGTCGAGGAGGTCGTGGTCGCGATGATGAAGGAGAGCGCCTGAGGCGTCCACAAGCTCGGGTTGGAGTACGCTACACTGAAGCAAGACCTCCGGGTCCCCCAAGGCAGGTTTTTTTGATTCGCGCTCTCCTGGCAGGTTTTCTCCTCACCGGCATCACGATCTCCGCAAGTCCGCCCGAGCAAGGCCAGCTCGACGCAAGCCCGGCGCTGTTCAGCGTGCTGGCCGCCATCAACGCTGCCGGCTACGACGCCGACCTTGATTCGCCTGCCAATCATCCCTTGCGAGCCGCGATACGCAAGGAACTGGTGGCTTTGAGAATCCCCAGCCTGGAAGACCTCAAGAGTTTCTTCGCCCAGCACCGCCAGAAGGATTGGACCGCGGAGCTGAGCCAGTACGTCTCCTTTGCGCTCAGTGTGGATGGCCCGCCGAATTTCAAGTATCGTTTCCTGACGCACCAGTTGCCGCCGGACGTGACGCCGCTGGAAGGCTTCGATGAGCTGATGAGGCGGTTCTATCGGGAAGCCGGGATCGAGCAGTTGTGGCAGAAGGCGCAACCGGCTTTCGAGCAGGCTCTGGCGCGTTATCAGCGGCCGGCCATCCGGGCGCTGTTGGAAGCCAACGGCTATCTGCGCAATCCGGCCAGCGGTTACCTGGGCCGGCGTTTCCAGATCTACGTCGATCTGCTGGGCGCGCCCAACCAGATCCACACGCGCAGCTATCTGGATGACTACTTTCTGGTGGTCACTCCCTCTCCGGAACCGCAGACCGCCGACATCCGCCATGCTTACCTGCATTACCTGCTGGATCCGCTGGCGATGAAGGACTCCGAGCTGTTGAACCAGAAGAAGGGCCTGCTGGACTACGCCCTGGGCGCGCCTCATCTGGAGGAATACTACAAGACCGATTTTCTGCTTCTGGCTACGGAATCTTTGATCAAGGCGATCGAGGCGCGGCTGGCGAAAAAGCCGGCTCTGGTGGAGCAGGCGCTGCGGGAGGGCTTCGTTCTGGCGCCCTGTTTTGCCGAGCTGCTGCCGGCCTACGAGAAGCAGGAGCAGTCCATGCGCCTCTACTTCCCGGAGCTGGTGAAGGGTATCGATCTGAAGAAGGAGGAGCGGCGCTTGGAGAAGATCGAGTTTGCCTCCGAGCGCCTGGTGCGCAAGGCCAAGGCGCCCCCGGTGGAGAGGAAGATCGAGCCCCTCCGGGCCTTATAAGACCATCGAGGAAGCCGACCAGCTTTACGCCGACCGCAACCTGGACAGGGCCGGGCAGGCCTACCGCCGCGTGCTCCAGGAAACCGAGGACAAGTCGTTGCATGCCAGGTCGTATTATGGCCTAGCGCGAATCGCCGCCCTCCAGAAAGACCCGGAGCTGGCGGAGAAGCTTTTCCAGAAGACTCTGGAATCGTCGCCCGATGCGCAGGTCAGGGCCTGGGTTTACGTCTACTTGGGCCGGCTGGCCGACGCGGCGGGCGAACGCGACCGGGCCGTCGAGCATTACCGGGCCGCCCTGGCTATTCAGGGCGCCTCCGAAGCTGCCCGCGGGGCCGCCGAAAAGGGTTTCCAGGACGTGTTCAAGAGACCATGAGAAATGGGTCAGCCACCATTTTTCTCGGACCGTGGTATTACAATTAGCAGAGGTAGACAAGGAGTCTTATCAATGAATCACCCAGTCCTAGCTTCAGCACTACTGGCCCTGGCCGGCGCCGCTGGATGCCTGTGGGGTCAGCAGCCCCAGCCTGCCAAACCGGCGCCCCCCTCGCAGCCGGTGGCCAAACAGCCCCAGCCGAAGTCCAAGGGCGAGGCGGACGCTCTCATGGCCATTTTCAATACCCAGGATGTGGATGCCCGTATCAAGGCGGCCGAGGAGCTGTTGACCAAGTATGTGGACACGGAATTCAAGACCGTGGCTCTGCAAATCATTGCCGTGTCCTATCAGCAGAAGAATGACTTCGAGAAGATGGTGATCTACGCCGAGCGCACGCTGGAGTCGGATCCCAACAATTACGTGGCCATGCTCATGCTGGCCAGCGCAATCCCGCAGCGCACCCGGGAGTTCGATCTGGACCGCGAAGAGAAACTGGCCCGCGCGGAGAAATTCGCCCGCTCCGCGGAGGAACTTATTAAGACCGCACCCAAACCCAGGCCCGATATTCCGGACGAGCAATGGGCGGCGGTCAAGAAAGATTTCAGCGCCCAGGCTCACGAGGCGCTGGGGTTGGCCGCCATGGTGCGCAAGAAGTACGACCTGGCGATCGCGGAGTTCAAGACCGCACTAGAAACCGCCCCCAATCCGGATCCCACCGTGATGGTGCGGCTCGGCGCCGTCTACAATCTCACCGGCAAGTATGACGAGGGCATCGCCGTGCTCGACAAGGTGATGGCCGCCACCGACGTGCATCCGCAGCTCAGACAATTCGCCCAGGCGGAGCGGGTGCGCGCCATCCAGGCCAAGACCGGCGGGGCCAAACCGGCCACGCCGGCGGCGCCCTCCACCACCGCGCCCGCGCAGGTCGAAATCAAGCGGCCGTAAGCTTTGCTGTCATGCGCGCGGACCTGGAGGCGCTCGAGGCCGCCATCGGCTATGCATTCCAAAACCGCGCTCTCCTGCTGCGCGCGCTCACACACACCTCGCACGCTTACGAGAAGA
The DNA here is from genome assembly GCA_963725415.1 of uncultured Acidobacteriota bacterium. Classification (GTDB taxonomy): domain Bacteria; phylum Acidobacteriota; class Terriglobia; order Bryobacterales; family Bryobacteraceae; genus CAVRZY01. Next base: position 516 of record CAVRZY010000303.1, on the reverse strand, counting down.
ACGTACCGCTCAGCGACAACGAGCCGCTGGAGTTCCTGGGCGATTCCATTCTGGGGTTTCTGGTGAGTGCGCACCTGATCGCCCGCTATCCCTCCTACCGCGAAGGCCGCTTGTCCATCCTCAAGAATTTCCTGGTCAGCGCCTCTCACCTGCACGAAGTGGCGCAGAGACTGGAGCTGGGCGAGTACTTGCTGCTGGGGCGGGGAGAGGAGTTGAGCGGCGGCCGCATCAAGAAGGGCCTCTTGGCGGACGCGGTCGAAGCCCTGATCGCGGCCATTCACCTGGATGGCGGCATCGAGGAGGCGCGCCGTTTCGTGATCCGGCACATCCTGGGCGACACGCCCGCCATCGCCGAGTACGCCGAGTCCCTGTTCACCAATTTCAAAGGCGCCCTCCAGGAAATCGCCCGATCCCTCAATCTCCCCGCGCCCCGTTATAGCGTGGTCTCCGAGCACGGTCCTGCCCATGCCAGGACATTCACGGTGGAGGCCCGCATCGGCGAGGAGTGGGTGGCGC
>CAVRZY010000302.1:0-14993 GCA_963725415.1 uncultured Acidobacteriota bacterium | reverse complement strand
CTTCGGTTTAGCCGCCGGGGGCGCGGGGCGGCCAGACGCCGCGCCAGCCGGGCCTCGCGGCGGCGGAGGGCGACGGAATCTTCCAGGGTGATGGCGCGGCGGATCAGGTCCAGGGCCAGGGCGTAATTGCGCTCGCGGTGTTCGTAGTACTTGGCCAGTTCCTCGAGCGCAGGGATGCGGTAGGGGTTGCGGCCGGAGGCCAGGTCCTCGAGGACCGCTAGCGCGGCGGGTTGGCGTTTCTCCTTCTTCTCCAGTCCCGCGATCTCCCAGAGGGTGCGGAACAGCAGATCGTCGGGCAGGCCCAGATCGACGGCGCGCCGCATCAACTCGATTGCCTGCTGGCGGTGGCCCGACTTGAGGAACCAGCGGGCCAGGCCCACCAGGTCGGCGCCGTGGATAAGGCGCGCCTCGCCGGGCGAGCGAAAGGCGAAGGGCACGATGCCGGTCAGGCAGGCCAGGGTGAGGATGTCGGTGGCGTTGTGGTGGAAGATGGGCACCAGGCGGAAGGCTTCGCGGGTGCGCAGGTACTCGAAGTAGACGTAGGGGATCATCTCGCCGGGCAGGTCGCCCTCGCGCTCGACGCCCAGGATCTGGTTCTCAAGGTCCACCAGGCGGCAGCTCTCGATGCGCAGTTTCCAGAGGCGGCGCGCGCCGTGCAGCAGGTCTAAATGCGCTAGGCGCTCGAAGGGCGGGCGGGAGCGCGCCATGCGGAAGCGGGTCTCCAGCAGCGGCTGGTCGTAAGCCTTTCCGTTGTAGGTGACCAGGACGTCGAACTCCGCCAGGTACCGTGCCAGCGCCCACAGCAGGCTGGGCTCCTCGCCGTAATCCCGCATGAAGAACTGCCGGAGGTGGAAGCCCTCCGGGCAGATGCGGCCCACCCCCACCAGAAACGCGTACGTTCCCGTGCCGCCCGCCAGGCCGGTGGTTTCGGTATCCAGAAAGGCCCAGCGGCCGGGCGGCGAGTGCCCCACTTGGCCCCCCGACAGCGGATCCAGCAGATCTTCGGGCAGCTCGATAAGACTCGAGATATCCATGCTGCCGTGGCGACGGTGCCGTTCCCAGAGCTTCTCGGTTTCGAAGTGCTGGCCGTAGGGAGTCTCCACCACCTGCCCGCTCATCCATTCTTGGATGGGCGGTACAGGCGGGCGCGGCTGCGCCTGGAGCGGCGCGAACTTGCGGTCAATGCGCGCGATCTTGCGCCGCAATTGAGCGAGTTGGTCCTGGAAATCGCTCACGCGATTCTTCGCCTTTTCTTTGCCTACTATAAACCCACCGGGCGGGAGAGTTCAAGCACTTCTCAAAGTCGCCTCTACCACGCGACCCGGACGGGATACTGCGCGATCAGCTCGTCCGGCGTCAACGTTCCTAGCGGTCCTTTTCCGGCTCCTCCCCATTGAACGCAGCCAGCAACTCGGGAGGCAAAGGCTCAAAGAACTCGGGAGGGATCTCGAACTCCCCCTTGTTGAGTCCAATGGGCCGCGGCTGAGGCAGGGGCCGAATCTCCGCAACCGGAACGTTCCTCTTACAGAGGATGATTGACTCACCCTTGCGGACGCGGTCCAGATAGCGTGACAGATGAGCCTTGGCTTGCTGCACGTTCACCCGAAGCATAGTTCCATTGTACGCTCAAGGCTCGCTTGCCTCGATCTGCTGCGAGAGCTCTTCCCATTCGCCGACCAAGGAATCCAGTTCGGTGCGCCGGGTCTGGAGCAGGGCGGTCAGGCGCATGGTTTCTTCGGCGCTCTTGAAGGTGGCCAGGGCGCTCTCATAGCCGGCGATCTCGGCCTCCAGGCGCGCTACCTGCTCCTCGATGGCCTGGCAACGCTCCTTGAGTTGGCGGAGGCGGATGGGATTCAGACGCCGCGAGCGGGGTTGGGCGGGTTCGGGCAGCACGGGGTGCTCGACGGTCTGGGGTGCTTGGATTTCTGATGACAGGCCGGGTACCCCTTGGGTGGCTTGTCCTACTCGCCAGAGGTAGTCTTCGTAGTTGCCGGGATAGACGTTGAGCTGGCCGCTCGAGATCTCGAAGACGCGCGTGGCCAGCTTGTCGATGAAGTACCGGTCGTGCGAGACGAAAACCACGGTCCCGGTGTAGTTCTGGAGCGCCTCCAACAGCACATCCTTGGCGCGCAGATCCAGGTGGTTGGTGGGCTCATCCAGCAGCAGGAAGTTGGATGGCCGCATTAGCAGGCGCGCCAGCGCATAGCGGTTGCGCTCGCCGCCCGAGAGCACGCCGATCTTCTTGAAGACGTCGTCCGCGGAGAACAGAAAGCAGCCCAGCAGGCTGCGGAGTTCGGTCTGGGTCACCCGCGGCGCAACTGCGGAGAGATCGTCCAGCAGGCTGGCCTGCTCCTCCAGTTCCTTGTACTGATCCTGGGCAAAATAGTCGGGGCGCACGTTGTGGCCCAGCCGGAATTCCCCTTGGCTGACCGGTTCGACGCCCGCCAGCATCTTGATCAGCGTGGACTTGCCAGCCCCGTTGATGCCCACCAAAGCGATGCGGTCGCCGCGCTCGATCACGAAGCTCACTCTCTCGAAGACCAGCCTTTCCCCGTAGCGCTTCGCGACGCCCTCGAACTCCGCCACGATGCGCCCGCTGGGTTTGGGTTGCGGGAAGGAAAAATGGATGGCCTTCTCCTCCGGCGGCATCTCGATTCGCTCGATGCGCTCGAGTTCCTTGATGCGGCTCTGCACCTGCTTGGCCTTGGGGGCCTGGTAGCGGAAGCGGTTGATGAAGGCCTCCAGTTGCCGGATGCGGTCCTGCTGGTTCTTGTAGGCGGCTTCGAGCTGCGCGCGCCGTTGCTGGCGCTGCTCGAGGTAGCGCGAATAGTCGCCGCTGTAGAAATGGATCTGCCGGTTCCAGATCTCGACCACTTTGCGGATGGTGGTGTCCAGGAAATACCGGTCGTGCGACACCACCACGAAGGCGTGCGGGTAGGCCCCGAGATATTCTTCCAGCCAGTTGCGCGCCTCCAGATCCAGATGATTGGTGGGCTCGTCCAGCAGCAGCAGGTTGGGCTTCTCCAAAAGGAGTTTGACGAGCGCGATACGCATCTGCCAGCCCCCGGAGAATTCCTCGGTGCGCCGCGTCCAGTCTTGCTTGCGAAAGCCGCAGCCCGCTGAGTACCGCTCCGACCTGGGCTTGGATGGCATAGCCGTCGTGCGCGCGGAACTCGCCCTCCAGGCGCTGGTATCTCTCGGCCACCTGCCGATACTCGGGACTGGCCGGGTCGAGCTCCGCCATGCGGCGCGGCAGGGTTTCCAGTTCCTCTTCCATGGCGCGCAGGTCAGAGAAAACCGAAAGGCACTCGGCGAAGACCGTGCGACCGGAAAGTTCCAGGCCCTCCTGCGGCAGGTAGCCCGCCGTCAGACCTTTGGCCGAGGTCACGCTCCCGCTGTCCGGCGATTCCAGCCCGGCCAGAATTTTCAGGATCGTGGACTTGCCAGTGCCGTTGGCGCCGACTAGCCCGATGCGGTCATTCGGCGCGATCAGCCAGTCCAGGCCCTCGAATAGCAGTTTCTGTCCGAACCGCTTGCTGGCGCTGGTGAGCTGAATCACGAGAAAAGTTTACCAGGGAGAGGGGACAAGCTGAAGCTCGTCCTACTGTGACAGATGCAGCTTGATGAGAAGGGCGTCTGAAAGGCCGTTCAGGGAGTTTCGAAAAGCCCCTTCGGTGACGGGAAGCCCCGCAGACTCGGTAAAACCCGCCAGGTAGACGTTGCCGGCGGCATCCAGGGCGATTGCCCGCGCCACCTCCGTGCGGCCCCCTCCGAAATAGGTGGAATAGAGGAGCGCCTGATCGGCGGGTGCGGACGGGTCAAACCAGGACACGAAGGCGTCGGCCGCACCCCCGTATGCGCTTTGCAGGGCGCTGCCGGTGACGGGGAAGTCGAGCGAAGTGGTGTAGCCGGCCAGGAATATCTTCCCGGATGAATCCAGGGCCATGTCGTACAACACGTCACTGCCGCTCCCTCCGAAGTAGGTGGCGTAGGTAAGGGACTCGGCGGTCCGTAGGGCCAGATCCAGTCGGGCGACGAAGACGTCGGCCTCGCCTGCGTTGCTGGCCTGGAGCGCGTTCGGCGTCACCGGAAAATCCTTCGACAACGTGTACCCGGCCAGCCACACCCCGCCCGCTGTGTCCAGGGCCATCCTGTACGCCAGGTCGAGCCCGCTGCCGCCCAAAAAGGTCGAGTAGGCCAGAGCGTCCAAACCGGGTTTGGAAAGATCCAGCACGGTGAGAAACACATCGCCGCCACCGTTGTACTCACCTTTGTAGGGCTTGTCCGTGATGGGGAAGTCGTCGGACATCGTATAGCCTGCGATATACACCTTGCCCGAGGCATCCACGGCGACGCCGGTGGCCACGTCGGTGCTGTTGCCCCCGAGAAAGGTCGAGTAGCGGAGCGATGCCGAACCAGACGTCGAAGGATCCAGTATCGAAAGGAAAGCTTCCCAGCCACCCCGGCTGGAGCCTTGCAGGGGCGCGCTCGAGACAGGGAAGTTGTCGGCGCTGGTCGTGTAGCCTGCAACATAGATGTTTCCCGAGGCGTCCAGGGTGAGAGCATACGCCACGTCAGCGCCACTTCCGCCCAGAAAGGTCGAGTACTCCAGCGCGCCGGTTCCTGATTCCTTCGGATTCAGCTTCAGCACGAAGACGTCCCGATCGCCCCCGATGGTGGTTTGAAACGCGTTGCCGGCTATCGGGAAGTCGCTCGATCCCGTGTAGCCCGCTACGCAGACCTTGCCCCATGTGTCCAGGCGGATGGCAGTGGGTTCGTCGTCCCCGCCGCCGCCAAGGTAGGTCCCGTAGACCATCGCGTCATTGGGAGGTGCCGACGGGTCCATTTTCACCACGAACAAATCCTTGTTTCCGTAAGGACCGTTCCGATAGGAATCCCCGGCTGTCGGGAACTCTATCGAGTAGGTGTATCCCGTCACCCAGATGAACCCCTCGGCATCCACGACCACAGCCGTGGCGGCATCGGTCCCCTCGCCACCCAGGTAAGTGGAATAGTCCACTACCGGGTCGATGACCAGTGTCTTGCTCGGGTCATAATCGCCCAGGCAAATGCCGGCTTCCCGCTTCCCCCGAAGCACATAACGCGCTTCGACTAGCCGTGATTCCTGATAGGCCACGGGCTTGCGTTGCCGCAACTCGGCGCCGCCGACCCGCAGCACCAGGTCCCCGCTGTGATCCAGGCGCACTTCCTCGGCCCCGGCGAACCTTAACCGGATACGCCGCGGATCGGCTCCCGGCTCCACTGTGAAGTCGTATTCGAGTTGGCGCCCGTTGCCGTAATAGACCAGGTCGATTCCAGGGTAGAGCTGGCGGTAGCGAACTCGACGGTACTGCGGCACGTTTCCGCGCCACCGCTCCGGGCGATTTCCGAGGAAATAGTTGCTGATCGAGGGCAGCCTGTCGGTTCCCTCAATGTGCGGCGCCGGGTTTGCGCCCGGCAGGCTGATTCGGAGCGCCGCGGTCGTCTTTCCGATCGACAGCACCGCTTCCCGCGGCGTAAGAAACAAGGAGTACCCTGGCGCCTTCGAGAAGTACTTCACCCGCCGATCCAGCTGCCCCTGGTTGGCCTCGAAGCGCATCGGCGACCGCGCCAGCATTTCCGTCACGGCAGCCTGCCGGGTGCGGCTGCCGGCAGTGGGCGCGACTGCGAAGAACGCTGCTCCGAGCACGCAGAAAGAACGAAAAGGAATCATATTTCCAGGCACTTGGCAGAGATCCACCAGATAACTACATTAGCGCACCGCGGCGCCAAAAGTCTTTGACGTATCCCGCCTGTTCAGGTTCCGGCTGAATGACGCAGCACGCGGCCTGGGCGCGCCCCGGTCAGCTTGCCGTTGTCAACATGACTTCGCGGTTGTCCCGTAATGCCTCAGTCTCGGGGGCCGTGGGACAAGCTTCAGCTTGTCTCGGGCGGTATTCAAAAGGCGTCCGGACAGGCTGAAAGCCTATCCCACCCGGCTGCACAGGCTATTGCCCCCGAGACTGAGGCACCACGTTGTCCCTTCCCCGTAGCCAACGAACCTCGGCAGCGGCAGGCGGTATGATGAAGGCGTGAGCAGCGATCTCGACAAGCAGCAACTCCGGCACTACGTTCGGATGTGGGCCGCCAATGGCCCGCTGCTCGAGGAGCTACGCGACCAGGAGATCCGTCAGGCCGACACGGCCGTCTCGATTCAAATGTTCGAGCTGGCTTTCCGGCTGGCCTTGCGCGAGCTACCGCCCCGGGATTCTTCGGGTTTGGTGGAGTGGCAGGACTTCATGTGCCGCTGGCGGCGCCATGGTTGACCTGGTGGCTGAGGCTGTGCGCCTGGAGGCGTTTCTCCAATCCCGTGGTTGGCGCTTTTGTTTCATCGGCGGACTTGCCGTTCAGCACTGGGGCGAACCTCATCTGACTCGTGATCTCGATCTGTCCCTGTTGACCGGTTTCGGCAGCGAGGCCTCTTACGTCGATGCCCTGTTGAGCGTCTATTCACCACGGATTGAAGCGGCGCGCGATTTTGCCTTGGCGCGGCGAGTGTTGCTTCTGAGGTCCGCGGGCGGCGTCGGCATTGACGTTTCTCTGGCGGCCCTTCCGTACGAAGAGCTGGTCGTCAGCCGTGCCGTTCCCGTAGAAATGCTCCCCGGTTCCGCAGTCCGTCTGTGCTCTCCCGAAGACCTGATCATCATGAAGATGTTCGCAGGCCGCGACACCGATCTCCGCGATGTCCGTTCGGTCATCGTGCGGCAAGAAGTGCGCGGCCTGGATTGGCGCCACATCGAGGCAAACCTGGCGGAACTGGCCGAATTGAAAGACGATCCCACTCTGCTCCCGCGACTCCGAAACATTCGGGAATCCGTTGGACGCCGCTGAGACGGATCCGCGCGGCCGGATTGGGAGCGCCCATGAGGCCCTCCGCCGCGCGGTCGATGCACCGTCGGGCGGGCACTCCTTAACCATTTACGCACGCGGTGTGGAGGATGTCCGATCTGGACGGGCCCAATGCGCAGCCACCCACGGAGAAGGGCGGTCCTGGCCGCAAGTTCACCGAACGGGAACTGAAACTGCGCCGCGAGACCTGGATTCGAGCCTGTGAGATCGCTAATCACTGTACCGGAGGGTACGGACCGCTTACGCCGATGCTCATCGAGGGCCCCTGTGGTTGGTGCGGCCACCAAGAATTTCTAGCACACCAGCCAAGGTCCCAAGTTGAGGCAGCCCTCGCCTGCCCTACTTGCAGGGCCATTGTAGCCTCGAAGCTCGGGGACAAGACTGTTGAGATTCTCGTGTTGAGTTCAAGCCCGGAGGATGTGGCGCACGTCCCGGCCGTGCTGATGGAGGGCCTCGTTGAGATCGCGGGAACGGAATTCTGGAAGGGTGTCTCGGCTCGGATGCCTAGGGCACGTTCGGAGGGACCATCAGCTAAGGACGACCCGGAAGCTCCGCATGCGCGGTAGCTAAGTGGCCCGTGGGATCGCGAGTGAAAGCGCTGGCACGCACCAGCCCACGAGCCTCAAGTCCTCGTACGCTGATCCATGGGGAGAAATCCCAATGCCAGAAGTGAACGCGCTTGGGTTAGTTGAGGGACGCTCCTCTTTGGGTGCTTTTGGTCGGGGCTGTTGTCGGCACAGGTCGAGCCTGATGTTCCACACGCCTTCTTCCAGGCTCGTTAACCATTGTGGCCCGGGCCGTGTGGAAGACGTCCGACGTGGGGTGGGTCGATCGCGCGCGGCCGTTAACCAAATGCAGAGAATCGGGGCAGAGACCGTGAGGAAGGGCCTGCGGTGATGTGGAAGAGGCGCGCGTTTGGCACGCCAAGGGGAACTGCCGATGAAACAGAGAGGACCGGAAGGCGCGAAGTGCTTGGCCTTTGGCGGGTTGCGCGCCACGGGGCGGCGCTAACGAACGGGGAGGGGAGAACTTCGAGAAGACGTTTGGCTCCCCACACTGGAAACGTTTCGAACGTTTGCAGCCCAAGAAACGGTGTGTGCTGGATCCCATGCCGCGCTTGGTAGCTCGACACACCACGGCTCTACCGGAGCGGCCGGCCGGACCGGGCGTCCATGTTGAACGCCCCTCTTAACCATCCGCCGTTCGAGATCCACTCCAAACGGCGTTTTCTGGCATGGCTGAACTCTTCTGCCTGTGTGCTCGTCTATAATGCCGTCATGCTCGCCGGGTTAAAGAGACACGTCCTCGCGTTCCTGTTTGTTTTGGCCGCACTGGGCTTGGTCCCCGCTTACCTGCGGGCCTATACGATAGTCGGCGGGTCAGAAATTCCCACGGTCCTATTGGGGGACAAGATTGTCGTGAACAACGCCGCCTATATTCTGAAGGTGCCTTATTCGAACGCGAAGCTTTTTCGGACTGGTTCACCCAAAAGGGGCGACTTCGTTTGCCTGCAAATCCCGAACAACTCTCGGCTGAAAGGTGCGTTCTTCAAGCGAATCATGGGCCTTCCTGGAGAGACTATCGAACTGCAAGAAAACCGTGTCCTGATCGACGGTCGGGCCCTTTCCGTGAAGGCTCTCAATCCAGGGGAATTCACATGGGTTCCCAAAGCGCATCCGATAGGGTCCATCGTGGAAAACGAGGATGGGCATTGGATCACATATACTCCCGGGAAGAGTGAGAACCGAAATCATCCACCGACTCGGCTAGCAGATGGCCAATACTTCCTGCTCGGCGATAATCGCGATGGCAGCTTTGATTCGCGTGAGTTCGGGCCGGTTTCTGAGGACTTTTTTCTGGGCAAAGTGATCGCCATTTTCCCAACGGGGGAACGGGCGAGATAGATGCCCGTTTTAGCCTCATCCTTACCAATGATCCGGAAGGTGGTGCGACTCCGGTCTCATCACGGTCCACTCGGAAGCGATCTGGTAAATCGAACAACGGTCCTGGTGAGGTGGCCGGTTCGAGTCTCGACTGGGGTATCATGAGCGCTCGAACTGGCAAGTTCAAGAAGCAGAAGAGCAAAACCAGCAAACAGCGAAACTGGGGTGGCTCCCCGGGCGGGACTTGAACCTGCAACCCTTCGGTTGATAGCCGCATACTCTACCATCGAGTTGCCGAGGAGCAAGCAGGTGGCACGATCCTCATGGCAGCAATGCGAGTCGGCAGGAGTGAATCTTAGTACTGCGTTTCGCAAATCCACTCACGTATTCCGGGCCGAGCGTAGGGTGGGCAGTCCTGCCTGCGAGCGCAGTGTCCACTCGGCTTCTGTGGGCTTCAGCCCAGGTAAGCCGGCAGGACTGCCGGCTTGCAGGCTGGATAGCCCGCCCCACGGAGTTGTCTCAGCCATACGTTACCGGATTTCCGAAAGGCAGTACTTAGGGATTGCCCATGTGCCGCAGCACGCGGCCTGAGCGCGCGCCGGTGAGCTTGCCGTTGTCGACCACCGGCTGCCCGTTGACCAGCACCAGGTCGAAGCCTTCCGAGAACTGGTGCGGTTTGAGGAAAGTGGCCTTATCCTGGACGCGGGCCGGATCGAACAGGACCAGGTCGGCGGCGTATCCCTCGCGCACCAAGCCCCGGTCGCGGAAGCCCAATGGTACGAGCGGGCAGGGAGGTCATCTTGCGAATAGCGTCCTCCAGGGTGAGGACCCCGCGGTTGCGCACATACTCAGCCAGCACGCGCGCCCGGGTGCCATAGGAGCGCGGGTGCGGCACGCCGACGCCGAATTCGCGGATTCCGCCGTCGCTGCCCACTGCGGTAAACGGATAGCGCATAATGCGCTCGACGTCCTTGTCACTCATCGAGTGATAGACCATCGAGGCCCCGCCCTGCGCCATCAGGTCCAGGACGGTCTGGATCTCGTACTTCAGTTTCTTCTTCCGCCCCTTCAGCAGGTTGATCTCGCGGATGCTCTTGCCCTCCAGCGAGTGGTCGAACTGGCAAGAGGCCACCACGGCGTAGGAGTAGTCCTTGTGGCCCAGGCGCTTGATCATCTGCTCCATCTCTTTGGCGATGCGGGCGCGGGTGGGCGGGTCGGCCAGGCGCTCCTTGACTTTCTGCTCGCCATCCGCCAAGGCCCAGCTTGGAAGCAGGATGCCGATGCCGGTGCTGGAGCGGTCGTAGGGGTACTGGTCCACCGTCACGTCCACGCCTTCGCGCCGGGACTTCTCGATCAGGCCGACGTTCTTCGCGCTGGAGCCCCACAGGCGCTTGTTATCGACCTTGAAATGCGCAAGCTCGACCGGGAGACGCGCCTCCCTGCCCACCCGCACCGCTTCCTCGATGGCTGCCAGCCCGCGCTCGCCTTCATCGCGCAGGTGGCTGGCGTAAATGCCGCCGTACTTGGCTGCCGCTTTGGCCAGCGCGACCACTTCCTCGGTGTTGGCGTAGGTCCCGGGGATGTAGATCAGGCCGGTCGAGAGGCCCAATCGCTCCCTCGCGCATGCCTTTCTCGACCAGCTCCTGCATCTTGACGATCTCCTCCGGCGTGGCCTGCCGGTTGGCGGCGCCCATGACCTGGCTTCGCACGGTGTTGTGGCCGATCAGCGAGGCCAGGTTCAGGCCGATGCCCTGCTTCTCCAGGCGCGCGAAGGCCTCCGCCAGGTTCCGGTAGGAGCCGCCGCAATTGCCCGTGACCACAGTGGTCACGCCGTCCATGACGTAGTTGTCGGCGCCGGGCACCTTCTCGACCTCGCCTTCGACATGCGTATGGATGTCGATAAAGCCCGGCGCCAGCACGCGCTCCCTGGCATCCAGTTCGCGCGTCGCGGTGGCCTGCGAGAGCCGGCCGATGGCCGCAATCTTGCCGTCCTTGATTCCCACGTCGGCGCGGAACCAGGGATTGCCCGTCCCGTCGATGACGCGTGCGTTGCGGATGAGCAGATCGTAATCGGCTGCGTGGAGCGCAGCCGTGAGGCACAAAATCAAAATGAGTCGCATGAGTCTTACTCCTGAGCCTCCAGCTTGTAGCCTGTAGCTTGTAGCCCATGGCAGCACACGGCCCACAAGCTACAGGCTACGAGCTACAAGCTCTTTCCGCAGAAAAAGTCCAGCGCTCTGCGCGATGAACTCCTTCAGTTCCGGTGCGCTTGACCACCGCGTCGAGCATACCCGTTGTTGCAGCAGGAACTCGCTGCGCTGGAAGCCTTCCGGCAGTTTCTGGCGGATGGTCTGCTCGATGACGCGCGGCCCGGCAAAACCGATCAAGCGCGCCGGGTTCGGCGATGTTGAGATCGCCCAGCATGGCGAAGCTGGCGGTCACGCCGCCGGTGGTGGGATCGGTGAGCACGCTGATGAACGGCACTCGGGCTTCATCCAGCCGCATCAGGGCGGCCGAGATCTTGGCCATCTGCATCAGGCTGACGGCGCCTTCCTGCATGCGCGCGCCGCCGGAGGCCGACACGATGATGAGCGGCGTGCGTTGGGCCAGCGAGCGTTCGATGGCCCGCGTGATCTTCTCCCCCACCACCGCGCCCATGCTGCCGCCGATGAACTTCATCTCCAGCGCGCAGATGTTGACCGTGCGGCCGTCCAGCGTGCCGGCGGCGGAAATGACGGCGATCGGAGAGATTGGTCTTCTGGCGCATGGCGCCCAGCCGGTCCTTGTAGCGCTTGGAATCCACGAACTCCAGCGGGTCGGTGGAGGTAAGGCTCTTGTCGAACTCCTCGAAGGGGCCATCGAAGAGCAGCCGCAGCCGGGTGGCGGCGTCGATGCTTGAAATGGTAGCCGCACTTGGCGCAGACCTGCAGGTTTTCCTCCAGGGCCTTCTTCCAGATGATCTGGCGGCAGCCGTCGCACTTCAGCCAAAGCCCCTCGGTCTTGACTTTGCGTTCCTCTTCCGGTGCGGCTTGCTCCCGACTCGGTTTCTGTCTGGTGAACCAGGGCATGATGACGATCAGTAATCGATCCCGCGCACCGATGTGATCCCCATCGTGGAACGGGTGCTTGATCTCCTTCATTTCGCTGACCAGGTCAGCCGCCTCGATCAGCCCGGGATGAGCGTTCCGCCCGGTGCAGATGACGTGCAGCCGCCTGGGCCGCTCCGCCAGCCCTTTCAACACACTGTCGATCCGAGAGCATGCCGTAATGGATCGCGTAGTTGATTTCGTCCAAGATCAAAAGATCGTAGCCGCCGGAGCGCATGGCCTCCTGAGCCGCGGCCCAGGCCTGTTCGACCAGGCGGACATCCTCCGGGTCGGGTTTCGCGGTTCCGACCTTGACGAAGCCGCGCCCCATGGGCCGGATCTGGAAGGCCTCCCCGAGCATCCGGCTGCTGTTCAGCTCTCCGTAGTGCCAGGAGCCTTTGATGAACTGGATCATGAGCACCTTGAAGCCCTGGCCCACGGCCCGCAGGGCCGTGCCCATGGCCGCGGACGTCTTCCCCTTGCCATCTCCCGTAAAGACCATGAGAAGGCCGGGGGGGTCCTCCATCGTCTCAGGGTAGCATGTCACCGCGGGTAGGGGTGCCCGCGGAGGGCGGCGAAGGCGCGGTAGATCTGCTCAGCCAGCAGCACCCGGGCCAGCTCATGGGGGAGAGTCAGCGCGGAAAGGGAGAGCAGCCGGTCGGCGCGCTGGCGCCATCCGGGCGGCAGACCGCCGGCGCCCCCGACCACAAAGACCAGCTCGCGGGCCTGCTGCTCGGCTTTTGCCACCAGCGCCGCGAACTGCTCCGAATCCAGAGGAAGGCCCGCCGCGTCCAGCAGGATCTTCGTGGCCCCCGGGTGCCGGTCCCAGGGATCGAAGCGCTCCGGCTTGATCTCCCTCATCTCGCACCGGGCATAGCGTCCTGCCCGCTTGATATACTCCCCGGCCATGGCGTTGGCGTTCGCGTCACGCGGCTTGCCGATGTAGTATAAGTAGACCTTCATGGCACCCCTAACCGGGGGGGCAACTCCCGGTCACTCGGACCAGAAAACGGAACCGGCCTAGTTTCCTGGAGTTGACACTCCGTTTTCCGGAGAGCAACGATGAGAGCCGCTGTACTCGCCCTTATTGTATTCTCGACCTGCCCGGCAGCGGAAGTTCAGCCCCCGGTCAGGAACCGAAGCCCTCTGCCGCCGAATGCCTTCGATCCTCTCCCCCTCAGCTCGATCAAGCCGAAGGGCTGGCTGCTGCGGCAGCTACGCATCCAGGCCGACGGCTTGAGCGGCCATTTGGATGAGTTCTGGCCCTCGGTGGGGCCGGACAGCGGCTGGCTGGGCGGCACCGGCGAGAGCTGGGAGCGCGGGCCGTACTACATGGACGGGCTGGTTCCCCTGGCCTTCTTGCTGGAGGATCCGAAACTCATCGCCAAGGCCCACAAGTGGGTGGGCTGGACGTTGAGCAATCAACGGAGGGATGGCTCGATCGGCCCGCCCAAAAACGAGGACTGGTGGCCGCTGATGATCATGCTCAAGGTGCTGACCCAGTACCAGGAAGCCACCGGGGACCCGCGCGTTATTCCTCTGATGGAGCGCTATTGCCAGTACCAGAACGGCTTAATGTCCGCGCGTCCGCTCAAGCAATGGGCCATCTACCGCTGGGGCGACGAGGTGGTCAGCCTGCTCTGGCTCTACAACCGAACCGGCAGCCCCTGGCTGCTCGAACTGGCAGGAAAACTCCACGCCCAGGGCTTCGATTGGAAAGCGCACTTCGCCGAGTTCCAGTTCCGCGAGAAGCTGAGCAAAGGCCAGACCAGCTTGAAAACGCACGTGGTCAACAACGCCATGGCTCTGAAAACATCCGCGGTGTGGTCGCAGATTTCGCGGGAGCGTTTGGACCGCGAGGCAATCTACCAGCTTCTGCGGGAAATGGACCGCTACCACTTGTTGCCCAACGGCGTGCACAGCGGCGACGAACACTACGCCGGTTTGGATCCGTCGCAGGGCACCGAACTGTGCGCTGTGGTCGAGGGCATGTTCTCGCTGGAGCACCTGATGGCCATCCTGGGCGACCCGGCCTTCGGCGACCGCCTGGAGAAGATGGCCTTCAACGCGCTGCCCGGCGCCTTCAGCGGGGACATGTGGGCGCATCAATACGACCAGCAGCCCAACCAGGTCCTGTGCACCCGCTATCCGCGACACTGGACCACCAACGGGCCGGATTCGAACCTGTTCGGCTTGGAGCCCAATTTCGGCTGCTGCACATCGAACTTCCACCAGGGCTGGCCCAAGCTGGCGGCGAGCCTATGGATGGCCACGCCGGACGAGGGTCTCGCCGCCATCGCCTATGCGCCCAATGAAGTGCGGGCGGTAGTAAGGAACGGCGTGCGGGTCGCGATCATCGAGGATACCGAATACCCTTTCCGCGACCGGGTGCGGTTGACCGTGAACCCGGATTCCCAGGTCGCGTTCCCGCTGGTGCTGCGGATTCCTGGGTGGGCCGAAGGAACGCGCCTGGTGGTAAACGGTAGGCGGGTATCCGGCGTTCGCCCCGGCACCTTTCATCGTCTGGAGCGCACCTGGAGGAAAGGCGATCGTGTCGAACTCGCCTTCCCCATGCGTGTCCGCACCTCCCGCTGGTATGGCGACTCGGTGGCCCTGGAGCGCGGGCCGCTGGTGTTTTCGCTGAAGATCGGCGAGGACTGGCGTAAGCTGCGGCAGATCGGCCCGGCGGCGGACTGGGAAGTGCATCCCGCCACGCCCTGGAATTACGGCCTCATGCTCGGGGCGGGGAAGGCGAAAGTAGTCGAGAAACGGGTCGCTGAGATGCCCTTCAGCCCCGCCGGGGCGCCGGTCGAGATCCGCGTGAAAGGGCGCCGGATCCCCGAATAGACGCTGGTGAACGGCTCGGCCGGCCCGCTACCGCAGAGCCCGGTCGCGAGCCAGAAGCCTGTCGAGAGGCTGGCGCTGATCCCTTACGGCTCGGCGAAGCTGCGCATCACGGCGTTTCCGCAAATAGCTCGTGGCCTGTAGCATGTAGCTTGTTGCTCCGCACACTTCCGCCCCCACAGGCCACAAGCGGCAGGCTACAAGCTGCCTACCCCGCGTGCGCCATGAGCTGTTTGAGGATGGCCTGTGCGGCTTGCTGGCCGGCGCTCTTCTTGGAGTCGCCTTCGGCGCG
>CAVRZY010000301.1:0-7948 GCA_963725415.1 uncultured Acidobacteriota bacterium | reverse complement strand
AATACAGAAGAAACATTTATCGATTTATTTTTGATTCGATTCAGGCATCCATATGACATAATATATTCTATTCTGAATTTCGTTTATTGAATGATAAACCTCGTCAGCTTCAATGGTATGCAAAAGCAACCACAGGTATTATCGTGCAGGCTTTTGCTTCATGGCAAACTGCCCAGGAGCAGTTTGCAGGACGCGCTGGAAGGTTATCCGATGCGGAACGCCATCAACTGCCTGGTATTGACCTGGAGGATTGGTCTGATTTCACGCGGTGAAGATGCCAATATCGGCAACTCGCCTATCATATGGCTCAAATCGCAAACGAACAGGGTTTGTGCTATATCGGCAGTATCAATGGTATGTTGAACCTGAAAACACCCAATGGTCTGGAAGACATGGCACGTTATTCAGAAATCGTCGCCATTCATTGGTATGGTGAGTCTGGAAGCTGATGTGTATTACGATGGAGTTGAGGCGGGGATTGCCAACCATGTCGCTTATATTGGTGAAAATGTCAATCGTAAAATCCGCCAACCCAAGTGCGCTTATAATCGTGGGCAAATCAGTCTCAAAATATACATTGACTGAAGATATCTACTACGAACTTTTCAGAAAATGATGGCATTCAATGACGAGATTGGATTATTCAGTACTCCTGATGAAGAGCTACTATAAACTCCAAACGATTATATATTGTATAGAAGACTAATGTAGATTACTGTATCCCACATCCCACCCCTACCCCTTCACCGACCGATGATCCGAATGCTACCTGGACCTACACTCCTACCACGACCACGAAGACCGGAACTCCCACCCGCACACCTACTGCAACCAGGACACCAACAGTGACAAGGACCGCCAGTCCTGTTACACCTACCCGGACAACCATCCCGGGTCGGACAGTTTCTCCATTCCCCAACCAACCGTTACATCAACACGAACGGTAACCCCTACCCGTACTGTTACAGAAACCCGCACACCCTTGCCAACTCGTACCGCTACCATCACAAAGACACCTCGACCAACCATACTCACCCCTACCACGACGACTTGGCCACCGGCAACCCCTACCAATACAGTCACTCTGACGCGTACTGCCACAGCCGCCCCTACGATTACCGACCTCTTCCGACTCGCACGATAACCCCAACTCGCGCTGAGACCCGCACTCAATTACCCACTCGTACCATTACCTCAACCCGCACTGAAACGGGCACACCAACGAATACCCCTACGATCACTCCCACGCCTACGATAACGTTAACGCCGACCGCGACACCCACCGAATTAATGCCGCCATTAGGTGTTTCAGTATTGTTTCTGGATGAGATCGATGATTACGCTACCGGATCCGACAGTCAATCACTTGACCTGGGCACTGTTATTGGGAGTGACTTCACAATTGAAACCATCTTCTATGTCCCCGACCTGAATGGAAACAGCACTCAGGTCCTGGTCTTGGAGGATAGTATGGATTGTATGTCATCTTCAGCAGCAACCACCTGATACCCTACCGTATTCCGCATTTGAGCCTCCGCGGCGTACATTTCCGTTTCCACCAGCGGAAATATGACTATTTGGCCGCATCACCTCGCTGCAATTTTCGATAATGAATATACAACAAGTGACGATCGGATAGCAATCTATCTGGACGGCAGGTTGAAAAACAGTCTGGTGGGTTTTGATATCGATAATCTACCCAATTCGACTTCTGGATTATATATCGGTCAATATGGAGGCAGTAACCTATACTGCGGTTGGATCGAAGAGCTGCGTTTCTCCGATATCGTGCGCTATAGTGGTAACACGTATACCGTTTTATCCGAACCCTTCACTCCGGATACCAACACCCGCGCATTGTGGCACTTCGATGAGGAGGCTGGTTCTACCAGTTACTCGGATTCGGCCAGCTATGGCAATACCCTCACCGGATTAAATGGGGATTCATACAAGTAAGCCTGCTGGCCTGTCCGGTTAGTTGGTAAAAGTGACCCCAATGTCGTCAGAGAGGCACACCTGGAAGCCTTACGGTTTCCGGTCTTCCCAATCTTCCCATTCGACATCATATAATTCTTGATATACTTTAACTGTCTCTCCAATGGTGTTGAAGAACAGGTGTTTACCAAACTTCTCATAAACCCCCAAAGCGTTTCAATTTATCCTTGACCGGATCCTTCATTTCTGCGAAGACCAGCCTCGATGTTTGCTTTTCCAGCTGGTCATCTAACTCATCGAGCATATCGACCGAGGTGATATCAATGCTGGTAACCCGGCGCGGCGGCAACCGCCAGCCAGTTAACCGGCATAGGAAATTCGGCGATCGCTTGCAGGACAATTTCATGGAACATTTCAGCATTGGCAAAGAACGGGGGCATCCCAGCGAAATAAAACTAAGCCCAGGAACTCTCCGGGCTTGGGGATAACGAGTGATGTCGTGATAGCCTTTCACGCCCTCAGCACGCCCCAGGATCGCGTAATGTGGTCGCCAGGCGTCCCAAATGAACTCTACCAATGCAATTGCGATCGCAATCAGGATCCCTCGATCGGACCAAGCAAGGCGACTCCTAATAAGCAAGTTATCGACAGCCAGAATTCCCAGCGCTGGATGTGGTACAGCCGGCGCAAATCGTTCATTTCGAACATGCCCACCGCGGAGGCAATCACCACGGCTGCCAGGGCTGTGTTCGGCAAATCCTGCAGCAGTCCAGGTACAAAAACTAATAATAAAATGATCATTATCGCCCCCACCACGCCGGTTAACTGTGTCTTTGCTCCAGAAGTAAAAGCGACCGCCGCGGAGCCTGGCGCGCCGCAGCGGCAAGAAAGCGATTGTGACTTTCACGGACGGCCAGGACAACCAGAGCGTCCTGAATGCGGGCGCGGCGATCGCGCGGGTCAAGAAGGCGGGCATCCCGGTGTACGCAGTGGCGCAGGGAGCGGCGCTCAAAAGCCAGGTACTGCTCCAGGAACTTCAGGAAATCGCGCGCCTGACGGGGGGACAGTCTTACAAGGTCATCAAAAGCCCCGAGATCTCCGCGGTTTTCCAGGATATTTCGAACGACCTGAAGCATACCTACTTGCTGGCCTACAAGCCGCCCCCGGCCGGCGAGGAGACCTGGCGCACCATCCAGTTGGCAGTGAAGGGGCTGAAAGACTACAAGGTCCGGGCCAAGGAAGGCTACGTGCCAGAGTAGTCACCCTCCGGGCCTGCTTGAAAAACATGGTAGGCGCGGCTGGACTCGAACCAGCGACCACCTGCTTAGAAGGCAGGTACTCTATCCACCTGAGCTACGCGCCCGTGGGGTGGCCTTCTTACATTCTAGCGCGCCTTGGCCTCGTAGACAGCCCGCGCTTCGCGATAAAGTGCCAGTACCTGGTCGCGCTCGGCGGTAGTGGCGAACCGCTTGGGGTCGGTCGTCGTCTGGGCGATCAGTTCGTCAATCCAGTCGAGGAAGTATTGCGCGTCGGCGCGTGCGTCCCAGCGGCCGGAGAGGTAGACGGGGCTGGAGTGCGCCAGGCGAATGGTCGAGCCGGGTTTGAGAAAACACCGCGCGGCCACCCAGGAATGGTTCTTGGGGTCGAAGGCGAACTCGGTCCTAAAACTGAGGCTGCCGGGTTTTGGGGCGAACTGTTGGACGACCTCGCCGTTGGCGACGATCTCGATGCGGTCAATCGGCTCCCGGCCGCGGGCCTCGATGAAGGCCCTGAGCCGGGTGCCCGCCTTGCTGGTCGAGAAGAAGAGCATCGGCCCGTTGGTCACGAAACTCGGGCCGTCGCGCAAAGCGGCGTACCATTTCTCGATTGAAAGTGGGCCGCTCAGGTGGACGTACATGCGGTTGTAGCCGGGCGGATTCGGCAGCACGCCGCTGGCGGATCCAGCCGAGGGGGGCAGGCGGAATCCCAGGTTCAAGTAGCGGTAGTACAAGCTCAGCGAGTAGTTGACGAACCCTTCGCGACTAGATGGGAATTGCTTCTGATCCCGAGGCCGGCCCCAGGCCTCCGCGTTGTTGATGCCGTACAGGTTGAAATGATTGTGCACGACGCCCAGGGAATCCGGCGTGGCGAGCGCCATCAGGACCGGCACCTCCCACCAGAACGGTTTCTCGCAATCGAACCAGGGAAGGACCCCTTGGGGAGGGCGCTGGGCGCGAGCCTGTCGGACGAAGGTGATGCCGGGCGGAAACCAGCGGCCGTCCACACCCAACGGCAGAGGTTTTGGAATGGCGTGCAGCAGCCACGCCCCGCCTCCCCGTTCGTCTTCGGCGTTCATCAGCATCACCAGGTGGTTCGGCGAGGCGCGGAGGACCGGATCGGCGGGCAGTTGCTTGCCCTCCCACAAATTGCGCTTGTTCCACATGGTGAACACGACGCTGACGTTGAGGTCCTCGGCCAGGGCCAGCTTGGGCGAGTCTTCCACCGGGCGGTGCAGGTGCATGTCGCCCGACCACCAGCCCCGCTCGCGCATGTGGATCCAGGGACGCAGACGCACAGCCAGACTGGCGGGCTGCCGGTCAGTCACCTCGACGATGCGCTCGACGCGCTCGTACTCCAGGCCGTGCTCGGCGATCACCGTGTAGCGCCCGGGAGGCACGCTTAGGCTGGCTGTTCCCTCCACCACGAAGCTCCCCAGGTAATAGGGTTCCCCGCCGGGGCGATTGCTGGCCGTGGCGTCGCGCAGCGCAGACGGAGGTCGATGCATCTTGCCGTCCGGGCCGCGCACCTCCAGCCGTGTCCAGATGGAACGTCCTGCTTCATCTGTCACCTGGATGCGCAGCTCCGCCGCCCAGGTCGCACTCACGATGAGGAAGAGGATGGTAGAAGCTCGCATAGTGCTACCTCCTGAACAACCAAGACTACATTCTCTCATCGAAGTTATACTGCCACCGCTGGCGGTAGTGGCCTTCCGGAAGCGGGAGCAGTGACCTCACTCTTCCGCGAATTTCTGCGAGTGCTGTAGATGCGCGAGTTTCTGGCGCGGCATGTGCCCTATAGCCGGCGCAATCACCGCTCCAGTGTCTTGCACATGTTATCGGGAGTTTTCGATGAGCATCAGGTCTGAGCCGGAGGTCACGCTCTTAACGAACAGGAACGTCTTGCGATCCGGAGAGACGGTCAAGCCAAGGCCTAGCATACCTTCAATCTTGGTGAGCAGGCGGCTCGTGCCGGTAGAGAACTGGAAGAACTGGAGAGGATACTGCCGGTCGTTGCCCGCTCGGCCGATGTAATACAGGCCGTCCTCGACCACAAAGAAGGCTCGGTAGGCGACGAAATCCAGTACTTGTCGCTCCGGGCCACCACCTAATGGCTTGGCGAAAAGAGGAGCAGAATTGTCCTTCATGTAGAACAGGGTTTTGCCGTCGGCGGATTCGAAGGCAACAAACCCGCCGTTCTGCGTGACTTGCTCGGCCTGCCCTCCACCAGAAGCGACGCGCCAGATCTCATCCCTGCCCGTACGATTCGAGCCAAAATAAATCCACTTGCCGTCCCGGGACCAACTCGGAATCTTCTCATCGGAGGGTTCCGAGGTCACACGCCGCGGTCGTCCACCGCTCGCGTCGATGACGTAGATGTCCCAGTGCCCGTCCTGCCCTTGAGAATCAAAGGCGATCCAGCGGCCGTCGGGAGACCACCGCGGCGTTCCCTGGTAGCGTCCCAGCCGGTTCGTCAATTGAACGGGATTGGAGCCATCCGCGTTCGCCGCCCAGATCTCGAATATCTCGCCGGAGCGGCTGGAACTAAAGGCGATTCTGCTTCCATCCGGTGAGAATTGCGGGTTCCCTTCGTCGAGCGACGACACGATAAAAGGTTCCGGATCCCCGCCGAGCTGGTAGCGCCAGATGTCGTAGTTTCGCAGGCCCCTGGAAAAGGCGAGCCGGCTGCCCGCTGGAGCGATCGAGGGATAGGAGGCATAGAAACCCGCCAAATCGAGCCGCTCTGGCGGTTGGTGGCCTTGGATTCCCACTCGCCACAGATATCCGAGCGCGCCCGCAGTCAGTGAACCGCTGTAGACGAGCGACTCATCGTCGCGGCTCCAGGCGAGACCAGCAACCGAGAGGCCCTGCTGCGTGATCCGGCGCGGACTGCCCTGAGGGGCATAGCCGGAGCCCAGTTGCTGGACGTACACGTCGCAGGAGTAAGTCGCACCGCAGGCAGCGTACGCCAGCAGGCGCCCATCCGGAGAGATGCTGGGATGAATGTCGTACCCAGGGGCCTTCGGGTTCGAGATCCGGCGCGGCTCGCCCTCTTCGACCGGTACCAGGAAGATTCCAGCGGACTCAACGGTGCCGCCAGGAGATGAAGGATCTCGGGCGACGGCCAGCCAGTTCCCATCCGGCGACCAGGACATCTGGCCCCTGGCCTGAAAGTCCGTCAGCTTCTGCTCGGCCCCACCCAAGGCAGAGACGAGGTAGATGCCGGTGGCGCGGCCTGGCGCAGACCGTTGGAAGGCGATCCGCTTCCCGTCCGGAGACCAGGCCGGATATTCGTCTCGGGCCGGGTCGGTAGTGAGCCGCAAGGCGTTCGTCTCGCCCACCAGTTTCACGTAGATGTCCAAGTTGTCGCCTTTTTCGCCGTCCCAGGTGAAAGCCACCTGGTTGCCGTCCGGAGAAAAGCAAGGGTACAGCTCGGAGCCCGGGTAAGAAGTCAGTTGCACCACGCGCGGCGGTGGAAGCTCGCGGCCCCCGCGCTTCCAAAGCAGCCAGCCTCCTGCGATCACCAACGGCAGCGCCAGGAGAGCCGCCAGGCGCCAGCGGCGCCTTCCTTTGCCGGGCGCGACCGTTGCCTCAGCCAGCCGCGAGCCGATCTCTCCGTGCAGCTCGCGCAATGCCACCCGCAGGTCTGCCATGGTCTGCCAGCGCCACTCCGGGTCTTTTCGCAGGCATCGCAGGATGACTTTCTCCAGATCCCGCGGCACACGGGGCGAGACCTCGCAGGGCGGCTTGGGGTCTTCCTTGATCACCGCCGCCAGCGTGGAGGCCGTCGAGTCCCCCTGGAACGCCCGCCGGCCAGTCACCATTTCGTACAGCACCGCGCCGAAGGAGAACATGTCCGAGCGGGCGTCGATCTTCTTGCCTTCCGCCTGCTCGGGAGACATATACGCCACCGTGCCCAGGATGGTGCCTTCCGCCGTCTCGGCCTTCAGCGTGCGCGTGGGATCGTCTTCAGCGAGACCGCCAGCCTCAGTGAGTTTCGCCAGACCGAAGTCGAGAACCTTCACCTGGCCGTCCTCGCCGACCATGATGTTCGAGGGCTTCAGGTCGCGGTGGATGATGCCGGCGGCGTGTGCCTTGGCCAGCGCGCCGGCAATCTGGACCGCGTACTCGAGGGCATCAATCGGGCGCAGTCCCTTGCGCGGGATGAGCTCGTTGAGCGCCTTGCCCGCCACGTATTCCATGGCGATGAAGTGCACGGGGGCGCCCTCTGGGCCCACCTGGTCGATGTCGTAGATGGTGATGATGTTCGGATGATTGAGCGCCGAGGCGGCCTTGGCCTCCTGCACAAAGCGGCGCCGGCGCTCGGCATCGGCGACCCGTTCCGGAGGCAGGACCTTCAAAGCGACCAAGCGGTCCAGGTGCGTGTCGCGGGCCTTATAGACCACACCCATACCGCCCTGGCCCAGCTTTTCCAGGATCTGATAGTGGGCGACTGTCTGGCCAATCATATCCCCTGGCCTCTTCAACCAGAATCTCCTACGAATTGGGTCGCTTGAACCAGGATTTCCGTTTTGGCTTCCTGACCACCATCGATTGTACATCTGACCACCTGGGCAAGGGCAGCGCAGCGATCTGCCGCAGCGTGCTTCCAAATAAACGGCGCGTCAGGTGACTCTCCGTGGGAACGCGGGTCTAAATCCAATACTGTTTACTTTGTGCTTCTTCTCTGTGGGGTCAGGCTTTGAGCCTGCCGCCGGGCTTCGGCCCGGCGTGCGTCTGAACGCCGGGTGGAAACC
>CAVRZY010000300.1:0-9993 GCA_963725415.1 uncultured Acidobacteriota bacterium | reverse complement strand
CAGTGCGATTTCCCATCCAGCCCCCTCCGACCTCCGAAAGGGCCCGCGGCAGCAGTTTGACGCCGGCAGAGCCCCCCGAGGCCCCCGATGGGCCGGGGCAGGGTAGCGGGGTCAGGAACTGACTCAAAACGAGCCACAAAGGTCCTGTGACAGCGTAGACTGGCCTTCCCAGGCCGCTGCAAGACCCACCGCGCTAAGTGAGTCACTGCACCACGACTTTTGATGTCTGGCTAGGTGTCCCGTCTACGACCACGTCCAGATTCACAGACCCAGTGGGGGCGGCGCCTGGAATGACGATATTCACCTGGTACAGGCCCAGGAACCCCGGAGCGCGACCGCTGAATAGGACCTGCGCTCCCACGCCACCGCCCCCCGCAACTGGCACCGGGTAGGTCGCCGCCGGCGGATATGCCGCACCAAGCTGCCCGGTTTGCAGAATGGGCAGGACCGGCCCCGCTCGGGACCGCTTCTTTTGCGCAGAGAGGACGCTGCCGCTGGCCGCCGCGACCCGTCCCCTGTCCTTTCTGCAAGCGGAGACTGAAGGCCCGCGAGTTGCGCGACCACCTGCCCCGCTACCCGAGGAGGTCCGGAGGCGAGCGCGGCGGGCGGGGCGCGAAGAGCTGGGCCTTTGAGTCTTCTGCGGCCTTTTAAGACGCCGGAGTCTTGTGACAGCCACCTTGACAGCCAAGACAATGGAAGTAGATAGACACAGTGGACAAATCAACACAGCGCAAGTCTGTAAGTTGTTAGAAATGGACATGCGTGCAAGCACTGGACGCCCCACCGTCGAACTGCGAACCAGAAGGTCGGGAGTTCGAATCTCTCCAGGCGCACCAGTCGTTGTTCGCCATCTATGGGGATTGCGCGAGCGCCTACAGAAGCGGGTTGACCACCCTGAGGAACGGAAACTGCATGAAGTCCACGTCTGCGCTCACGATTTCCTGAACGCCGTGCTCCCTCATCAGAACAGCCGTGGCAACGTCCTGAAGGACATTTCCAGCCGGGTGGTGCAATTCCTTCAGCGTCTTATCCAGAAGCTCCCAATGACGGCCTGTCGGAACCAGGATGGTCACTTCTTCGCGGTCCAGCAGAACACCGATGTAACGGCAGGCCTCGCTGGCCGAGAGAGGCTTGGAAAAGACACGCGGTAGAGCTCGTCCCGGTCGGCGATATTGACTCTGGGTCTGCCCATCGGGAAGGAAGGCAGCGAGGGGCGTGCTTTTGTCCGCCTGGGTTCCTTCGCCATTTGAAGGCCCTGCCGGAGAAACTCATCAACCGGGGCCGACAATGTCTGGCGCCGACCTGCGGCCAAGCGTTTGAGTTCGATAAGGCGCTGTTCATCGATCACCAGAGTGGTTCTGGCCATATGAAGAGTCATACTATGAAATCATCTTTATGCGCAAGCGGCTTTCTTGCCTCGAGCTGTCAGCAGTTCACATGCGGCGGCCGGTCGGTGTATGATGAAGTCCCCCGGATCCCGCAGGGAGGAGGGCAGGCGAGTTTGATGGATCTTTACGAGGCAATCCGATGGCTATGCGAAGAGAAGAAGCGGGTCGAACGGCTGATCGCGTCGCTTGAACGCCTCCAGCAAAGCGGGCAACTGGGGCCAGAGGGGAAGGTGAGGAAGCGCCGGGGACGGAGGCGCATGAGCGCGCAAGAGAGAGCGCGGGTCTCGGCGCGGATGAAGCAATACTGGGCACTGCGCAAGAGCCAGGATGCAGTCACCCGCCCCTGAGCGGGCAGGCTGGCGGCGGGGTTGCGCCGATTCACCTGGGGGGCTTGAAATACCACAGCCAGAAGTACTGCTCGTCGGCGCCGTGCCGGTAGCGGGGTTCGAAACCGCAGCGCAGGGCCATTTCCACGGCCTCCTGGTCGGAGAACGCCACGCCCAGCCAGGTGTCGTCGGGCGCGGATTCCACCCGGGTGTCGCCCTGCACCTGGAATTTGAACAGGGCGCCGGGCCGCAGGACGCGGTAGACCTCGCGCACGTAGTTCTCGATGACTTCCCGGCTGGGGATGTGCTGAAAGACGATGCCGGAGTAAGCGAAATCGAATTGCAGATCGCCCAGCACGGAGAGATCCATACCGTTGTTCTGGTGGACAAAGGTGGTGGGCCAGTCAGCCAGTGCGCGGCGCGCCAGCTTGACCATCTCGCCGCTGACGTCCACCCCGTGCACTTCTCCAAAAACCTCCGCCAGGCCGCGGGTGACCCGGCCGGCGCCACAACCCAGATCCAGAACCCTCATCTGCTTGGGGTCCTTGCCCTGGCAGATATTGATCATGTCGTTGAGGATCTGCTCGTCCACGGTGCGCTGGCCGGAGCGGAAAAAGTCCTCTTCGGCCCAATCGTCGCGGGCCGTGCTTACGTAGTACAGCGCGTTCTCGCGGGCGCGTTGGTCCCAATCCCGCTGCATCTTCTCCAGTAGCTCTTTCAGCGCGATGCCTTCCATCACTCGGATTGTAGCGCTAATCAGTCATTAGCCCTTAGCCGCCAGCGCCTGGCCGCTAAGAGCCAACGGCTGTGCTACAATCAGATGTCTTCCCAAGGCGTTCGAGGTTGCCGTGGACAGACTCACCCGAAAAGAGCTAAAGCGAGATAAGTTTGCGCTGGAGGTCACGCACACCGTTGACTATCTGAGCGAGCACCGGCGGCAGGTGACCCGGTACAGCGTGATTGCAGGCGTCATCCTGGCGTTGGTGATTGGGGTCTATTTCTACCGCAAACACCAGCAGGTGGTACGGCAAGAGGCGCTGAGTGTGGCCTTGCGCATCCAAGAAGCGCAGGTGGGAGCGGCGAGCAGTGATGTGCTGACGCTGTTTCCGACCCAGGAGGAGAAAGACAAGGCCGCGCTGAAAGCCTTCACGGAACTCGCCAAGAACTACCCTGGCACCATGGAAGGCGTCGTGGCGCGCTACTATCTGGGGAGCATTGCGGTGGACAAGGGAAACAACGCCGAGGCGGAGAAGTGTTTCCGCGAGGTGATCGACTCGGGGTATGCCGAATACGGCTCGCTGGCCAAACTGAGCCTGGCGGAATTCTACTCCGGACAGGGGAAGGCGTCCGAGGCAGAAAAGCTGTATCGTTCCTTGATCGAGAAGCCGACGGCATTTGTCTCCAAAGAGCAGGCCACCATCGCGCTGGCCAAGTTAATCGGCCCGCGCCAGCCGGCGGAGGCGCGCAAACTGCTGGAGCCCCTGCGGATCGAAAGACGGGGCGCCATCAGCCGGGCTGCTCTGACGGCGCTGAGCGAACTGCCTTCTCAGTAGGATCACACCGCCCATGCCAGCCAGCTTGCGGGGCCTGCGGTTCCCGGTGAGCCAGAGCCGGGGCCGGCGTTACCCGGAAGCTCCGCATCCCTACCGCAACGAATTTCAGCGCGACCGCGACCGCATCGTGCACGCGCGCGCCTTCCGCCGGCTGGAGGATAAGACCCAGGTGTTCACGGCCGGTCTGTCGGACCACTTCCGCAACCGGCTGACGCACACCATCGAGGTAGCGCAGATTGCGCGGACGGCGGCCGCGGCGCTGGGACTGGACGAAGATCTCACCGAAGCGCTGGCCCTGGCGCACGACATCGGGCACCCGCCCTTCGCTCATGCGGGCGAGGAGGAGCTGAACCGGCAGATGCGCCGCTTCGCGGAGCTGTTCGACCACAACCTGCACGCCCTGCGGATCGTGGAGCAGTTCGAGCAGCGCTACGCCCGCTTCCCCGGCCTGAATCTGACCTTCGAAGTGCGCGAGGGCATTGTGAAGCATTCGCGCGACATCCAAGCGGGGGAGAATGCCCAGTTGGACGAGTATCTTCCGAGGTTGCGGCCGCCGCTGGAGGCGCAGCTCATCGACGCGGCCGATGAGATTGCCTACAACACGGCGGATCTGGACGACTCGTTTTCGGCCCAGTTCTTCCGCCTCGAGGAAGTGGCCGAAAGCGTCCCGCAGTACGCCGAAATCCACCAAGCGGCTGCGACGCAGTTTCCAGAGGCTCCCGAGCGGGTGCGTTTTCAGGAAGGCCTGCGCAGGTTGATCGATCTTTTCGTATCCGGGCTGATTGAGGGCACGCGTGTGGCCGCCCAGGAGGCAGAAGTCGAAAATGTGGAGCAAGTCCGCCGCCTTCCCCAGCGCCTGGCGAGGTTCACCGCTGCCGCGCAGGCGACCTGCTCCGCTCTCAAGCAGTTCCTGCACCGGCACGTTTACTACTCCGAGCTGCTGGTGGAGGAGCGGCGCCGTTCGGCCGCACTGATTGCCGAGTTGTTTCAATTCTTCCTGGATCACCCGGACCGCCTGCCGCCCTCCTATCAGGAAGAGGCGGCGGCGCACCCGTTGCACCGTGTGGTGTGCGACTACATTGCCGGGATGACGGATGGCTTCTTCCTCCGGACACACCGAGAGCTTCTTGCGCCGGGCGGCTAGCTGGGGGCCTCCGTCTCTGAGTGGGAGACCGAGATGGAGAGCTCCGCCGAGCGCACGCCGTAGATTTTCAGGATGTGCCGGCAGATCTCCGCGGCGAACTGCTCGGGCTTCTCCTCGGGGTCGTGGTCGATCTCGACTTTCAGGAACAGGTCGGTGCGGGGCATGAACGTAATGATACGATAGGGACTTGCCCCCAGAATCAACAATCCCCGGAGAAGATGGCCTGCAAGATTTGTGAGACGCGCCGCCCGCGCCGCTACTGCCCCGGCGTGGGAGGAGATATCTGCTCGGTGTGCTGCGGCACGGAGCGGGAGGTGAGCATCACCTGCCCGCTGGAGTGCGAATACCTCCAGGAAGCCCACAGCCATGAAAGAGTCCCGCCCGTGGATCCGGAACAGATTCCGAACCGGGACATTCGATTGACCGAGCAGTACCTTGAGGAGAACGAGACGCTGGTGACGTTCGTGGGAGCCAGCCTGCTCCAGGCAGCCCTGGAGACCCCTGGCACGGTAGATGCCGACGTGCGGGAAGCGCTGGACTCTCTGGCACGGACCTACCGGACGCGGGAGAGCGGCCTCTACTACGAGACGCGGCCGGCCAATCTGCTGGCTGGGAACATCCATCAGCGGGTGCAGCAAAGAGCTCGAGGAGTACCGCCAGCAAGCCAGCTCGCGCCATGGCATTACCACGATCCGCGATGCCGACATCTTGGGCGTGCTGGTGTTCTGGCAGCGCCTGGCGATCAGCAACAACAACCGGCGGGAGCGGGGGCGCGCGTTGCTGGGTTTCCTGCACACTTCCTTGGCCGAGGCTGGACTGCGGCCGCCGGGCGGGCTGTGGCGGGGCGGAGGGTCCCTAATCGCGCCGTGAGCAGCCGTGAGAAGCTGTGCTCTAGCGGGCCTCCCGCACCTCCACCTCCGGGTAAACTTGCTTGGTCTGCTCGAAGGAGGCGAAGGTAACGCCCGGCAGGCGGGCCGAGGCCGTGCCCGCCGCCACTGCCCACCGCAGGGCCTCCGCAAAGTCCCCTTTCTCCGCCATGGCCCACACGAAGGCCGCTGCCAGCGCGTCCCCCGCCCCAATGGGGCAGACCGCCTCGACGCGCGGGGGAATCGCTTCGATCAGGCGGTCCTCGATCGCACCCACCGCCCCGCGACTGCCCAGCGACAGCACCACCGCCTCCGGGCCCATACGGCGGATGCGCCGGGCCGCCTCCAGGAAATGGTTGCGGGTGATCAAGACCGTGTTGAGCAGCCTCTCAGCTTCCTGCTGGTTTGGCGCCACCACGGTGGGGCCCGATTCCACTCCCTCCAGCAAGGCCTCGCCGTCGGTGTCCAGCAGGATCTTGACGCCTTGCTGGCGCGCCATCTTCACCAACTTCGAATAGAAGCCTGCCGGTACCCCGGGCGGAATACTGCCGCACAGCATGAGCCAGTCCACGCCGCGGAGACTGCCGCGGACCACGGCCTCCAGCCGGTCCAGCTCAGGCGCGCTGATGAACGGGCCGACCTCGTTGAGCTTCACCGTCAGCCCTTGCTTATCGGTGATGATGAGGTTGGTGCGAACCTCGTTGTGGATGGGAACCATCTCGACTGGGAAGCCGCAGCCGCCCAGGTACTGCTCCAGCCGGGCGCCTGCCTTTCCCCCGCAAGTGGCGATGGCGCGGGTCTGGCCGCCGAACGAGTGGATCACGCAGGAAGCGTTGATGCCGCGGCCGCCGGCGGATTCCGAGGTCGAAAGAACGTAGACACGGTCCTCAAAGACCAGGCGGTCCACCGTGACGTTATGGTCGATGGCAGGGTTGATGGTAAGGGTGAGGATCAAGCTTTCATTCTAAATGCGGAACACAGCATCCGCCACCCATTTACGGCACAGGCCGGGGAGCGGGGAATTGGATGAATCCGAAAGAATTACTCTGCGATTCAGACAGTGGGCATGGAACGCAGCAAAAACCCTTGCCCTCCCCCAGTTTCTTTGACCGGACCAATGCGGGGACGGTAATTCGGGTACAGGCCACGAATTTCGCAACGGCGGCGAAATTCGCGCCGGTCCCCGAATTACGCGAACCGGGAAGGCACGGGGTGTGAAACTGGGGGAGGGCAAGGGTTTTTGCGCATTGCCGTGTCAGTGTCTGAATCGCAGAGCATTGCTCAAAACTCTTGACAAATTCCACGAGAAAGGGTAAGAAAGAAGACAAGAAAGAGAGGCGAATCGCGGGATCGCTGGACCCGCGAAGCCGGAGAAAACCGGCGTAATAACGAAAATCCGAACAAGGAGCTTACAATGCCCAAAGGAATTGCATTAGCGATTGGACTGAACTCGGTTTCCCCCACCCACTACGCGGGGTGGTCGGGCGAGTTGAACGCCTGTGAGGCCGATGCCAACGACATGGCTGGCATTGCGCGGTCTCAGGGTTTCGCGGTTACAAAAATGTTGACTAAGGTCGCCACACGAGCGCGGGTCAAGGCCCAGATTGCCAAGGTCGCCAAGGCGCTGAAGTCCGGCGACATCTTCATGCTCAGCTACTCCGGACACGGCGGCCAGTTGCCGGATCTCAACAACGATGAACCCGACGGTTTCGACGAAACCTGGTGCTTGTACGATGGCGAACTGGTGGACGATGAGCTGTACGCGGCCTTCGCACAACTCGCGGCAGGAGTTCGCGTTGTGGTCCTTTCCGATAGCTGCCACAGCGGGACGGTGGTGAAACTGGCCTACTACGGGGCCAGTGCCGGCTCCACCATCACGCCGGAGGGGATTCGCTACCGGGCCATGCCGCCCGGCGTCGCGTTGCGCACCTACCGGTTGAACAAGAAGGCTTATGACAGGATCCTGATGGACAAAACGCTCAAAACGGCGAAAGAGGATGTCCGGGCGTCAGTCCTGCTGGTCTCCGGGTGCCAGGACAGCCAGCTCTCCCAGGACGGCGTTTTCAACGGCCTGTTCACCGGCACCCTGCTGCGGGTGTGGAAAGAAGGCGCCTTCAAAGGGGACTACCGGGGCTTCCACTCCAAGATCGTCAACCTGATGCCGCCGAATCAGACGCCCAACCTGTTTACCACCGGCCGGCCCAACACGGTCTTCCTGGCGCAGAGGCCGTTCAAGATCTGAGTTCTGCGCGCTTTCGATCATGAGCCGCATTCGATAAACTACAGAAGCGGCTCAACCCATGTTGCTACGCTCGAAGACTGGTTGCCGCAAGCGGCCGTCCCTGGAGTTTCTACATTTCCGTGGGAGATGAACGCTGTTTGAGTGGGGTCAGGCTCTTAGCCTGCCGCCGGGCTCCGGCCCGGCGCCGCGCTCGACCAAGCAAACTCCTCGGGGGCGGTAAAGCCCTTCAGCGGTCCCAGCCACTGCTGGGTGGTCACGGCAGGACTCACTAGCAGGTGGACGTGATTGGGCATCACCACAAAGGCATGCAGTTGATAGCGCTGGAAGCGGAGTTGGCCGTCCTGCAGGGCCTGGACCATCACACCGGCGATTTCGGGCCGCCGCAGAAAAAGTGGACCGCCAGTGGGCTGGTTCAGGAGGCGGTCCAGAACAACGAAGGCTCGGCCGGAGGTCATGCGGGCGGGGGGAAAGAGCCGGTGGGTGGGAAGACTTCCGTGCAGGCGGAAGGTGACAAACAAGCAGGATTCTCAGGGATTCTTCGCGAGTCTACGGCCATGATCCAGCCAGCCGGGCCGAAGCCCGGCGGCAGGTGTGCCCAGTATGGGCTGAATCTAGGAGGTTGAAACGTACTTCACGGGGCCGGTGGCGGCAACCGTAGCCAAATCGCAAGGCGTAGTCGCGAGGCGAAGCCGAAGAAAGCGAGAGGCAAACTCTGGACCGGACGAATAGAAACTGGCAGCGAGGCCGGGCGTGGGCGGCGAGCTGGCCTGCAACAGCGAAGCCCGAAAGCCACCAAGACACGTCAGGTAGAGCCAGCCGGCGCCAGGGGAAAGAGTCAGCGCCTTACCTGGGGAGATCTCCGGGGTGAGAACGCCGGAGAAGTCAGCATAGGCTGTAGTAGCAAGGAAGCCCGGTAACACGGGCGGAGCGAAGGGCCGAAGAACGAAGGAACGGAGCTAGAAGGGGAACTGAAGGCGAGGCCGAGAAAGGCCTGAAATCCAAGAACCGCTAGAAGGGCGGTCGCAGCAAGGAGCGCCAACGGCAGAGACGGTGCAGCCGTGGCGAGCCGGAGGCGGCGGGAAGCGAGGCGGAACCTTCGCGAACCCCTCGACAGAGAGCGATGTACGAGAGCCTGATGGAGCAAGCCGTTGCACCGGAGAATCAGCGGCGGGCGCTGGGAGCGGTACAACGCAACCAGGGAGCGCCGGGGATCGACCGGATGAAGACGAGCGAGTTGGAAGCACATCTTCAAGCGCATTGGGAAAAGATCCGGGCCAAGCTGCTGGCCGGGACCTACGTTCCGAGCCCCGTGCGGCGGGTAGAGATTCCGAAGCCGAGCGGAGGCACACGGATGCTGGGTATCCCCACGGTGCTGGATCGGTTCATCCAGCAGTTGCTGTTGCAGGTGATGACGCCGATCTTCGAGCCGCGTTTCAGCGAGCACAGCTATGGATTTCGCCCCGGGCGCAGTGCGCACGGTGCAGTGGCCGCGGCCAAGCGGTACGCCGAGCAGGGTAGGGACTGGGTCGTCGATCTGGATATTGCCAAGTTCTTCGACCACGTGAACCACGACATCCTGATGGGGCGGATCGGCAAGGTGATCCGCGACAAGAGGGTGTTGCACCTGATCGGGAAGTACCTGCGACGCGGGGCCATGGTGGAAGGGGTGGTGGTGGCGAGTGAGGAAGGGACGCCGCAAGGAGGCCCGCTGTCTCCGTTGCTGGCCAACATCTATCTGGACGCGCTCGATAAAGAACTGGAGCGGCGAGGTCACCAGTTCAGCCGGTACGCCGATGACTGCAATATCTACGTAGGCAGTCAGTCAGCGGCCGAGCGGACGATGGCATCCATCCAGGACTGGATCGAGAAGCATCTGCGACTGAAGGTGAATACCGCCAAGAGCGGAACGGGGAGGGTTTGGGAACGCAAGTTTCTGGGCTTTCGACTGAACCGCAAAGGGCAGATGGAAGTGGCTCCGGAGAGTCTGGAGCGATTCAAAGCCAGAGTGCGGGAGATGTGGCAGGGCCGCCAGAGCCGAACCAGCAACCAGCTGCGGGACGCCTGGCGACAGTACGTGGTCGGCTGGTGGGAGTACTTCCGGCTGGCCGAGGAACGCCAGCCCATCTTTCGGCTGGAGGGTTGGATCCGCCGACATATTCGGAAGTGCTTCTGGCTGCGGTGGCACAGCGTGAAGGGTCGCGCGAAGGCGCTACGGCGATTGGGGGTGAATCCCCGGTTGCTGGCGACCGTGCACACGCGCCGGGGCGCTTGGTTCATGGCCGCGACGCGTACGATGCAGGCTGGGCTTTCCAACGCCGTGCTGCGACGGTATGGGTTTCCAATGCCGTCAGATCTTGCGGCGCAATGATCGCCGCTGCGTTCAACCGCCGGATACGGAAAACCGTACGTCCGGTGGTGTGGGAGGGTGGCCGGGCGCAATCCCGGTCACCCGACCCGATCACAGAAGTGCTGCC
>CAVRZY010000299.1:0-34363 GCA_963725415.1 uncultured Acidobacteriota bacterium | reverse complement strand
AACCGTCCAAAGGGAGGCGGTTAGGTGTACACTGGAATCCAGCCGGGAAGTGAAAACGGAAATCCCTGCTAGAGTAG
Organism: uncultured Acidobacteriota bacterium; assembly: GCA_963725415.1. Classification (GTDB taxonomy): domain Bacteria; phylum Acidobacteriota; class Terriglobia; order Bryobacterales; family Bryobacteraceae; genus CAVRZY01. Next base: position 34,286 of record CAVRZY010000299.1, on the reverse strand, counting down.
CGGGGGACGTCGCAGAAGATTACAGTCACCTGGCAACCTGCCGGTGCTAAAACCCGCGCCGCACGAAGAAAGGCATTGACATCCGGTCCAACAGTCCCCAGAATGGATGGAGTGGTGCCTCCGCGCTAGGGGGTAGGTGTGGAATCTGGTTGTCTCGAAAGGAGCACAGCGCGATGAAGTTCTCGAGAACCGGCAGCTTGCTACTGCTAATCGTGGTCTGCTCTCTAACCGCCTTCGCCGGGCCTTTCATCACCATAGACGAGAACGGCCACGGCACCATTGATTGGGGAAACGGTTTGGTATGGACGATGCCCTGGGTTCTTGAGCCCGACCCTAGTTGGATGCTCTCCGTTTAATGTGCTCGCGTACAGCATGATGGGACCCCCTTCGGTAGTTGCGGGCGACGTTCAGATGCGGGATGGATCGGTCACCCTGGATGTAATCCGTTTCAACCCCGCCGGCACGGGCGGAAACCCCCTCTATCCGGCGAGCATTTTGTTCTACTCCGACAATCTCGATGGCTTTGACGCTTTGGCCGATACCCCTGGTCCCCCGCCGCAACACACCAACGTCGTCTACATCGATGAAGTCGGGACAGAATCCGTCAACTATGGTCTTTACACTCCGAGTAACGGCCAGCCCGGCTTCGTCCCCGGCTACACCGTTTCCTACAAGTTCATAAGCGACACCCCCGAACCGGGCTCTGTCCTGCTTCTAGCGTCCGGCGTCGCTTTTCTGTTTGCTTTTCGCCGCTGGAAGAGGTAGTCGCGTCCGAGTTCCGGTAACTGCCGGGTGTCGCCTGCCCAGGGGGCGCCCGGACACCCCGCCCGTCCCCGTAACGTCCAAAAACTCGATCGCACGAGATTCTTGGGTCGCAGGAATGCCTGGTGGCGTTCATGTCTCTTCGTGTATCACCAGGTCATCGCAGAGATCGACCAGCATCGAATGAAAGCGATACTCGAACCAGCGATCTAAGGCGTCGGGCTCTGCAAACTGCATGATCTGAAGCAGATCGAGTTTTTGGACACTACGCGGTGGCTGTCAAACTGGCTGTCAACGCTGATGTCGGCAAGCCAAACTGACGCGCAAGTGATTGACTTGTATGGTGCGCCTGGAGAGATTCGAACTCCCGACCTTCTGGTTCGTAGCCAGACGCTCTATCCAACTGAGCTACAGGCGCAAAAACGGGTCCTGAACCCAATCTAGCGGGTCTGCCGAAGCACTGTCAAGTTCGGCGGACTTCGGTGATTCTTCCTTCGCTGTCCAGCCGCATCTGAAGGTCGCGCCACATCACCGTCGAGCCGAACAGCCCGCAGGCCCATAGCGCCGTGCCCCAGACGTCGCGCAGCGGAATCAGAAAGAAGCAGGCCAGGGTCCGCCGGTCCCCGAGCGCCGCAGTAGCCGCCAGGCCCGCCGCCAGCCGCGCGCCAAACAGCGCCGCAGCCGCCCACCACTGGCCCGCCAGCGCCAGCGCCAGCGACCACAGCGTAGCATGTGTTATCAAGAGCCCCTGTAACCACCGCCGCGCGATGCCCGAATGGTCCGCGCCCAGCGCAACTGGTGCTGCCAGACTTCGCGCCAGGTCCGGTCGCCGAGACAGGTCTCGACCACTAGCTTCGCGACCGCCACCTTCAGCCCTAAATCCCGGATGCGCCGGCTGAGCTGGTAGTCGTCGGCCAGGTAGTCGGTAAGCGCGCCGAAGCCGCCCGCCCGCTCCAGGTCTGCCGCCCGGAAAACCAGCGTGGCGCCGAGGCCGAACTCGGAAACCCCCACCAAGCGCGCGACCAGCACGCCGGAGGCGAAGTCGGTCGTAATGCCGACGGCCTCGAAACGGCCCGGCCAGCCCTCCGCCCGCGCGCGGTACAGGCAGGTCACCACGCCCACCTGCGGGTCCTCCAGCGGCCCGACCACCCGTCGCAGGTAGTCGCGGGGCACCAGGATATCGCTGTCGTTGACCACCAGGACCGGGTGGCGGGCCGCCGCCGCCAGATCCGCCAGCACGCCCACCTTGCCGTTGGGCGCCGCTGGCGCGCTGACCATGAGCCGTATGGCGCGCTCGGGGAACTCGCCGGCGAGCCGCTCGATCTCCGCAATGGCGGGGTCAGCCGGATCAGACACCCCGAACAAGATCTCGAAGTCCGGGTAATCCTGGAGAGCGTGCGAGCGGATGCACTCAGCGAAGTGCGGATCCAGGCCGTGCATGGGCTTGAGGATGGAAACCGGCGGCGTCCACCCCCAGCGGCGCTCGCGCCGCCAGAGCTGCCGCAGCGCGGCCGCCAAAGCCAGACACTGGTAAACAAGAGCCGCCGCCGCAACCGCCAGTAGCAGGTAGCTCACAGCGCAATCAGCACGATGCCGGCGGTGACGAGCGCCGTCCCGAGCCACCGCTTGGCGCCGACCCGTTCCCGAAGGATTTGCCTCGCCACCAGCGTCTCGACCACCAACGTCGCCGCTGTGGCCGGCACGGCGAAGCTCATGTCGGCAATCGAGAGCAGCGCCATGAAAGCGAAGAAGGAGACGGCCAGCAGAAAGATGGCCGCCGCGACTTGCCAGGTTCGCGCCACGGCGCCCAGGGCCCGGCCCAGCGCGCCCAGCCGGAAGTCGCGGATCTCCCCGTGCCGCTTCATCCGTCGGGTCAACAGCGTATCGCTGCCCGTAGTGGCGGCGACGATGAGGGCTACAAACAGCCACTTCACGATTCCCCTCCCGCGGTGGTTCGAATCGCGGTGGTTCCCACCAGCGCCGTGCCGGCCGCGATGAGCAGTGCGCCCGCCCAGCGCTGCGGGGATACCTGCTCCCCCAGAAGGAACCGTCCGGCTACCGCGGCCAGCCCATAGCCCACCGCCGTCACCGGCACCACAAAACTCAGGTCCGCCCAACTCAGCAGCGTCATCCGCGCCAGCAGCCACACGATCAGCACCGCGATGCCCAGGGCTACCCAGGGAGTGAAAACCGCCGCTACATACTCGAGCGGCGCGCCGCCCAGCGCCCGGCCGCGTTGCTTCAGGCCCCAGCTCAGGCAGGAGTTACCCGCTAAGTTGGCCAGCACCACGACGACTGCCACCACCCAGGTCTTCAGCCGCAAGTTGCCGATTGCGCTACTCATGCTGCGCTGCGGTCTGCCTCTGGTGGCGAACGAACTGTTTGCGCCTGGATCTCAGCGCCAGGTATTCCCGGGCTTCCTTGAAGAGCCGGCGTCGCTCGGCCCCGTCCCAAAGGGCCTTGCGCACCAGCCGCCAGACCACGCGCGGGCGGAAGTAGTACTCGCCGTAAAACCGCTCGACCCAATCCAATAGCTCGGCCCGGTCCAGCCCGGGGTAGACCACCGTGGGCAACTGGTGCCCGCTTTCGTCGGTCATCGACTCGAAGGTGAGCAGGCGGTTGCGGGCCGCGTAGTCGTAAAACTCCGTGCCGGGATACGGGTGCGCGATCGAAACCTGGACGGTTTCGCAATCCAGGCGCTTGGCGAAGTCGATGGTGCGCCGGAGGCTTTCCCGGGTCTCGCCCGGCAGGCCCACGATGAAGTCGCCGTGCACCAGTAGCCCGAGCCGCTGGCAGTCCCGGGTGAAGCGGAGAGCCATGTCGATGGTAGCGCCCTTGCGGACATTCTTCAGGATCTGCGGGTCGCCGGATTCGTAGCCCACGATCAGCAGCCGGCAGCCGGCCTCTTTCATGGCCTTGAGCGTCTCGTAATCGGTGGTGACCCGCGAGGTGCAGGACCAGGTGAAATTCAGCGGCTTCAGCTTCTTGCAGAGCTCGATGGTGCGACCCTTCTGGTAATTGAAGGTGTCGTCATCGAAGAACACTTCCTTCAGGCCCGGGAAGCTGTCCCGCGCGTAACGGAATTCCGCTGCCACATCCTCGGCGGAGCGCCGCCGCCAGCGGTGTCCCGAGTGGGTTTGCGGCCACAGGCAGAACGTGCACAGGGCCGGGCATCCACGCGAAGTGTAGAAGGCCACAAACGGTCTGAGCAGGAACGGGACGTTATATTGCGCGATGTCCAGGTCCCGCTTGTACACTCTGGTCACCCAGGGCAGCTCGTCCAGGTTCTCGATGAACCCACCGTCGGGGTTGTGGGTAAAGCGACCGTTGCTCCGATAGCTGACGCCAGGCAGCTCGGCCAGCGGCTTCCCGTTGGCATAGTCCACAATCTGATGATCGAACTCCCGCCGCACCACGAAGTCGATGGCCGTGGATGCGTTCAGGACTTTCTCCGGCTCCACCGTCACTGGAGGTCCCACAAAGGCCACTCGCAGCTTCGGATTGACGTCCTTCATCATCTCGACGATCTTCACGTCCACGTGAAAGCCGGGCGTCGAGGTGAACAATGCCAGCAACTCGAAATCCGAGGCCATGGCGACGGTCTGAGCAATGGAAACCTTGTGGGGAGGCGCGTCCACCACCTTGCTGTCGGGGAGGAGTCCGGCGGGGTAGCATAGCCAGACCGGATACCAGTAGGACTCGATCTCGCGGGTGGCCGGCCAGCGGGAACCAGCGCCCCCGTCAAACTGCTCAAAAGAAGGAGGATTTAGAAAGAGCGTCCTCATGAAGTCTGTTCTCAGCTTACGGCACCCAAGGCTCCGAACACAACAGCCCGGGTAGGACGTTACGGTTCCGGCAACCGAGCGGCGGACTACTTGGCCTGAAGGCCGTTTCCCTGAGTGGGCTGGCCGTCCGCGGCTGGCAGGCCGGAGGGTTGCGCACGTTCCCCCACCGAAATATTGTTGAACCAGATAGTGAGTTCCGCTTTCCCCACCAGGCGCGTATCCACGTCGCTGATGATCCGCCGGGGGATGGACCGGCCCTCGTAGATGAAGTAGTCCCGAACGAAATAAACGTTCTTCAGGAACACCGACGGGTTCTTGACCAGCTCTCCCCACTCCCGCAGCGGCAGGTAGGTTTTTGAGTCCACCCACAGCTCCCCTTTGAACAGGCCCAGTCTTTTCTCTTTGGGCGTGACCTGGAAGACGTAGGCCGTCTCGCCGGCCCAGTCCGCGGTGCCCTTGTACTTAAACCGGTAATTCTGGAGGTTGATGGCCAGTGAGCCCGCCAGCTTGGTGCGGGCTTCCTTCTCGGCGGTCAGATAACGGGCGATCACATCCTTCTTGACGGTGTCGTCGCCTTCGAAGCGCACCGCGTTGTAGACGATCTGTCCCAGCCTGGGAATGAACTTGAAGGCGTGGAATCTTCCCTCCTTGTTCAGCCGCGGCAGCTTGGCGTCGATGTCCACCTCCATCGAGAGATCCTCCGCCCGCCTGTTCCCCGCCTCCACCGCGCTCAGATAGCGGGCTACGATTTCGCCAGGGCGGATGTTGGCAGGCTCAGGCGCAGAATCAGCTCCGGATCCCGGAACCGAACCCGCAAACACAACGGAGGACGCGGTCAGGAGCGCCCACAGCGCCCCAGTTGCCAGTTTCAAGCCCACACCTCGCACGTCAGGTTGTAACGGTAACTTCTCAACTCTACCAATCATAAGATGCCGAAATCAACCCGATAGTTTCGCCCCCCAGTCGCCGAAAACGAGGATTGACGCCCGCGCTCCGGCGGGCTCTGGTAAGATTGACCGAACCCTGGCGGCAACATGGGCTCCGGCGTGGCCTCTCCCATCCTGCCTCTCCACCGCCCCACCCGGCGGGCAACCGTAAGCTGGTGCCTGTTCGACTTCGCCAACTCCTCCTTCACCACCCTGATCGCCACGGTGGCCTTCGCGGTCTACTTCCGGGACGTGGTGGTTCACGCCGCGGACAATCGCGGCGACCAGCTTTGGGGGATCGCTAACTTCTTGGCTATGCTGGCGGTTGCCCTCAGCTCTCCCATCATGGGCGCCTTGGCCGACTACTCCGGGCGTAAGAAGCTGTTCCTCATCCTGACCACGCTCGTGACCGTGATCGCCACCGCACTACTGTATTTTGTCGGCCCGGGTGACATCATCCTGGCCATGTTGCTCTACATCCTAGGGTTGACCGGCTTCGAGCTGGGCTACGTTTTCTACAACGCCTTCCTGCCTGACGTATCCACGCCCCAGACGGTGGGGCGCGTTTCCGGATGGGGCTGGGGAGTGGGCTACCTGGGTGGTCTGCTGTGCCTGCTGGCCTGTAGCCCCTGGATCCGGCACCCACGCACGGACTCGATGGGGGCGATCGATCCGGCCGGGGTGACGGCCTACCAGACCTCTTTCCTGCTGGTGGCCGTTTTCTATATCGTGTTTGCGCTCCCGGCTTTCCTGTGGCTGCGCGAATCGGCGCCCCAGGGCCGCGTCCAGCAGTGGACCGCTTACGCCGGCATCGGCTTCCGCCGCGTGCGCGAAACGCTGTCTCACCTGCGCCAGTACCGCGAAACCGCCAAGTACATCCTGGCTTCGCTGTGCTTCACCGACGGCATCACTACCATCATCGCCTTCGCCGGCATCTACGCCACCACCACCATGGGCTTCTCGGAGCAGGAACTCATCCTGCTGTTCCTGATCCTGAACATCGTCGCTTTTCCCGGTTCGCTCGCCGCCGGGTACTTGGCTGACGCCATCGGCCCCAAACGCACCATCGTTCTCACGCTGATCCTATGGATGGCGGTGGTGCTGGCTGGCTGCGCCGCCACCAGCAAATCCATGTTCTGGCTGATGGCGGTGGGCGCCGCGCTGGGCATCGGCAGCACCCAGTCCGTGGGCCGCTCCTTCATGGCTCAGATCACTCCGCCCTCCCGGGAATCGGAATTCTTCGGCTTCTACGTGCTCTCCGGGAAGTTCGGCTCCATGTTCGGGCCGCTGGTGTTCGGCTTGATGTCGCGCGCCACGGGGAACCAGAGGGTGGCCGTGCTTTCGCTGCTGCCTTTCTTCCTGCTGGGCCTGGCCTTCATGCTATGGATGGATGAGGACCGCGCCCGGCGCGCCGCCGCCGAAGACCACCCCCTGCCGGCCGGTTCGCCCCAATGTGACATACTGGATCTGAGTTGACGCGAAGTGATTTGAAGGCCCCCCTGTTTCGTCTCCTTCCCCAGCCTTCGCTCTGGGCCAGACTGGGACCCCGGCTTCGCCCCACCCTGACCTATTGGATGGAAACCGAAGTCCACGTGTATGGCTTCTCCATCGCCGCCAACGTGTTGCTGTCGTTTTTCCCGTTCCTCATTGTGATCTTCTCGCTATGCCGCTACGCGCTGGGCTGGAACACGGCCGTCCACGCCATCGACGTGGTGTTGGACGACTACTTTCCCGGCCAGATCGGCAGTTTCATCCACCGCAACCTGGAAGCCACGGTAGGCGCCCGGCGGACGCTACAGATCGTGTCGATTCTGCTGCTGCTGTTCACCGCCAACGGCATCTTCGAACCCCTCGAAGTGGCCTTCAACCGCGTGTGGGGCGTAGCGAAGAATCGCAGTTACCTGAAGAATCAGCTCGTCAGTCTCGGGCTGATCTTTGCCTGCGGCATCCTGGCGCTGGCCTCCACCGTGCTCGGGGGCATGAACGTCAAACTGATCGGGACTGGCTCGTGGTTCTCTAAGGCACTGGCGCTGGCCTTTTTCAAGATGGCCGCCCTGCCGATGTCCATCTTGATGCTGTTCCTGGTCTATTGGTTGCTCCCCAACGCCAGGATCTCTCCGCGCCGCGTGTTGCCGGCCGCGGTCATCGTCGGCTTGGCTCTGGAGCTGCTCAAGTACATCAACCTGCTGACCTGGCCCTTGTGGCGCGACAAGTTGCGCGCCGAATACGGCCCGTTCGTCTATTCGGTCACCATCATTCTGTGGAGTTTCCTGGGCGCCATGGTGCTGCTGGGCGGGGCCGAGTGGGCGGCCCGCCGCGCTCGCACTCCCTCCCCTGCCCTGGCATCGCCAGACGCCGAATTGCATCCCGGACCCTAAAGCCAATATACTTTTAGATTGCGCAAGCCTACCCGTGCAACTTTTACATCTTGAGAGGAATACCTAGATGGCAGAAGTCCCAGATCCCAGCCGGCGCGATCTGCTCAAGACCGCCGGAGTCGCTACCGCCGTGGCCGCTGCCGCCAAATTGCAGGGAGCGCCGGCAATCCAAACAGTCAGAGCCGCCAGCAACCAGGTGCCTTACGGCGTCATTGGAACCGGCAGCCGCGGCCAGTATCTCCTGAACCACCTCAGCAAGATGGACGTGGGCCGGTGCCTGGCCGTCTGCGACATCTATGAGCCGAACCTCAAGAAGGGCGTCGAGGCCGGCCGGCAGCAATCCCAAGGCCTATAAAGATTACCGGGAATTGCTGGCGCGGCAGGACCTCGATGCCGTCTTGGTGGTTACCCCGCTGTACCTGCATTACCAAGTCACGCGGGACGCGCTGCTGGCGGGCAAGCATGTCTTCTGTGAGAAGAGCCTGGTGTTCAAGCCGGAAGAGGTGCACGGGCTGCGGGCACTGGCCCACGAGAGACCCAAGCAGGTCATCCAGGTGGGTTTGCAGCGCCGCTACAGCCAGTTCTACCTGACCGCCAAGCAGATGATCGAGAAGGGCATGCTGGGCAACGTCACCCACATCGCGGCCCAGTGGAACCGCAATCCCGGCTGGAGAATGAACCCCGATCCCAAGCTCCAGCGCCAGCTCAGTTGGCGGCTGTTCCGCGAGTACTCCGGGGGGCTGACCGCCGAACTGGGTTCCCACCAGATCGATGTGGCCGACTGGATTTACGGTTCCAGCCCCGAGTTCGTGGTCGGCGTCGGCGGCCTCGAGTATATGAAGGACGGCCGCGACGTCTACGACAACATCCAGCTCATCTTCCGTTACCCCAAGGGCCAGAAGATGACCTACCAGTCCATCAGCACCAACAAGCACCTGACGCTGTTCAGCGGTTTGCGCACCGAATTCGGCGAAGTCATCATGGGCACCGAGGGCAGCATCGAGATCACCGTGGGAACCGACAATGAGCCGGCCATCGGCCTGTGGTTCTATGAGCCCGGCCCGCCCAAACCGACCAAGGCCGGCGAAATGAAAGAAAAGGCTGCGCTCGCCACCGCCACCCTCACCACCACCGCCGGCGGCCAGAAGGGCTACCCCATCCTGCTGGCCAGGGACCAGATCAGCGGCAAAGAATCATTCCTCGACCGCGAATTGAAATTCGCCCGCCGCTGGCTGTACGCCAAAGGCATCATGGTCCCGCAGGAGGACGCCAATCCGGTGGACACCGAGCTTGAAAGTTTCTTTGACTGCACCCGCACCGGCAAGAAACCTGCGGCGGACCTGGAAGTCGGCCTGGCCGATTCCACCATGGTGATCCTCTCCAATCTGGCCATGGACGAAGGCCGCCGCGTCTACTTCAGCGAAATCGAGAAGATGGGCCGCACTCCCGAACCGCCCAAGACCAAGAAGGCCTGAAGGTAATGCCTCAGTCTCGGGGGCAATAGCCTGTCGAGCCGGGTAGGATAGGCTTCCAGCCTGTCCGGACGCCTTTCGAATACCGCCCGAGACAAGCTGAAGCTTGTCCCACGGCCCCCGAGACTGAGAAGGTGTGGAAGAATCGGCGGACAGGCGAAACCGCCTGTCCCACGGTGATCTAAGTGCCTTGATTGCAGCGTGGGGCAGGCCGTTTGGCCTGCCGCCCACACCGCCAGACCGATTTTTTCACACCTTCTGAGGCATTACGCCTGAAGAAGCCCAAATGGCTTCTTCTCACATCTCCAGCGCGCCCTTGTAGGTAAGATCCTTCACTCGAAACTCGACCGTGCGGTAGGGCGCCGGGACGCCGGGCAAGTACAGCTCAAAGCTGAACGCCTTATCAGTCGCGCTGACCGCGCGCGGGTAAACTAGCCGCAAGTAGGGATCCGAAGGGGCAGGCGGAAAGTGGCCGATCATTTTGTGCTTCTTGCGGCCCACCTTCAAGAGGCACTCTTCCTCCATCCGTTTCGCTTCCAGGGGATCGAGCAGCACATCGGGCCTTGGCAAAAACACCGCCAGCACAAGCACCTTTCCCTGATTCTCCCGAAGAAACTCGCGGTATTCTTCGGCGCTCGGATCCTCGACTCGGGTTCCGCCGGAGAAGCTCTCGCTCGGCCTCCTGAATGGGACGCGCTGTGGCCAGATACGCCGGCACACCGTCGCTGGACATGGGAGCCATCGCCGCCTGCGCCCACGGTGAGTCGCGCAGCAGCGTCTGAATCTCCTCATCGCTCCACTGCGCAGCCGGGCGGCTCTCCCAAAAGGGCGCCGCCAGCAACCCCGGCACCAGAATAAGTGCAACCATTCCGCTTTGGTTTCGATTATCCTATAAAGCCAAACGCCATGACTGAAACTAATTATCGCAATCGACGCGCCGTCCAGTTGGAAAACGCCGCCCTGCGAGTCACTGTGCTGGTCGAGGGCGGGCACATCGCGGAAATCTTGGACAAGCAAAGCGGGGTGAATCCGCTGTGGACGCCGCCCTGGCCTTCCATCGAACCGTCTCGATACGACCCAGCCAGGCATCCCGAGTACGGGGCCAACGCGGAAAGCAAGCTGCTGGCCGGCATCATGGGCCATAACCTGTGCATGGATATTTTCGGCGGGCCTTCCGAGGAGGAGGCGGCCGCCGGGCTGCCGGTGCACGGCGAGGCCTCCGTAGTGTCCTGCGATATCCAGGCTGGCCAGACCGAACTGCTGGCCCGGGCCGAATTGCCCAACGCCCAGTTGCGCCTGGAGCGCCGGCTTCGCCTGTCTGCCGTCGCCCATCTGGTTCACTTCACAGAAACGGTCGAAAATGTTTCGGCCATCGACCGCCCCATCGCCTGGACCCAGCACGTCACCCTGGGACCTCCCTTCCTGGAAAAAGGCTCCACCCAATTCCGCGCCTCCGCCACCCGCTCGAAGGTCTTCGAAAGCGACTTCAGCCCCGGCAAGGGCTACATGCGAATCGGCGCGGAGTTCGCCTGGCCCTACGTCCCCCACAAGGATGGTGGGACGGTGGACCTCCGGGTCTTCACCGATGCGCCTGCTTCGGGCAGCTTCACTACGCATCTCATGGACCCCCACCGCGAGCAAGCCTTCTTTGTCGCCTTCTCGCCAAAGACCCAGGTGGTCTTCGGCTACGTCTGGAAGCCCGCCGACTTCCCCTGGCTGGGCATCTGGGAAGAGAACTACAGCCGCCTAAGCCCGCCTTGGAATGGCAAGACGCTCACCCGCGGAATGGAGTTCGGTGTCTCGCCAATGCCCGAGACGCGCCGCCAGATGATCGAGCGCAACGGCATGTTCGGCGTGCCCGGTTATCGCTGGATTCCCGCCAAGACCCGTGTGCGTGTGGACTACTGCGCCTTCCTCGCCAGGGCCTCAGCCATTCCGGAAGAGGTTTCCTGGGATGGCGCCGATCAATTAAGGACGTGATTCATGAACCCGAACCTCTTATCCACTGTGCCAAGCCGCCGGCAGTTGTTGCTGAAGTCTCTACCCGCGGGAACCCTGTTCTGTTTCGGCTGTAGCCGTCTGTCAGCTTTCGAGGGGCGACAACCTGCACCCCCCAAACACAAGTTCTCCGAAACCTCAGGCATGACTTTCGAAGAGGTCTTCAAGTTCGCTTTCCAAAACGGCTTTATTCCCGTACTGAAGGGCCTTGCCGAGGATATGGGCAAAGACAAGTTCGATGCACTGCTCAGAAAAGCCTGCTCGCGCGCCGCCACCGAGGAAACCAAGCGGATGTCGAAAGACCTGCCCAAGCGCGACCCTGCCGCCCTGCTGGCTCCTCTGAAAAAGAAAGACCCCTTCTGGCAGCATGTCGTCACCTTTGAGATTGTCGAGGAAACAGACAAGACCGCCGAGGTCAGAATCACCGAGTGCCTGTGGGCCAAGACCTTTCGTGAAGGGAACGCCGGAGATCTTGGCTACTCGGCAATCTGCTATCCCGACTACGCCGCAGCGCCAGCCTTCAATCCGAACATGAAGCTGGTTCGCACCAAGACTCTGATGCAGGGGCACGACTGCTGCAATCCTCGCTGGGTCTTGGGCTGACAGTCCCGCGGCGCCATCCGGGGCCGGAGGTGCCCGCCGCCCTACTCCGGATCGACAAAGACCACCTCCGCGCTCAGGATATCCGGCAGCGTCACACGCACGCCCGCCTCCATAAGTTGCGCCCCGCTTCGTCCCAGTCGCCTTGAAACACCTCCATAAACGCGCATGGAACCGCGAACTCCTCATCGGCCTCCAGGGGCTGGTTCAGCCATAGAACCGCCGCCGACAGCTCCAGATACTGTGCCGATCCGAACTGCCGCACGTGCGCGTTGGCGCGCCCGTCAAACTCCCAACCCGCAAACAACCCGTGATCGGAGTTGCCCTGCGTGCCCGCCTTGACCCATTGCTTGACCCACACCCGGTGCGGCTGTCGGTTCACAAACCGCACCCGGTACCGCAACACCGGCTGATTTAGGTACAGTTCCAGCTCCAGGCGAACCGTGCCCAGCCCTCCCTGGTCTTCCAGCAGGATGATCTGTCGCCGCCCTCGTCGTGGTTGCGCGAAGTTACAGGGATTCTCTCAAAATCTGACAGAGGCGCTCGAACTCAACAGCGAGAGAGATTTCCAGACGGGCTTCACTTGACCTCCGAGACTCGGCTGGGCTAAAATGAACGAGGTACCCAATGTGAGTATTAAGTAGATTCAAGCAGAGGTTGGGGGCCACTGGATTTCGGCGGTTTCTGGGGCTTCTGAGAGGCTCAAACAGAGGGGCGTCCAGGTGCGATTGGCGAATCGCAACCCTTACACCACCCTGGCGCTTTACCCCGAGAGGCAACCCGCCTGAGGCGCGGAACGCCTGAGGGGCTTCGAAATCCCGGACGGAAAGAAAAACATCGGAGGCATATCTATGCTCACGGCTGCACTGGTTGCGGCTGACGAGAAGGTGCGGGAGGAATTGCGAGACTGTCTCTCCCGTCTCGGCGTGCGCCTGGTTGTGGACCAGCCAGCGCTTTCTGAGTGGTCCGCGTTCATGGGGCAGTTGAGACGGCTGACGCCGGACCTGCTCGTGATCGATTCACCGCAGTTCCAAGATCCGTTCGTAGGCGCCGCTCACGCAATCAAGTCCCTCTCTCCAGGGCCGACGGTCATCGGGGTCATCGACAAGCCGGATGCCGAGGCGGCTCTGAAGGCTATCCGCGCCGGCGCCAACGAATGTGTCATGCCTCCCTTCGAGGCCAGCTTGCGCGAGGCGCTGGACCGCATTTGCCGTCTCCGAGCGGCGCGGGAACGAGAGCAGCTCCCGGCGGGCAAAGCTATCGGATTCCTCTCCGCTAAAGGCGGATGCGGCGCCACCACCGTCGCCTGCCAGGTGGCCGTCGGGCTTCGCCAGGCAACCCAGCATGAAGTGCTGCTGGCGGACCTCGACCTGGACGTGGGAATGGCGGGCTTTCTGATGAAGGCCCAAACACCGTACTCGGTTGTGGACGTGGCGAATCGCTTGAACTCACTGGACTTCCGCTCTTGGGGGGAGATGGTCTGGAGGGACCCGCCTCGTCTGGACGTGCTGCCGGCGCCTGCTAAGCCCCTCCACAAAGACCTTCCAGACCCAGCCCTGTTCCGAGGCCTGCTCCAGGCCATGCAGTCGCAGTATGGGTGGGTGATTGCCGACTTGGGCCGCGGCCTAAGCCACCTCACCCGAGCCGTGACCCAGGAACTGGATAGACTTTTCCTGGTTTTCACTCCGGATGTACCAGCCCTCTACCGAACCAAGCAGGTGGTTCTATCGCTTTCGCAGAATGGCTACAATCCCAACCGCCTGGCCCTGATCCTGAACCGGGTGCCGAGACATTGTGAGTTCACTCGGAAAGACATAGAAGGGCTGTTGGGTGTACGTGTCTTCTGGGAGTTGTCGGAGCGCTCCGAACACGAGCAAGCCTTCCGGGAGGGCCGTCTAGTTGCCGCGGATAGCCCTTCCTGTAAGCAACTGGCGGCGCTGGCCGCGATGATAGCCGACATCAAGCCGGTCGAGATGAAATCCCAGTATTCGATCTTCAGCCTGAAGAAACTTCTACCGGAGTGGTTCGGCGCCTGAGTCCCTCCCCGCAGCCCGGAGTGCAGCTCTCACTCCATTTAGGCATCCAGCGACGGCTCCCCTCCAGCGCGCTCAGCTTCAAAGCCGCCAGAGGGGCGGGGGGCCTGCCGAGCATCCATGCGGTCAGCGCCGGGCCAGCCGCCACCGACCCGGTGCAGCCTCCGGTCTCGTAACGCAACCTCGCACGACCTCTCCCTTCAGGAACATGTTCTGACCCTTGAGGTGGCCCGCCGGGCTGCTTTTTTCCTCCGCGCCGCACGCGAGTACCAGTAGGGCCAGTGGTCAGGCCGAGGGGCCGGGCCGCGCGTCAGAGGTTTGCCCCCGAAGCCGCATCCTGGAAAGGCAGGCCGTTGTTGGAGGGCCAGATCTATCAGACGTTGCGCCGCTGGGCCGCCCAATCTCTTAGTTGGGCGACAAGTCGTTCCGCTTCGACCGACGTACTAACCCGGACAATGCAGTCCGTTGGCTGGGCTGCCAACAGTGAGTGTTCCGAGGAGAGCACACCGCGGATGTCGCTCTCGGGCACCGCAGTGCACTCTGACAGGCGCTTGGTCGGGAACCACACATCCAACGCACCTGTTGGCGAGCGCATGCGTTCACCGGCCACGTTAACGCCATACACCATCCGATCTGAGCCGTCGGGCGCTTCCGCCCAGTACCTCAAAGACCCTCCGTAGGTCGTTGTAGACTCCTCCTGCCAGACTGTATTTAGTTGGCGGCAGATCTGCACGAGGTCCAGCACCTTTCGCTCTGCGGCGTTGCGAATAAGGTTGGCCAACGACGGCGGTGCCGCCCCCACTGATGTCACCTCAGGTACGAGCACGGATCGCATCAAGAGCTCCTGGCCGCTGGCTAGTTTGACGTACTTGAAAAAAACAGCGTTGACGTCCACTTTGTACCGACCAGCCAGATAGTTGATTATCCGTTCCGCGGTGGCGTCAAGCCGGGGTGCCACGAGAAGGACACGGTGATTCTGGCAGATGACTGCCGGCATCTCCGTCTGGAAGTGCTCCAGGAAGGCCTCACTGAGGGAGCGGTGTAGGTGCTCCTCTGCAAAGGCTGAGATCTCCTCGTCAGTCCTGCCATCCAGCCATGATGCATAATCAAGCGCTTGGGCCACGGCCTCGCGAGGAGTTGATTGTCGCTTGAGTTCGACAATGACCAGCTTCCCCGCTCGATCGATGCATAGGAGGTCGAGACGACCGACTCCTTCGATGTTCCTCTGCCGACCAATAACGAGAAGGTCGTCGCCCAGGATGCCGGGGCTCTCGGCGATCCAAGACTCCAGCTCAGCTTCTAGATGCTCCGAGCCTAAGGCCGTGTCCCCGATCAGCTCGAGTCGGCCTTCCCGGACTTCCCACACCTTGATTTCGGTTGTCATGCACGCCCCAACTATCGATAATAGTGCAACTTAGAGCCGCGGAGAGCAGTCAGGCGCTTCGAAGAAGGAAAGGAGTCCCTTCGACACTGACGGGACGACAGCCGGATAAGCCAGCGAACTCTTTCAAACGACACGACTTCCTGCCCAAGTGTTGGTGCTGTGCCCTCGCGGCAGGGTGGCGCCGTAACACAACTCGAGATCGGCGCGCCGCCCCGCTGAGGCGACATTAGTCCCTGGAAGTCCTTGCGGCCGTATTGGAGGCGCTCCTCCACACAGAAGTCCGGTGGCGGAAAGTCGGCAGAGGCCGCGCCTGTCTTCCGAAGGTCCATCTACTGTCGGACGCGAACGTCGCTCGCTGACAGGTGGCCGGGGCGCGGCACTTCAACTCGGGCCACCTCGTGCGCTCCGGAACCCTGATCGCCGGGAGCAATTGCAGGATTCCCAATCCCACCCCGGCCCGCTGGTTCGACAGCTCGAAGTTCCTGAGAGAACCTCCTCGCACCCCACGTGGCAAGCGCTGCCAGCAACACGACTTCAGCAGCACCAGCTTGTGGGACCTTCACGGCACCCTCTCAAAAATGTTCCGCCTGACCGAGAAAATGGGATCCAGGCTCAATATCACCGCCTTAACCGCACCAACCCCGACACCGGGGCCCTCAACTCGAATTTCGGCATGATCGTGCGGCCGCCCACCACCACGCTGCCACAACTGCAATTCGGCCTGAACCTCCCGCCCTAGCGTAACCTGCCGCGCCCGATCTCGTTCACCGTCCCCTCAAGGACTTCCTCAGTCTCTGACTTCACACGGTAACCAGCCAACAGCCCAACGCCGATGTTCAACGACACGAAAACAAAACAATAGACGATCGCTGTCAACACGCCCGCAGCTTTGACCGACAATGGTGTCCACAGCCTCTCCGGGCCACCTTCGACGAAGGCCGCCTCGGCTAGCATCATCTCTTGAGCGGTCATCAACGGGTCTTTCCTCTTCCAGTACATTCCCCGCTCCGTCAGGCTCCAGTCCACCTTTCCGAAGCCGATTTGAAACCTTCTCGTGCCCGCCTGCGGGTCCGCAACCGTCCACTCCCCCAACGCCACCGAATACACAATGAAAAACAAAATGGACAGCAACACCAGGACGAATGCTCCCCACACAGTGCCGGGCGTCTTCTTCTTCGACCTCCGGCTCTTCGGGAACCAGTAGGCCGCCCAGATAATGCATGGCGACACAAAACCCAGAAGAAACCCGAGATTCGGCACCAGCGGCGGCGTATAGTCCATGAACCAAGTCAGTGCGGGCAAGCCCACTCCGATCCCGAATCCGAGGGCTTTTGCGTATTTCAAATACGCCCCAAAAGCCGTACGCTTAAACGTCATTCTTCTAACTCAACTACTTCCAGCCTATCAACGACTCTGAAAAATTGATTCCTGTTCGAAGTAGCTCTATTTCTCCGCTCACTCCAAATATAGTAGTATCCGATTGGAATCCTCTGAATGCAATTGGTAAGCTGACTCGCTGCCGTCGCCTGCTCACTCCGCTCGCGCTGGCCGAGCGTTTGGAAAAACACCCTTGCACCCGGCGCCTTCGTCTTCAGTGAGACCACGGACGTGACGTCGTATCGCCTGGCCACTTTCGTCACTGCCTCTAGGAGCTCACGCGATGGCGCCTCGCTCCCAGTAGAGTACAGCGGCCCGCGAAGTGCCACCAGTCCAGCTTTTTCCATTTCCCCGACTGGTACTTTCCTCTCTCGAAACCTCTTTTCCGCGATGGTACAGAACTCCCGGATGTCAAACCAGTTAAGTCCCCTGTCCTCACCTCGGAACTTAAAGAGAAGGTGCCACGGCTGAAAGTCAGTTGTGGTGTCTTTTGCGACTTCGAGCACCTCCTTTATTCGTGACACAGGTTCAGCCAAGGCAAAATCAAGGTCCTTATCTTCTTTAACGACGAGACCTACCAAATAAATCTTTCCAGGAGTTGTGATGATCGGGCTTCCACTATAACCAGGCGAAATTCTGGTATCGAGAAGAAACGTCTTGGCGTCTAGATACCTGGAAGCCACTCTTATTAGCTCCTCGTCCGTTTTCAAGGCCACCATGCCTTGGTGGCCGATCGGGACCGGCCACATCAAGTTCATCGTCAGGTTCGCTGGGAAGCCAAAGACCACGACGCGATCGGGGGGCACCGGATCTTCTGCCAACTGGTTATAGGATGCTAGCATTAGGGAACTTGCATCAGGGCATGCCATGGGACAGTATGTAAACCCGGTGACTGTGACATCGCTGAGGAGAGGGATCTTCATGGCCGCGACATCGACGGGATGGGATTTCGAATCGCCGGTAACAGGATGGAAACACCAACGTGAGCGGGGCAGCTCAAGGCGGAGGGCTAGCACTCTGAAAAGGTGCGGATCGGCAGGAAGACGCTGTGAAACCCGAACCTCCGCATGGAGGTCATACGTTTTTTCGGCGACATGACGGGCGGTTAAGAGAAAGAGTTCAGTGTCACGGTAAACGAAGAATCCCGTGCCATCCGTTCGGATGTGGTGAACCTCGCCCTTGCCCGCAGTCCTCTCTGCGGCTGTCAATGGTCGGCCCGGCTCGAGGTGATATAGCTGCACAATCGCTCGCGACGCTGCCTGATAGAGGTCGTCTTTCAGAGGTTGCTTTGCCTGGGGATAGCAGGTCACGCACCAAACTAGGGTGCCGAAAAGAGGCAAGCGCTTGAGCTTCGCCCTCACAGGAATAAACCCACTTCGATCCCAGTCTACTCCAGAAAGGTCCCGAGGACAAACACCTTTTTGCCGCGGATTCGGGGACCGCCATTATCTCACCTTGGCACCCCAGTCACCGAACCCGATCGACGTGGATATCACCTCGTTCGTGAACCTTGGCCGCAACCATCCCTACACCAAAACTCTCAACCAGAGCGATCCGCTCCTTTCCTATGAGCACAAGGCCGCGCCCAGCGCCAAGGTGCCCAATCCGCCCTGTCAGCACCTCACCTCAAAGAAGCTCCCGGGCCCCCTACGCAATCAGAAAGCGGTGACCGTGGGTCCCTTGTCGAAACCCTACCGGCCCTATGCCAGTTCCCATGTGGCCGTGACCCCCGGCAGCCTCGGGCGCTACCGCTGCCAGGGTGTGGAACCCAAGGCCATCTACCGTTCCTTGTGGCGGACGCCCAAGCTGATCCTGTGGTCGGCGAGCGAGTCGATGAGGAAGCGGTCGTGCGAGGCGAAGACGATCGCGCCGGGGAACTGGCCTAGGGCGCCTGCGAGCGCCTCCACAGCTTCGATCTCCAGGTGGTTGGTGGGCGCTCGTCCAGCAGCAGCAGGTTGACCTCAGACAGCAGCAGCAGGGCCAGAGCGGCCTTGGCACGCTCGCCGGCGCTGAGGGTCGCCAGGGGCCGGGTGATCTGAGCGGCGGGCAGCTTGAGGCAGCCGAGCAGGGTCCGGGCGACTGTCTCGCTGGCCACCGCGGCGCAAACCTGGAGCGCCGACAGCGCGCCGTCCAGATGCTCGCACTCCTGCGCGTAGTAGCCCGGCCTGACGCGCGAGCCGAAGTGAAGTTCGCCCCGATCGGGTTGGCTGAGGCCGGCCAGAATGCGCAGCAAGGTGGTCTTCCCACTGCCGTTGGGCCCGACAATGGCCCACCCCTCGCCGCGGCGGACATGGAACGAGAGGGCCTCGAACAGAGGCGCCGGTCCGAAAGTTTTGGCCAGCCCGGCGGCGCGGAGCACTACGTCCGGACAGCGCGGCACGTTCGCGAATTCCAGCACCGGGATTGGCTGCTCTTGCCAGGGTTTCTCCACCTCTTCCCCAAGCCGCCGGCGCTCGCGCAGGATCCGCGCCGTGCGTGCCACTTTCGCGGCCTTGCGGCCGTAGTAGTCCCTGCCTTCCCGAATGCCTTCGGGAGCGGCGGCGACCCGCGCGGAGAGTCGCATGCGACGCTCGGCTGCACGTTCGCTGGCGGTCATCCGGCGCTGGGCGACCTCGTACTGCTCCCAGGCCTGACGCTCGCGGAGCGCGCGTTCGCGCCGAAAGAACTCATAATTGCCGGCGTAGGCGGTGAGCCGGCCCCGCTCGAGGTAAAGCGTGCGGGTGGCCACGCGATCAAGGAAGACGCGGTCATGCGAAACCACCACGCAGGCGCAATCCCCTCCCGCCAGGTACTCCTCCAGCCACTCGCGGCAAGCGATGTCCAAATGGTTGGTGGGCTCGTCCAGCAGAAGCAGATCGGCGCCCGAGAGCAGGCAGCGCGCCAGGGCGGCGCGCACGCGCTCGCCTCCGGAGAGGCCCTCGAGCGGCGCTGCGAATTCGGATGCGGCGAAGCCCAGCGCGCCCAGCACGCGCGCCACCTCGGCCTCGAATCGATAACCGCCTTCCTCCTCGTAGCGGCAGAGGAGTTCGGCGTACTCGGCCGCGCAGGCATCGGCAAGCCTGGCCTCTAGCTCGCGCAGCAGGTCACGCAGCGCAGCCAGGCGCACGTCCTGCGCGAAGACGCTGTCGAAGAGCGTTGTGCCGCCGGGCGGAGCCGTCTGCGCCAGATGGGCGATGCGCAGGTTGCGCCGGGCCGTGATGAGGCCCTCCTCGGGCGCCAGCTCCCCTGCCATGAGGCGCAGCAGCGTGGTCTTGCCGGAGCCGTTCGACCCGACCAGGGCAATCCGGTCACCCGGATTGACCTCGAAGCAAACGCCGGCGAACAACGAGACCCCCGGCCAGGAGAAACACAGATTGTGGACCGCCAGTAAGGACATCTTCCCTCCAGCCGCCACCGCGGCCGCGATGCGTCAAATGACTGGGAAGCGCCTTAGCGTCTCATCAGAGTGGTCTCGCTCCTTTGAGCATATCACGGGATCCAGACACACTCATCCACTTCCAGGGCTGTGAGTACAGAGGCGCGCAGATGAGGGACGAGAACCGCGTGTCAATCAGCGCCTGGCGGCTCACGATAACGAACACGCGCTGACGCTTGAGGTCTTGGGAACCAGACTTCGTTGCCAGGTAAAGCTCGCCGCGTCTCACAGCAGCCCCTGATATTCAAGCACATCCATTGCTTCTTCGTTCAACCGCGCAGCGTTGCGATTGATGATCTCGGCATCCTTCGCTTCCCGCGGGGCCTTATCGAGCCGTGCCAGGTAGGCGCGAGAAGCTCGCTCGATGAAAGCAGAACGGTTGGAGTCCGCCCGGTCGATGCTCTTCAGCAGCTCTGCTGGGAGTCTGATAGAAGTCTTGACACGCACAAGACAATCCTACTCCACCCAGCATGACTCGTGATCTGAAAACGTGGAAGATGGGTTTGCCGGACGGATACGCCAATCCTGCCGTTCACCGAGTGGCGAATTCCACCAGTTCGACGCGGCGGTTCTTCGCGCGACCCTCTTCCGTCTTGTTCGATGCTACCGGTGCGTAGGGGCCATTACCGAATGGGGTCAATCGTGAGCCGGCAATCCCGTACTTGGTGACCAACGCATTCATTACCGACTGGGCGCGAGCTTGCGACAGTTTTAGGTTGGCTGCTGGCTCGCCCACCATGTCGGTATGCCCTACGATGGCAACTTTCAGCGTGGCGTTCTCCTTGAGCAGCTTGGCGATTTCGGACAGGGTCGGCTCGGACTCCGGTTTCAGTTCCGACTTGGCAGTATCAAAGTAGATGCCATAGAGAGAAACGCTGCCACTCGTACTGAGTCCACTGGCCATGCCCGCGGCATCCATCACCACCTCCTGCTGCATCGCTTGACGCTCCGCGATGGTAAGAGAGTGGTTGTCGTCGCGGGCTTCAACCAGGACCCAAACCTCCTTGCCGCCCTTAGCGAGACGGAGTGTGGTGTTGTACCAATTGCCGCCCTTCGAGTCGTCCAGCACTTGGCCGCCGGCGGAACGAGCGGCATTCTGATAATTGCGGATCACCTGGAGCATGCTCGTTGCGGGGACGTTTTCCTTGATGTAGTAGTGGATTTTAATGATGTGCCCTTCGATCTGTTGGTCCGACTTCTTACCGTCCTTCGTGACCTGGAAGGTCGCGGAGTCGAACTGGACGTCGTTGTATACGTCGATATAATACCCTGGCATGCGGGTAATCCCCGGGTAGTCCTTCGACCCGGGCCTGTCGCTCTGGCCAAAAGCAAGAGAGACGATTGTGAGCGCGCACAGTAGCCCAACAGCGGAAGCTCGGCTCATTGCAATCCTCCTGAAAGTCTGCCAGAAATGAACTAATGCTTTCTTTCTTGGCCTTCCCGGCCAGAATAGCATAAACTGAAGATGGTCGAATACGCCTGGGCGTACTGCTTTAGGATCTCGAGCTTAATCTCGGACCAGCACCCGATCTCATCGAATCCAGGTTTGGCTCGGGGTTTCACCTGCTTTCACCTTCCCGCCCATCAGGAGGCACATTGACAACCTGCGCACGCTGCGACCGTCTGCTGCGATTCTAGCGCGAATACAACAGCGGAAGCCGAAATTGTTTTATTGCTGCTTCCGCTCGAACAGGTAGGCGCACGGCTCCAGCCGGCTCTGGGTGCCGTCATTGATGGCGAACTGGCGACGCATGATCTTGCCCTGGCGCGTCATGCCGCTCCACAGCGAGGCCCCCGCGTACTCGCCATCTTTGCGCAGCGCGTAGAAGTTGAGATCGAACTTGGCCAGCCGCTCCATGTCCTGGTTGAAATTGCGGGCCACGCGCTTCTGTGCATCGAGACAAGCCTCCGTCGGCGACATCCCCCGCCGCATGTTTTCGACGATGGTGTGCGCTCCCGCCACGCGGATGTTCTCTTCCCCGCGGCCGGTCGAGCCGGCAGCGCCGACGTCCTGGTCCACCCACAAGCCCGCGCCCAGGATAGGAGAATCGCCGGTGCGCCCCGGAATCTTCCAGGCCAGGCCGCTGGTGGTGGTCACCCCGGACATCTCACCCTTCTGGTTCAGGGCCAGGCAGTTAATGGTGCCAGCCGGCGGGTTCACCGCCACCTCCCAGGCCCAGGCCAGCATCGCCTCGTCGGCTTGGGGGAACTGTTCGCGCAGTCTGGCGGACGGTTTCTTGGGTGGAGCAGCCAGCCCCTCGCCCCAGTTGTTGTGCCCGCTGCGGTCGCGCAAGGACTGCTTCCACAGCAGCCAGGCCAGGCGCGATTTCTCCGTCAGCAGGTCCTCCTCGCGAAACCCCATCGCTTTCGCGTACCGCAGGGCGCCTTCCCCGACCAGCATGATGTGATCGGTCTGTTCCATGACCAGCCGAGCGACTTTGGACGGCGTCTTGATGTTGTGCAGCGCCGCCACCGAGCCGCAGCGTCGGGTTGGACCATGCATGACGCTGGCGTCCAGTTCGACCACGCCTTCTTCGTTCGGCAGGCCGCCATAGCCCACCGAGCTGTCTTCGGGATCCTCCTCGTTGATGTTGACGCCTTCGATCACCGCGTCCAGGGTATCCCGCCCGGCGTTCAGAACCTCCATCGCCCGGGTGCAGGCCCGCAACCCATTCGCACTGGCGATGACGATGTTCTTCGGGGTTCCCGCCAGAGCCATCGCCGCCCCTCCGGCCGGCAGCAGCGCCGACCCCAACAGCCATTCCCGCCTGTTCATCATTCTCCTTCTCCCTGTTAAACTATTTGCTCATGAAGCGCGCATTTCTGCTTCTGGTGGCGCTTGCATCATTGTTGTGCCTACTTGCACAGAAACGCAAGTCGCCCAAACCCCCGGATGTGCAAGTCGTCGAGGTGATGGCCCGCCGCTCGGAGGGCGTGGTGACCATCGACGGGCGCGTCCGGAATTGCGGGCTGAAGCCGATTCGCGGCCTCACCTTGCTATTCAGTATGAAAGCGCCCGGAGGACAGACCGTCACCACCAAGAAGGGCGCCATCGAAGAGGAATTGCTGGAGCCCAACCAGGAATCCGAGTTCCACTGGGCCATGAAAGATCCGGTGCGGGCCGTGGAGTTTCAGATTGAGGCCGTGGACAGCTCGACCCGCGAGCTGATGGTGGACAAACCAGGCCCCTATCCCGTCGAGTGAGCTTTCCCCAATCTGTTCTGTCTCCTGAAAAAACCGGTGTTGCTGGTACTCAGCTCTTGCTTGCCCACCCCCAGTTTCACACCGCGCCACCACGCACTCCGCGTAATTCGGGGACTGGCGCGAATTTCGCCGCTGTCGCGAAATTCGTGGCCTGTACCCGAATTACCCTTCCCGGATCAGCCCGCTCAACGAAACTGGGGAGGGCAAGATTGCACCTCCTGTTGCCCGGCCACCCGCAGCGAATCCAGTATATAATCAGCGCTGGCAACCAACGTTTCCAGGAGCGAATCCAATGGCTATCCATACATCTCGAAGGGAGTTCTTGATCGCGGCTGCTTCGGCCAGCCGGGTGCTCGGCGCCAACGACCGCATCCGCGTTGGCATCATCGGAGCCGGCGGCCGCGGCCAGGGCCTGATGAGAGACCTCAACCAGGTCGGGGGCATCGAATGGGTGGCGGTCTGTGACGTCTACGACGTCCGGCGCGACAAAGCCGCTGCGATTGCCGAAGTCCCAGTCAAGAAGTACCTGGACTACCGCGAATTGCTCGCCCACAAGGACATCGATGCAGTCATCGTCGCCACCCCGGATCACTGGCATGCCCAGGCCACTATCGACGCCTGCCGCGCCGGCAAAGACGTCTACGTCGAAAAGCCCATGACCAGCAAACCGGAGCAAGGCCCCGCCATCGTCCAGGCCGTGCGGGAAACCAACCGCATCGTGGCCGTGGGGACGCAGCAGCGCACCGGACTTCACTACATCGAGGCCAAGCAGAAGATCATCGACGCCGGGCTGCTCGGCAAGATCGGCCTGGTCCGCACCTGGTACGACGCCAATAACGGCTACGTGCAGACAGCGCCGCCGGGCATGGAGAAGAAACCGGAGGGTCTGGACTGGAATCGCTGGCTGGGCTGGCTGCCCAAGATTCCCTGGGACCCCGAGCGCTATTTCAGCCCCTTTAAGTGGATGGACATCGGCGGCGGGCAGGTGGCCGGCATCTTCATCCACGTCATCGACACCGTGCATTGGTATCTGAACCTCGACAAGCCCTCGGCCGTAGTTGCCGGCGGCGGCATCTACCAGTTCAAGGACGGTCGCGATACTCCCGACGTCATCAACCTCATCCTGGAATATCCGCAGGAGCTCAACGTCACCTTCGAGGGGGAGATCCTGACCTGCCGCGAGAAGTATCAGGCCACGGCCGGAATGGAATTTCACGGCACCGGCGGAGTGCTGACCGTTTTGCGCTACTCGACCGAGACCGGATACGAGTACGTTCCGAACCCCAAAAACTCGAAGGCGCCGCCCCTGCGCGGGCCGGGAGTTTCAGCCACCGCCGTCCCGCACCTGAAGCTCTGGCTGGAGTGTATCCGCACACGCCAGAAGCACGTCTCCAACGAGGTCACCGGGCACTACTCCGCTATGGCCTGCCACATGGGCAACCTGGCCTGGAAGAACCGCGCCCGCATCCTGTGGGACCGGAAGTGGGACGTCTGAAAGAGGCATCGCCGGCGTCTCATCCGGCGCTGCGGCTGGAACTCGGCCTGCGAGACCTGGTTCTGTTCAACATCGCCGCCGTGGTCGGCATCCGCTGGCTGGCCGCGGCCGCCCACACCGGCGCGGGTTCCATCAGCCTCTGGATTCTGGCCGCCCTCTTCTTTTTTCTACCCTCCGCGCTGGCCGTCTCGCGGCTGGGGGCCAAGTTTCCCGAGCAAGGCGGCATCTATATCTGGACCAAGCGCAGCTTCGGCGACTGGCACGGGTTTCTGTGCGGCTGGTGCTATTGGTTGAGTAACCTGTTCTACATTCCCAACCTGCTCTCGGCGGGCATCGGGATAGCGGTGTACGCTTTCGGCCGGGAGTATGCCGGCCTGGCGGAGAACGGCCTCTTCGTGGTGTCTGCCTCCTTGGTCGTGTTGTGGGTGGCTCTGCTGACGAATCTGATTGGTCTGAAGATCGGCAAGTGGACGGAGAACGTAGGTGGCCTGGCGACCTACGTGGCCGGGGCGTTGCTGGTGGTCACGGGCATTGCGGTCTGGGCACGGCACGGTTCGGCAACCCCTTTCCGCCCGCTCCCGGAATGGAATTGGGCCAGGCTCAATTTCTGGCCCCAGCTTGCCTTCGCCTTTGGAGGGCTGGAACTGGGCGCGGTGATGGGTGGCGAGATCCGCGACCCGCGACGCACCGTTCCGCGCGCGGCCTGGATTAGCGGGCTGGCAATAGCGGGCTTCTACGTAGTGGGAACCCTGGCCATTCTGGCGGTGCTGGCGCCGCAAACTGTCAACATCCGCACCGGCCTGGCGCAGGCCGGCGCGGTGGCCGCAGACCGGCTGGGCTTAAGCTGGCTGGGTCCCTTGCTGGCGGTGCTGATCACGCTGGGGGTCACGGGCCAGTTGGGCGCCTGGCTGGCGGGAAGCGCGCGCGTGCCATTTGTCATCGGGCTGGACCGCTATCTGCCGCCGGCTTTCGGCAAGCTCCACCCCCGCTGGCAGACCCCCCACGTGGCCATCCTGACGCAGGGCGTGGCCGGCACGGTGTTCTTGATAGTGGCGCAGTTGGGCGCAAGCGTGCGGATCGGTTACCAGATTCTGGTCGATATGACCGTGATCACCTACTTCATCCCCTTCCTCTACCTGTTCCTGAGCGCGTTCAAGCACGGCCTGCGCGCCAGCGCCCTGCCGGGCCTGCTGGTAACCATCGTCGCCATCGCTTTCTCTCTGGTGCCGCCAGCCGACGCCGGTTCCCTCTGGCTTTTCGAGACCAAGCTGGTCGGGGGATGTGCCCTGCTGATCGTCATCGGTAGAATGAGTTTCAGGCGCAAATGAACTACCCGGATTCCGTCCGGTTCCTCTACTCGCTCGGCAACGAGACCAGGTCCTCCAGGCTGGGGCTCGAGCGCATGGCGGCGCTGGTCCAGGCCCTCGGCAGTCCGCATCGCGCCGGCCGCTTCGTACACGTGGCCGGCACCAACGGCAAAGGCTCGACCTGCGCCATGATCGAATCCGGGCTGCGCGCCGCAGGCCTGCGCACCGCACTCTACACTTCCCCGCACCTGATCGAGCCCACCGAGCGCATACAGATCGGCGGGAGGCCCGTCACCGCTGAGCAGTTCGTCTCGGCCTTCGACCGCGTCCACCAGGCGGCTGAGCAACTGCTGCGCGACGGTGTCATCGAGGAACACCCCACCTACTTCGAGACCGTCACCGCCATGGCCTTCGTCCTGTTCCGGGACTTCGCTGTGAAAACCGCCGTGCTCGAAGTCGGCCTGGGCGGACGGCTTGACGCCACCAACGTGGTCACCCCGCAACTGTGCGTCATCACTCCGGTCGATTTCGACCACGAAACCTATCTCGGCAAGAGCCTCGAAGCCATCACCGCAGAGAAGGCTGGCATTTTCAAGCCCGGCGTGCCCGTCGTGTTCGCCGAGCAGAGGCCGGAAGTGGCGGCGACCCTGGATTCCTGCGCCGCAGCCCTGGGCATCAAGCCCATCCGGAGCTCGCGCTGGAAGGCGGAGGACGTGGCTCTTCATCGCTGGGGCAGCCGCTTTCGGGCCGTCGGGCCAGCCGAGATCTGCATCGAGTGCCCGCTGCCTGGCGAGCACCAGGTTGCGAACGCACTGACTGCGCTGACGGCGCTGGACGCGCTGGGATGTCCGCCCGAGGTCATCCGTGAAGGAGTTCGCCAGGCGCGCTGGCCCGGCCGGCTCGAGCGCCTCTCGACCGCACCCGAAATCATTCTCGACGGCGCCCACAACCCCGCCGGCGCGCGGGCTTTGGCCGCCTACATCGAGCGCTTCTATAGAGGCTGCCGTGTCTGGCTGATCTATGGCGCCATGCGCGACAAGGCTGTCTCAGAGATGGCCGCCATCTTGTTTCCGTTGGCAGATCAGGTCATCCTGACGGCGCCCGACCAGGCCCGCGCCGTCCGCCCGGAGCTTATCCGCGACATGGTCGATCACCCGCGCCTACGGACCGCCGCCCGCCTCGCCGGCGCGCTGGAGATTCTCAAAGAAGCCGCGCCCGAGGACGTGGTTTTCATCAGCGGCTCGCTGTTTCTGGTAGGCGAAGCACGCGCACTCCTCGTAAAATAGTCAATCCACCCTATGTTGCTGGCCTATCTTCGCGCGCTGCTGATCACCGACCCGTTGATCGCCCTCTCGACTATCGTCCTGAGCACAATTTCCCTGGTGACCTCCCTGTTCGATTCCACCGGCCGGCCTCAGCACCGCGTGGCGCGGGTGTGGGGGCGCCTCCTGCTGGCCATCGCCGGAGTCAGGGTGCGCGTCGAGGGCTTGGAGAACATTTCCGCCCAGGGCAGCTACGTCTTCGTTTCCAATCACCTGAGCTTCATGGATACGCCGCTGGCTATGGCGCACATCCCGGTCCAGTTCCGCTTCCTGGCCAAGAAAGGCCTCTACAAGATCCCCTTCATCGGCTTTCACCTGAAGCGTGCCGGCCACATCCCGGTGTACCGCGGCGATGCCCGCGCCTCCTTGAAGACCCTGGCTGAGTCGGCGCGCATTGTCCGGGAGCGAGGAATCTCGGTGCTGGTCTTTCCGGAGGGCGGGCGCTCCCCGGCCCAATTGCGCGAGTTCAAAGAAGGAGCGGCCTACATCGCCATCAAGGCCGGCGTGCCCGCCGTGCCGGTCGGCATCGCCGGGACGCGCCAGGTCCTGCCCATGGGCTCGATCATCGTCCGAGGCGGCCCGGTAGTGCTCCGGATTGGCCGGCCCATCCCCACTTCCAATCTCACCCTGCGCGACCACAAACACCTCACACGCCAGCTCCGCGAGCGGGTCGTGGCGCTGACAGCTTGCCCTCCACCAGTTTCCCAGCGGCGAACTCCGCAATCGGCGTGATTCGGGGACTGGCGCGAATTTCGCCGCTTTCGCGAAATTCGTGGCCTGTACCCGAATTACCGTTCCCGCATTGGCCCGCTCAGAGAAACTGGGTTTTGCGCAGGCGACGGGGTTCTACTTCCCGGCGGGTCCGGTCTGATGATAGTTCGGGTAGGCCGGTTTCTTGTGCACCGGAGGCGGGTTCTTCTGGAGCGCCTCCAGAACCACCTGAACCGCCCTCTCCAGTTGGGGGTCGTGGCCCGCGCGCACGGCCTGCGGGTCGAAGTCCACCTCGACGTCCGGCGCCACCCCGCGGTTCTCCACGTCCCATTGCCCTTCCGTGTTGTAGAAGGCCAGGTTGGGCGCGGTCACGAAGCCGCCGTCGATCAACTGCGGAAAACCGAAGACGCCCACCAGCCCTCCCCAGGTCCGCTTCCCCACCAGCGGGCCGATGCGGGCCTTGCGGAACAGCCAGGGCATGGCGTCGCCGCCGCTGCCGGCGTACTCGTTGATGATCATGGCCTTGGGCCCGAAGATCGATCCCACCGGCGTGGTGAAATCCGCGCCGTCTCGCGTGCTGAAGTAATTCCACAGCGGGCGTCGCATGTAGTCGATGATGTAGTCGGCAATCGAGCCGCCGCCGTTGAAGCGCTCGTCGATCACGGCGCCCTGCTTGTCCACCTGCGCGAAGTAGTAGCGGTTGAAGTTGGTCAGCCCCGCAGTGGACGTGTTGGGCAGGTAGACGTAGGCCAGCCGACCCCCGCTTAGCTTGTCCACCTGTCGCCGGTTGTCCTCGATCCAGGCCAGGTGGCGCAAGTTGGATTCGCTTTCAAGCGGCACCACGGTGACCTCGCGCGAGTTCGTCCCCGTGGGGTCGGGACCCACCTTCAGCAGGACGGATTTCCCCGCCGTCTCCTCGAAAAAGCTGTAGATGTTGTCTGAGGCGCGCAGGTCCCGCCCGTTCACCGCCAGCAGGTATTCGCCCGCCACCACGTTGACGCCCGGTTGCGTCAGAGGCGCCCGCAGCTCGGGATTCCAGTTCTCGCCGTTGTACACCCGCGCGAATCGGTGCCGTCCGTTCTCGAGGCTGTAGTCGGCGCCCAGCAGCCCGCCCCGCACCCGCTTGATCTCCGGCAGCGCGCCGCCCCCGGCGCGCATGTGACCCACCGACATCTCGCCCAGCATCTCCGCAAACAGGTAGTTCAGATCGGCCCGGCTCCCCAGCCGCTCCAGGTACGGCGCGTACTTCGCTTCCGCCGCTTTCAGGTCCAATCCGTGCGCTCCGGGATCGTAGAAGAAGTCGCGCTGGATGCGCCACACCTCGTGGTACATCTGCTTCCACTCCGCGCGCGGGTCCACCCGGACCTGCATCGCATCCAGCTTGAGAACGCCCTCCCCCGGCTTGGGCGGCTGGCCCGTCGAGCTGATGGCCCACTGCTCGCCTTTCCAGTACAGCAGCTTCTCGCCGTTGAAAGAAACGTCGAAGTCTCTAATCCCCTCCAAGTACTTCTCGGTCTTGCGGGTCTTGAGGTCGAATTTGTGTAGGGTCAGATTGGGAGGACCGAAGCGGCCTGCTACCGGATCGCTTTCTGCCAGGAAGAGCACGCCTGTCTTGCCCGCCGCTAGATTGACGTAGTTGTGCGCCGGAATCGGCAGCGCCAGGATGCGCTGGCTGATGTTCTCCAGATCGATTCGTACCGAAACTGCCTCTTTCTTCTCCGCCGCCTTCGCCTCACCCGCCTTCTCCGCACCCTTCTTGGACTCTTCCGCTTTCTTGGCCTCCTCCGGTTTCTCCTCATCGCTCTCCGGGGCCAGCGGCGAGGCCAGGTCCTTGCGCAGCACGATCACGTAAACGCTGCGGCTCACCGGCCGATTGATGCTCGACATATCCAGCCAGCCAGTGGTCGGACCGACATCCGTGCTGGCTGTGAAATACAGCCGTTCGCCGTTCTTGTCGAAGTCCGCATACCGTGCGTCGCTCATGCCGTCGGTGAGCTGATGAGCCTTGCCCTCTTCCAGCGAGTACACAAAGACCGCGCGCATATGGTTCTTGAGCTGTTTGGTGTAAGCCAGCCAGCGGCTGTCCGGCGACCAGACCGGATTGAGCACCCGCTCCGGGGTGTCGTAGGTGTCGGTGTCCACACGCACCGGCGTCTTCTTCGCCAGGTCCACGTACCACACCCCGAGCCCCTTGTCCGTGTAGGCGATCTTCTTGTTGTCCGGCGACCACATGGGCCGGTAATAAAAGGACGGCGGATTGCCCAGGTTGATCTTCTCCACCTCGCCCAAGCCGTTCTGCGCGCACAGGTGCAAAGCGTACTCGCCGGATTCATCCGAGAAATACGCAATCCGCTTCCCGTCCGGCGACCAGGCCGGATAGCGCTCCGCCACCCCGGGCGTGTTCGTCAAATTGCGTATGTCTCCCTTTTCCGCCGGCACAGTTAGGATCTCGCCCCGCGCCCCAAACACCGCCCGGGCTCCGTCGGCGACAGCATGGCCGCGTTGATGCGATTGGCGGCCCTTTCGAAAGTAGGCCGCGTCGCCGGCAGGTCAGCGGCCACCTGGATATCCAGCTTCCGCGTCTTGCCCGACTTCAAGTCGAACAGGTTGATCGAGCCGAACTGCTCGTAAACGATCGCTCCTGGCCCGGCCGAGGCTGACTTGATGTCCAGCCCGGTGTTCCGAATCAGTTCCCTCACTTTCTTGCTGACGGTATCGTAAGCGAACAGCGTCACTGGCCCGTTCCGATCCGAGAGGAAATAGACCTGGTTGTCCACCCACATCGGACAGAAATCGTTCGAGTTGTCGCGCGGGATCTTCTCGATCCGCGAATCGGAGAGGTCGGCAATCCAGATAGCCGTGGTTCTGCCGCCGCGGTAGCGCTTCCAGGTTTCGAAAGCGCGCGCTAGCGGCAGGTAGGCCAGCCGGGAACCGTCCGGCGAATAGGATGCCTCTTCGGCCATGGGCAACGGGACCTCAGTCGGGAAACTCCCCTCGACCGGCATCGTGAACAGCCGGCCGAAGCGCAAGTAGCTGTTGCGGTAGGAACGGAAGAGCACCTGCTTGCCGTCCCGCGTCCAGCCCACCACCACGTCCGGCCCAGGATGGTACGTCAGCCGGCGCGGCACGCCGCCCGCTGCGGGAACGACGTAAACATCCTGGTTGCCCTCATACTCCCCCGTGAAGGCGATCAGCGTTCCATCGGGCGAAAACAGCGGGTCTGTTTCGATCCCCGCCCCCGTGGTCAACTGCCGCGCCTCCCCGCCATCCCGGCCCACAATCCACAGGTCACCGGCATAACTGAACACAATCTGCGTCCGGCTCAAGGTCGGACGCTGCAACAGCGGCGGCTTCTCCGCCTGGGGGAAGCCCGCCCCCGAACACACCAACAGCGCAATTGTTCCGATTGATTTCATGATTTTCGGCTGACTCCTCAGTAGCAACAGGCCTCCGGCCGGTTGTGCCGTCGAAAGGGCGGCCGACTCAAACGACAATCCCGGCGCTGGACCACGGCCAGTCCTCGACTCTTTCCACCAGCCCGGCTTTCACCGGGTTCCATTCAATATACCTCACGATCCGTTCCGCCTCGTCCTTGTCGCGGACCCAATGATCGTACGATTCCTCCTGCCAGAAGGGCTTCCCTGTTCTCCCCAGTATCAAGTTGGCCTCTCGGGCGGTGTAGGTCTTCAGGGCTGTGGTGATCCGGTACAACTCGCCGTGCGGCTGCCAGAGCACGTGGACGTGATTTGCCATCACCACCCAGGCCCGCAAATCGTACAGCTTGAGCTCTATTTCTCCATAGTGCAGCGAGTCAACCACGAGTCGAGCGATGCGTGGGTCTTTCAGCCACAGCGGTCCGCTTGTGGCCTTGTCCAGGCAACGATCCACTGCTACAAATGCCTTTCCAGGCTCGAGCTTTTGCGCTGTTTCGGGCGCCGGGGGCACCCAGCCGGTCGGGAGGGAGCCGTGCAAGCGCCGGGTGACGAATAACGCCGCTCCCTCCGGTTGCCAATGAGGCAGACGTCGTTCGTAGTACGCGGACATTGAGAAGGCCGCCCTACGGGCGGCAGAAC
Organism: uncultured Acidobacteriota bacterium; assembly: GCA_963725415.1. Classification (GTDB taxonomy): domain Bacteria; phylum Acidobacteriota; class Terriglobia; order Bryobacterales; family Bryobacteraceae; genus CAVRZY01. Next base: position 2,044 of record CAVRZY010000299.1, on the reverse strand, counting down.
CGGCCGGAGGCCTGTTCCTACTCCAAAACCACGATCGTATCCACCGGATCGCGACCCGCCTGCGGCAGGCGCAGCACCAGGCCGCCCTTCACTTTGATCGCCTCGACGCTAGCGCCGCTGGACAACAGCTTGGCGCTCTTGATGGCCGGAAGCTGCGGCAGCGCCAGCAGCTCGTCGGGCCAATCCAGGACGTGCACGTAGATCTTGCCGCCCTTCTGCGTCATCGCGCCCCAGGGCCTGGGCGGGATGGGCCCGCCGCGCGTCCCGTAGACCGATTCCCCGTTCTTCGCCATCCACTGCCCGATCCCGCGCAGCCGCTCGACAAATTCCGGCTGGATCTTCCCATTCGGCATCGGCCCGACGTTCAGCAGAAAATTCGCGTTGTGGCCTGCCGCCCGCACCAGGTACCGGATCAGCTCTGGCACGCTCTTGTAGCGGGTGTCGCTGCTGTTGTAACCCCACGCCCGGTTGATCGTATCGCAGGTCTCCAGCGGCAGTCGCCCGATCTCGGACTCGGCATTGAACCCCGCCGTGTTCTGCCCGGGCAGGTCCTTCTCGAACATCTGGAAATCTTCCCCGTCGAACGGCTTGCGGTGATGGTTGCTCCCGATCAGGGCCGCCGGCTGGAGGCTGTGAATCAGCGAATAGGTTTTCTGGAGCCGCCACTCCGCATTGGGCTTGTCCCACCAGCCGTCGAACCAGATCCCGCCGAGCTCCCCGTAGTTGGTCAGCAGTTCCCGAAGCTGGCTGTCCATGTAATCGAGGTAGCGGTTAAAGTCGCCCCTCTCCAGCCGCCCGGCGGTGAGCCCCGTCCGCCCGCGCGGGTAGTAATCGGGGTGATGCCAGTCGAGCTGCGAATGGTACAGGAACAGTTTGATGCCTTGCTTGCGGCACTCTTCGGCCAGCATCTTGATGACATCCTTCTTGTACGGGGTCGCGTCCACGATGTTCCAGGGGCCCTGCTTGGTGCCCCACATCGCAAAACCGTCGTGGTGCTTGCTGGTGATGGTGATGTATTTCATCCCCGCTTCCTTCACCAGCGACACCCACTCGGCCGGGTCGAATTCGGTGGGGTTGAACCGCGGCGCGAGCTTCTCGTATTCCGAAATGGGAATCTTCCGGTTGTTCATCACCCACTCGCCGTCCCCCAGCACGCTGTAGACGCCCCAGTGTACGAACAGGCCGAACTTGGCATCCTGAAACCATTGCCGCGCTTTCAGATTCTCCGGCGACGGTTTGTAGGTCTGGGCCGAGGCGGCCAAAGCAAACGCGCAAATCAGCAACAGCCTTCGCACTCTCATAGATTCCTCAATACCCTAATCTTTTGTCCACCACATTCCGCAGCGGCTCCCCTTTACGGAACCGCTCGAAGTTGTCCAGAAAAACCTCCATGGCCCGCTCCCTCCAGCCCGGCGTGTGGTCCGCGCAGTGGGGGGAGAGCAGCACGTTTTCCAGGCGGTAGAAGGGGTGTCCGGCCGGCAGCGGCTCCTGCTCGAACACGTCCAGGGCAGCGCCGCGGATCCAGCCCTGCTGGAGTGCCCGCACCAGCGCCGCCTCATCGATGGCCGGGCCGCGCCCGATATTGATGAGCACGCCGCTCTTTTTCATGGCGCGCAACTCCGCCTCACCGATTAGCCCCCGGGTCTCCAGGGTCAACGGCAGGGCCGCTACCACGTAATCTGACGCCGCCATCACCTCTCGCCGAGCTTCGGGCGGAAACACCGCTCCTACGCACTCCTCGGCGCCGCACCGCTCGGGCCTGCGCCGCACCCCGAGAACCTTCATCCCCAGCGCCTGGGCGCGCCGCGCCACGGCATGGCCTATGTCGCCGTAACCTACGATGCCGAGGGTTTTTCCCGCCACGTCCTCGACATCCGCCGGATCCCACACCCCCGCTACCTGGCTCAAAACCCTCCGGCGAAGGTCCTTGGCGAAGAACAGAATCGAGGCCACGGCAAACTCGCCCAGCGAAGCGCTGAAGATCCCCCGCGAATTGGTCAGCGGCACTGGACTTTCCGCCAGGGAGGGGAACAGCACCGTGTCC
>CAVRZY010000298.1:0-54938 GCA_963725415.1 uncultured Acidobacteriota bacterium | reverse complement strand
GCCGAGCAATTGAATGCCATTCTCGGTCAGGTTACGGGCACGCAGGTTTGTATCTTTGAAGTAGGAGTTGCCGGCGTCGATGATGAGATCGCCCTTTTGGAGGTGCGGTAACAGATCGCCGATCACAGAATCCACGGGCGGGCCGGCGGGCACCAGCATCATGACCGCGCGCGGCCAACGGAGCAGTCCGATGAAATCCTTGATGTTGGCCACGCCGTGTATGTCGTTTTCCGCTGATTCCTTCTGGAGCGCTTCGACCTTGCTGGGGTCTTTGTCATAGCCCGCCACCGGGAAGCCGTGGTCAGCCATGTTCAGTAACATATTGCGCCCCATCACGCCCAGGCCGATCATGCCGATTTCATGGCGTTGAGTCTCCATACCAGTCCCCCCACTCGAAGTTAAATCAACGCTGCCACAGGATTCGAGCGGCCTCCAGGGGAACGGCAACGCCGGCATAGTGCGGTATCACGCGCGCCGTATAGTCGGTCGCCGGGCGTGTCGCGGGCACCCGTGTGCGATAAGCGTAGCCTCTGGAGGCGCCTGCCAATTGGCGAACTCGCTCCATCTCCTGCCGCACTGGGCCGTCGCCGTTGACGCCGTCGGCATAAAGCTCTACTCGCACCGCATTCGGATCGAGATCATTGAGATAGACCTGAACCTCAAACACGTGCTGCTCCCCGTTGGTCTCGACCTCCATTTCACCGAAGCGCAGCGCGGGCCACTCCTCTTCCATGGCGTGCTGCCAATCGACCATTTGCCTGCCTACTGCGCCCTTATCGGCGGCGCGCTCACGGTAGGCTGCCGCAGCCGGGAGGTAGTGTTGCTCGGTGTATTCGCGCACCGTGCGGTTGGCGGAAAAGCGCGGTGTCAACCGCGCCATGCTTTCCCGCATCCGCGCGACCCAGGCCGTGGGAATGCCGCTGCCCGTCGCGGGTATAAAACTCGGGGATCACCTCCCGTTCGAGCAGGTCGTAGAGCGCTTCGGCTTCGGCAGCGTCCCAAGCCGGATCGTCGCCATGTTCCTGGCCGTCCCCCAACGCCCACCCCACTTCGGGCGTGTAGGCTTCCGCCCACCAGCCATCCAACTCCGACAGATTGATGCCTCCATTGACGAGCACCTTCATGCCGCTCGTTCCGCTGGCCTCCCAGGGCCGCCGTGGCGTGTTGATCCAGACATCCACTCCTTGCACCAGGTGCTCGGTCAAGAGCATGTCGTAGTCACTCAGGAAGATCGCATGGGGGCGCGTCTCGGGCCGCCGGATGAAATTCGTCCATTCCGAATCAGGGCCTGCCCCGCCTGGTCTGCCGGATGGGCCTTGCCGGCAATGATGAGTTGCACCGGGCGCTGCGGATTGGTCAACAGACGAAGCAGTCGCTCTGGGTCGTGCAGCAGCAGGTTCGGTCTCTTGTAGGTCGCGAAGCGGCGGGCAAAGCCCAGCGTCAGAGCGTTGGGATCAAATAGATGTTTCGCCCCGTCAACCGCCTCGGGCGACGCGCCGGAGGCGGCCAGTTGCCGGGACAATCGTTCGCGGGCGTATTCAACAAGAGACTTGCTGGCGGCGGTGCGAAATTGCCAGAGCCTGGCGTCGGAGACCCGGCGAATGTCCTGCTCCAGGGTTTCCGTCGTCCCCAGCCAGCGGTCCTTTCCACAGGCTTCCGTCCACAGATCGTCGGCAGGGGCCGAGTCCCAGGTCGGCATGTGGACTCCGTTGGTCACGTGTCCGACCGGGATTTCGTCCTCCGGCCAGCGCGGAAACAGAGGCAGAAAGAGGCGCCGGCTCACCTTCCCGTGCAAGCGGCTCACGCCATTGACCGCCCCGCTCCCGCGGATTGCCAGATACGCCATGTTGAAACTTCTCCGACGAGTCGTTCGGGTTCTGGCGGCCAAGGGCCAGCAGATCGCGGAGCGTAATGCCGAGCTTCTGCTCGGCATATCCACCGAGGTATTGCTCGATGAGGGCCGGAGCAAAACGGTCAAAGCCGGCGGCCACCGCCGTGTGGGTGGTGAAGAGATTACCCGCTCGTGTGACCGCCAGTGCGACTTCGAAGGGCTGCCCTGTCTCTTCCATGAAGCTCCGGGCGCGTTCCAACACGGCGAAGGCCGCATGCCCTTCATTCAGGTGACAGACTTCCGGCTGGATGCCGAGCGCGCGGAGCAGCCGCCATCCGCCGATCCCGAGGAGCAGTTCCTGCTTGAGGCGCAACTCCGGCCCGCCCCCATAGAGCTCGCTGGTAATCCCTCGATGAGCGGGGAAGTTCGCCGCGTCATTGCTGTCCAGCAGGTAAAGCTTCACCCTGCCGACCTGGACCTGCCAGGCGCGCAGCCAGACCGAGTAACCGGGTAACGCGATCTCCAACCGCAACCACTCCCCGTTCGGTTGGCGCAACGGCGTGATCGGCAACTGTCCGGGATCGTTATACGGGAAGAGGGCCTGTTGCGCTCCGTCCTTGTCGATCACCTGGCGAAAATAGCCTTGCTGGTAGAGCAGTCCCACGCCGACCACCGGCACGCCCAGATCGCTGGCGGCTTTGAGCTGATCGCCGGCCACATTGCCAAGCCCGCCCGAGTAGATGGGCAGAGCTTCGCTCAACATAAATTCCATGCTGAAATACGCGGCGCAGGTCAGGGGAGCCTGCGGATGATTCTGCTGAAACCACGCGGGCGCCTCCGCCGCTTGCCGCCTGGCTTCGACCAGGCCATCGACGTTTTTGCGGAAAACGGGATCGGCCAACACGCGCTCGATCTGGTCGCGCGAGACCGTCTGCAGGACGACCCAGGGGTTATGCGTGATCTCCCACAGTTCGGGATCAAGCTGCCGCCACACTTCGTCGGTAGCATGATTCCACGACCAGCGCATATCCAGGGCCAGCTCCGCCAGGGAATCGAACCCCTCGATTTCCGTGGGTAGAAGGCTGTAGATCGGGTGGCTGACACGTGTTTGTTTGCTCATGATTTGACGTCCCTGTCCGATTCTCAGACGGCGCCGCCAGAGTATCGCTGACGATCGCCTGTGCTTCCTCCAGGATGCGGCGCAGATGATCCGCTCCCCGGAAGCTCTCCGCATAGATCTTGTAGATATCCTCAGTTCCTGACGGACGCGCCGCGAACCATCCGCTCTCCGCCACCACCTTCAACCCGCCGATGGGAGCGCCGTTGCCCGGCGCGCGGGTGAGGATGGTCTGGATTTTTTCGCCGGCCAGGTCTGTGAGCCGGACCTGCTGCGGCGAGAGTCTCTCCAGCATTTCCTTTTGCTCCGGGGTGGCCGGCGCCTCAACGCGGTCGTAAACAGGCTCACCGAACTCGCGCGTGAGTTCGCGGTAGATCTCGCCGGGATCGCGGCCCATCCGCGCCGTGATCTCCGCCGCGAGCAAAGCCGGGACGATTCCGTCTTTGTCCGTCGTCCAGACGCTGCCATCCAGACGGACGAAAGACGCGCCCGCGCTCTCTTCGCCGCCGAAGCCAAGCGAGCCGTCGAGCAGGCCATCCACGAACCACTTGAAGCCGACCGGCACCTCGTAGAGCTTCCGGCCAAGCTTCGCGGTGACGCGATCGATCATCTGGCTGCTCACCACCGTCTTGCCGACCGCCGCTTCCTTGCGCCACTTCGGCCGGTGTTGGAAGAGGTAGAAGATGGCGACCGAAAGGTAGTGATTGGGCGGAAGCAATCCCGCGCTCCGGGTGACAATCCCGTGCCGGTCATGGTCGGTGTCGCAGGCGAAGGCGATCTCGAAGCGATCCTTCAGGCCGATCAACCTCTGCATCGCATAGGGTGAGGATGGGTCCATGCGGATCTGGCCGTCCCAATCCACCGTCATGAAACGGAAGGTCGGGTCGACGGCCTCGTTCACGACCGTGAGGTTCAACCCGTAGCGCTCGGCAATCGGCCCCCAGTAGTGGACCCCGGCGCCGCCGAGCGGATCGACTCCCAGGCTGATCTTCGCGCCGCGAATGGCGTCCATGTCGATCACATTGCCGAGATCAGCTAATGTAAGCATTGAGATAGTCGTGCCGGTGCGTCGTGGGGGCGCGAAGAGCTTTCTCGAAAGGAATCCTTTTCAAACCCCGAAGGCCATTCTCGAGAAACTCGTTTGCCTTCGCCTCGATCCAGCCGGTGACGGCGGATTCCGCCGGCCCGCCGTTTGGGGGATTGTATTTGAAGCCGCCGTCATGGGGCGGATTGTGCGACGGCGTGATGACGATGCCGTCGGCGAGTCCTGTCTTGCGCCCGCGGTTGTACGTGAGAATCGCGTGGGAAACGGCAGGGGTTGGGGTATATTCATCCCCCTGCGCGATCATGACTTCCACCCCGTTTGCCGCCAGCACCTCAAGCGCGCTGGCAAGAGCCGGCACGGAAAGGGCATGCGTGTCCATGCCGAGAAACAGCGGGCCATCGATCTTCTTCTGCTCCCGGTACAGGCAAATGGCCTGACTGATGGCGAGGATATGCCATTCGTTGAAAGCCTTTTCGAATGCGGAACCACGATGTCCTGAGGTGCCGAAGGCAACCCGTTGTTCCGGCACTGAAGGGTCAGGCGCCTCCGTATAGTAGGCCGTGACGAGTCTGGGTACGTTCACCAGCATCGATGCTTCGGCCGGCTTTCCCGCGAGAGGGCTCAGTTTCATCCTATTTCGATGTCAGCAGCTACAGCGCTGCAAAGAAGTCGAGAGCCTGCGGCAGCTCGGCAAATTGCGAGATGAAGTAGTCCGGCTCGGTCTCAGCGGACGGACCCCCGCCTTGGTTGGGACTGAACAAGATCGTCTTCATCCCCACTTGCCGAGCTCCAAAGACATCGCGGTAGCGGTCGTTTCCGATGAAAATCGCTTGGTCGGAGCGGACCTGCGACCGGTCCAGGGCTTCCTGGAACAGCCGGGCATCCGGCTTGCGAAAGCCGTGCTCACCGGAAATGATGATGGGGTCGAAGTACTCGTGAAGGCCGACTGCTCTGAGCTCCGGGATCGCGTAGGCGCTTTGGGCGTCAGAAACCACCGCCAGCGAATAGCGTTGCTTCAACTGAGCCAGCACTTTCTGTTCCTCAGGGAAAAGGCTGAGCCGTTTGCGGGAGATCCCCCGGTGCAGTTCGGCTAAGAACAACGGAAGCTGCTGAAGCTTTCCAGGCGGCAAGGAGCGAGTGTAGTCGCTGGCGTTGCGCTGCAGTACCTCTCGCCAGACCGCCACCACGTCGAACTCCGGAAAGGTCTCTCGGCTGGTCTCGAACTGTTCCTTCATTATCTGGAAGTACAGGTCGCGCACCTCCCAGCGGTGCAGCGCTATCCCTTGGTAGGTGAGGAAGTGCCCGATGGCGCGATAGACCTCTTCCATCCGCTCATCCGTCTCAATGTCGATCAGCGTGCCGTTGACATCAAACACCAGTGCCCGAATGTCCATCAAAATGTCCGCAGAATAATCTTCGCTTCCTCTACCAGTCGCTGTCGATACGCCGCGTTGACCCAGGAGTTGCGGGCAATACGCAGTAGCGTAAGGCCCATCTGGAAGGGTACTCTTCCAGTGATGGAGCGAAACGCTCGCTGGCGGTCAGGGAAGTGGCAGGCATACTCCCAGAGGAAGTGACCGATAAAGGGCTCGGCTGCGTATTTATTCCCGGTTGCCTGCAGATAGAAGTGCTGTAGCTCTCCAGCGATCCGGCCGAGGTCAAAGACGCGGTCTGCGCGTCTCATCCGTTCAAGGTCGATCGCGATGACATTCAGGTCATCACCGAAGAGAAAATTACTTGGAGTGGCATCGCCATGCACCAGTACCTGCTGATCCTCCCACATGCGCGGCCGTTCCCGCCAGCGGTCCCGTAACCAATACAGCTCGTCGGCATCCCAGGTCCCGATGATCTGTTTGTTTCGCAGTTTCTCCACCAGCCGGTCCATGTAGGCGCAGTCTTCCGCAAAATTCACCCCGTAATTATTGGCAGTACGATTGTGAAGTGTGGCTAGGAAGTAGGCGAGAGCTGTTAGTTTATCGAAGAGTTGCTGGCTGCGCTCTTGATGAATCGCGGCATTAATGACGGCGCTCAGGGGCACGCCGCTGCAGTATTCTTCGACCAAGACGCTATCGAGCCGGACATTGGCGCCCAGGGGGCGCACCACATGGTGCGGGTAGCCAGCCAGCCCGTGACCACGCAGGAGCTGCAAGTTGTCGAATTCTTGCCGCATGTGCTGGTTCGCCTTGGCACCATTGTGCCCTTCGTTGGCGGCGAAGAACTTGCCGACAACCAGTGCCTGGCTGTACTTCTCCTCATACAGGTAGACCCTGGCGCCCTTCATACTGAAGACGCGGAAATCAACCGATGGCCTGACTACCCCGAGCAGCGGCAAAATATCATGCGATAGGTAGTTGTGGAGCGGATCGTGAGCGGGAAGATGTCCAACATATTCTCTTGACACGACTCAGCGTTCTCCTCCTAAGTTTAGCACGAGGGTCTCCTGTTCTGCGGCCCTGACGAGACACAAATGAAACTGATGATCATGGCGCAGAAACTCCGCGTAATTGTGCAGGTTCTCGCGCATACCTGCGAGCTCGCTGCTGTGGTCCGCAGATATTCCGTGCGACCAGTACCTGGTTAATTCTTCAGGATGTTGTGCTGTGCGCTCCTGAACCTTTGTATTAGCGCTCGCCCGGTTTCGTCTCAGTCTTCTGCGCTGCTTCCGACCACTGGGAGGGGTACTCCTTAGCCAGGATTTCCGTTTTTGACTCCTGGCTGCAGTGGGATTATAGTGTGCCTCTCGTAAACCCCGAACTGTCTGAGAATATGGGGGTTGCGCATCCTTCGCCAATTCCTTCGTTCGATGTTCAGAGTGCTGCCGGTGTTGGCTGCCGCTCTTTCGTCACTCCTCAATTCCCGAATCGCACTGCAACTGGAAAACCTGGCCCTTCCCCACCAGATCGGCGTGCTCCAGCGCTCGGCGAAGAGGCGGCCGAAGTTGACCGCTGTGGACCGGTTCTTCTGGGCTTGGCTCGGCAGGGTTTGGACCGGCTGGCGCTGCGCGTTGGTGATCGTGGAGCCGGAAACCGTGATTGCCTGGCAGCGCAAAGGATTCGGACTGTTAAGGAAACCCGCCAACTGATCCGACGCATGAGTCGGGAAAACCCGCGGTGGGGTGCGCCGCCTATCCACGGCGAACTGCTCAAGCTCGGTATCGACCTCGGGGACACCAGCGTGAGCAACTACATGGTGCGGCACCGGAGACCGCCCTCGCAAACCTGGCGAACCTTCCTCGAGAATCACGTCAAGACCATGGTGTCCGTCGATTTCTTCACTGTGCCGACGATCCGTTTCCAGATCCTGTACGTATTCCTGGTACTGGCCCACGACCGGCGTCGAATCCTCCATTTCAACGTGACCGCCCACCCGACTGCGGAGTGGACGGCACAGCAACTCCGCTCGGTCACCCTGGCAGCGGGCTTACGTGGAACGCGTGATCGGCACAATTCGCCGCGAGTGCCTGGACCACGTGATCGTCTTCAATGAGACCTCACTGCGCCGAACTCTTGCCGTCTACCTCGGCTACTACCACGACGTCCAGAACGCATCGGTCGCTGAGCAAGGACGCCCCGGAACCGCGGCCCGTGCATCCGCCGGAGATCGGGCGCATCATTGCCATTCCGCAAGTTGGCGCTCTTCACCACCGCTACGAGCGGCGCGCAGCCTGAATTTCGTAAGGCTCCATCCCGGCCCCTGGCGGGGACAAGTGCGTCTCGACTTGCGCCTGTTTGAGGATCGAGCTGCCGTGCGCTGACCAGCGGCAGATCCGGGGTGCAAGAGGCGTAGCAAAACCAGGCCGCCGCAGTCTCACAGCCGACTTGCCGCGTGCCTTCGAGCCGCGATCAGTTTCCGCCGGCGCAGATTCTGCCGCATACGGGGTTTGCGAGAGGCACAGATAGGCCAAGTGTGGCGTAAGTGCAACCAAATGCAACCAACGGGGAAAATGGCGGGCTGTAAGTTCTTGAAAATGGTGGCCAGGGACGGAATCGAACCGCCGACGCCAGCCTTTTCAGGGCTGCGCTCTACCAACTGAGCTACCTGGCCCGGCTAATCTATTTTACCAGACCGCGCGCCAGGATGACACCGCCTACAATTGCGCCAGCGCCTCTGCGGTGGCTTTCTCCACCTCCGCGTGCAGGCTGTTGCCGTGGGCGTCCATGGTGACGATGGTCAGAAAGTTCTTCACCTGGAGGTGCCACATGGCCTCCGGGACGCCGAACTCGAGCAGGTGCACGCCCAGCACCTTTTCGACCGCTTGCGCGTAGAACTGCGCCGCGCCGCCGATGGCGTGCAGGTACACCGCGCCGGCCTCCTTCATCGCCGCCAGGGTCTTGGCGCCCATGCCGCCCTTGCCGATCACCGCCGCGCACGCCGTAGCTGGCGGATCACCTCGGCCTGGTAGGGCTCCTCGCGGATGCTGGTGGTCGGGACCGGCGGCCTTGGTGAACCACTGCTCGCCTTCCTTCAGCATGACCGGGCCGCAGTGGTAGATGACCGCGCCGTGCAGGTCCACCGGCGGCGGGTTCTTCATCAGGTAGGTGTGCACGGAGTCCCGGCCGGTGTACATCTCGCCGTTGATCAGCACCACGTCGCCCACCTTCAAGGCCCGCACGGCCTCTTCGGTAAGCGGCGTAGTCAGCACGATCTCGCGGCCGGTCAGCGGGAACCCCTCGCGCGGTGGCCAGCTTCTCGACCGGCCGGTCCGGATCGCGATACAGCCAGCCGCGTGATGGCGCCGCTGGCTGGATCCAGCCGCACCCCCAGCCGCCGGAAGGCCCAGCAATCGTAAGCCACCGAGACGAAGAAGCTGGCCGGCAGGCGGTTTGCGGCGGCGATCTTGCAGCCGATCAGCGACACTCTGCCGCCAAAGCCCATCGGCCCCACCCCGATGCGGTTGGCCTCCTCCATGATGCGCGCTTCCAGCTTGGCCAGCTCCGGGTTCGGGTTCACGTCATCCAGGGTGCGGAGCAGTTGCGTCTTCGCCAGCGCGTAACCGTGCGCGCGATCACTTCCGATGCACACCCCGAGCGCGCCCGGCGCACAGCCCTGTCCCTGGGCCTGCCAGACCGCGTGCAGAATGCACTTGCGCACCCCTTCCAGGTTGCGGTCGGCGCGCCCCAGCGACCGCAGCTCGCAGGGCACCGAATACTGGGCGTTGGTGTTCTCGCAGCCCCCGCCTTTCAGAATCAGCTTGACCTCGATTTCATTCTCTTCCCACTGCTCGAAGTGGAAGATGGGCGTCTCCTCGCCCAGGTTGTTGCCGCTGTTCTTGCCCGTCAGCGAGTCCACCGAATTGGGGCGCAACTTGCCCCGCCGGGTCGCCTCGGCTACCGCTTCGCAGGCGGCTTTCCGGATGGCCAGTTGACTCACCCCCGGGGGCGTGTGAACGTAAAACGTCGGCATCCCCGTGTCCTGGCAGATGGCGGCCTCTCCTCGTAGGCCGTGTCCACGTTGCCGGCGATGATCTCCAAAGCCTGCCCGGCCTGGGTGCCGGGCGTCTCCATCGGTACGGCTTTCGCCATGGCGGCCCGCACATCCGGCGGAAGATTGGTAGAAGTCTGCGTGATCAGCTCCAGCAAGCTGCTGGTAAGAAATTGCATGCGGTCCTCCTGAAGAGCCTGTAGCCTGTGGTTTGCAGATCACAAGCCACCAGCTATCTTAGCTTGATCCGCACCTGGGCGGTGAGCCCCGGCCGGATCGCCGGACTGGGATTGACGAATTCGACAGTCACGTCGCTGCCCTTGATCTCTTTCACCTTTCCCGGCAGGCCCTCGCCGGGAATTTCGGCCACTTGCAGGATCGCCTCCTGCCCGATGCGAATCCGCTCCAGCGCCGGAGGCTCCGGCTCGAGGACCGCTTCCAGCGCCGACAGATCCACGGCAATCTGGAACAGGTCCTTCACTTCCGGCGTGACTTCCTCGCCCGGCTGCTTGGTCCGGCCCACCAGGATGCCGTCGGCCGGCGAACGGATCTCGACCCCGGCCAGGTTCGATTTCGCCTCCTCGAGCTGCTGGTTTTTCTCCTCCAGTACCCGCCGCGCATGGTCCATTTCCTTATGCAGGGACTCCTCCCGCTCGGCAGTCTGGCGGGCCAGCTCCTCCAGCGTGCGATACTGCGTCTGCGCCGCTTCGAACTCCTTCTGCGTCTTCTCGAAGACCAATCTTGGCGTGGCGCCCTCTCGATACCACATCTGCTGTCGCAGGTAGGCTTTCTCGGCGCGGGCGAAGTCGCTCTGCGAGCGGCTGGCCTCGGCATGCGCCCGGGATGCCTCCAGCCGGGCCGCAATGTAGGTTGACTCCAGCGAGTTCAGCCGCGACTGCGCCCGCTCCGCTTCCGCCGCCGCCACCTGGTGCGCGGTCTCCAAACCGGTGTTCCTGATCCGCGCCAGCACCTCCCCTTCGTAAACATCCTGCCCCACCTCGACGCTCACGTATTCGATCGTCCCTTCCACCGGAACCGCAACCGGAACAATGTGCTGAGCCCGGATCTTCCCCAGCAGACTCACTTCTGAGCCACGAACACGGCCGGCCGTGGCGGCGGGGCCGGAGCGACCACCGCCGGCGAGCTCCTGCTGCGCCAAAGCCACGACAGCGCCCCGGCTGCCACCGCCAGCAGAATGAGGATCCCGGAGATCAGCAGCCATTTCCCGCGCATTAACCCGATGATACATTGGATGATTGAATCATTGCAGAATTGATTCATTGACGATTGAATCATTGACGATTGAATCACTGAACGGTCGCCGATCCAGCCCAGGCAAGGACTCAATTCTTCAATGATTCAATCGCTCAATTCTTTTTCGTTAGCGCGGCTGGCGCTGATTTTCCTGCGCATCGGCAACCTGACCCTGGGCGGCGGCGACCCTACCATGGCGGCCCTGGAACGCGAGCTGGTGGGCCGCCGAGGCTGGCTGGCGCCCGAGAAATACGGCCTCTCCTACGCTCTGGCCCGCCTCACCCCGGGCACCAATGTGCTGGCCTTCTGCGCGGCCGTGGCCTGGTACCTGCGCGGATGGCGCGCGGCGGTGGCGGCCGTGCTGGCCGTCACCGTCCCCTCCTCTATCTTGGCGGTCTGGCTCACCTACGCCTACCAGATTCTCAAGGACAACCCACTGGCCCGCGGGACCATCTCGGGAATGCTGGCCGCGGCCGTCGGCATGATGTCCGCTACCGCTTGGGATTTAGTCCGGCTGCATGTGAGCGGCAGACAGATCCTGCGCACCCTGGTGTTATTCGCCGGCTCTGCGCTTCTTTCCCTGGTCTTCTCGGTCCCTCCTATCCAGGTGCTGGCGCTGGCGGCCCTGCTCGGTTTCTTCTGGCGCGGCCCCACCCAGCCTGCCACGGACTGATATGAACGTGCTGCTCCTTTACCTGTTGCTGCTCAAAGCCACGCTGACCTCTTTCAGCGGCCTGACCTCGTTGCCCATGGTCCGGACTGACCTGGTGGTGCGGCACAAGGTGCTCACAGACCGGGAACTGAATGCCGCGCTGGTGGCCGCACGCACCGGTCCTGGCCCCTACGGTCTGTATCTGGTCTGCGTGGGCTATTTCGTGGCCGGCGTCCCCGGCGCGGTGGCGGGCTGGCTGGCCATGGTCACTCCCGCCTTCCTGATTATCCCTATGCTGCGCTATCTCGGCTCACGCGTCGAGCGGCCCGCCGTGCGTAGTTCCATCCAAGCCGTCACGCTCGCCGCCGCCGGCCTGATCGCCGCCTCCACGGTCCCCCTGGCTCGTGACGCCCTCACGGGCTTGCTGGCTGTCGCCATCGCGCTAGCCAGTTTCCTGCTGCTGGTCGCCTCCCGCGTGGACATTCTCTGGATCATCGCCGGCTCGGCCGCCGCGGGGCTGCTCGCTGGCGCCTTCGCCTAGCGCCGATAAGCCGACAGCTAGCGAGACTCACCCCCACCAGGTCTCGCCCGGCGCCAGATCGCCGCGCAGCGCGTCCTCGTCGAGCTCGAAGCTCAGCCCCGGGGTCTTGGGAACCTCGACGTGGCTATCCGCAATGGCCGGCAACTTGGAGGCTGCCATTGGCTCCACCATCTGGTCTTCCATCTTGGGCTTCCCGAAGAAGCACTCCAGCGCGAAGAAATCGAACACCGACGCCGCGAAATGCACCGAGGCCATCGCCAGCACCAGCGTCCCGTAGTTGTGCAGGTTCATGGGCACCTGGTAGAGCGCGGCCAGATCGGCGATCTTCCTGCACCCCGTGATCCCGCCCGCATAAGCCAGGTCCGGCTGGATGATGTCCAGCGCCTCGTTTTGCAGGAAGGGCAGGAACTGCTTGGGCATCTCCAGCTTCTCGCCGGTCAGAATCTTCACCGGCGATTGCCGCTTCAGGGCCAGCCAACTCTCGGAGTAAGGCGCCGGCAGCGGATCTTCGAACCACAGCGGCCGCATCGGCGCCGTGGCCTGCGCGATGCCCACTGCGCTGGGCAGGTCGTACTCGTTCAGGCAGTGCACCACGATATCCATTTCCTCTCCGAAGGCCTCGCGCAGGTTGGCAAAGCCCTGCCCGATCCGCCTGATTTCCGCGCTGGTCAGCATCGAGTGCCGCAAGGTGTTCAGCGTCCGCCCGCCCTGCGGCCGCCGCCGCTCCGCATCGATCAGGGCATGATGGAACATCACTTTGACGATCTTCCAGCCGTAGGGGTGCGCCTTGTTCTTCTGCGCGAAGTCCCGGACCACGGCCTTGTCCAGAAAGTCCTTCGGCTGGTCATCCGTGTACAGGCGCACCTTGTCCCGGAACGGCCCGCCCATCAGCTTCGAGATCGGCAGGCCGATGATCTTCTCCGCCAGGTCCCACAACGCGATATCGATGCCGCTGATGGTCGGGATGTGCGCGATGTAGGTGTGGGTCAGGCTGGTCATGTTGTGGAAGTGCCGCTCGATCTCCAGCGGGTCCTGACCGATCAGCAACCGCCGCATCGTCTGGATCCGCGCCCGGGCCATCGGGCCGGTGCAGCCGGCCTCGCCGTAGCCCACCAGCCCCGCATCGGTCTCGATCTTGATCAGGCAGTCGCCGCCATTGTGGCGCAACTGCATGGCCTTGATGTCGGTGATCTTGACTTCGTTTTTGAGCGGCGCCGCCAGAGCCTCATAGCGGGCCAGCCAGGAACCGGCGGGCAGCGCCAGCGCCGCTTTGAGCAGGTCTCTCCGTGTCCATTTCATGAGGCAAGAATATCACGTATAATTTCGGAGTCATGTCCAATAATCCGTTCTCCGTAACCCGCCGTGAATTCGGCCTGTCGCTCAGTAGCCTGCCGGCCACGCTTTCAGCCGCGCAAGAGACGGGGCCGGCGCCCTGGTCCGGCCCAGCCATCGTCAAGAAAGTCTATCTGGGGGTTCCGCAGCCCACCTGGCCCAAACCCACCCTGGACGTCAAAGCGGAGATGGCCGAGGTCGAATCCAACATCGCCGAGCTGGAGCGCAAGCACCCCGGCGCAGTCCGCTTCGTGGGAGGCGAGCTGCTGCGCACGGTCGAGGACGCCCAGGCTTGCGTGAAAAGCCTCCCCGACGTCGATGCGGTGCTCATCATCGACTTGACCTCAGGCACCAGCGGCATGCTGCGCGCGCTGCGCGAGATCCAGGCGCCCACGCTGCTGTTCTCGCGCCCTTACTCCGGCTGGTCCTACGTGGACGTGGCTGGCTGGGCGCAGAGCGGCAAGAAGGCCGATCTCATCGTCAGCAGCAACTACGGCGATCTCGATCCCTACATGCGCATCTTCCGCGCCATCCACCATCTGCGCGCCAGCAAGGTGCTGGTGGTGGCGCCCGGCGCCGACCGTAGCCAGCTCGCGGCGGCTTTCACCACGCAGTTCGGTACCGCCATCGCCTTCCCCAGTTATGAGACGGTGAAAGCGGCTTACAACGCCGTGGACGCCGCCCAGGCGCAGAAAGCCGCCCAGGAGTTCACGCGCGGCGCCCTCCGCGTGATCGAGCCTTCGCCCCGTGATATCACCGATGCGCTGCGCTTCTATCTCGCCATGGTCAACCTGCTCAAGCAGGAAAAGGCCAACGCCATCACCATCGACTGCCTGGGCGGATTCCGCCGCGGCGATCTGCCCGCCTACCCCTGCGTGGCCTGGTCCAAGCTGAACGACCAGGGCTTCTATGGCGTTTGCGAGGGCGATCTGGCCTCCACCATCACGCAGATCCTGATGACCGCCTACACCGGCAAGCCCGGCTTCGTCTCCGACCCGGTCTTCGACACCAGCCGCAACGAAATCATCCACGCGCACTGCGTGTCGGCGACCGCGCTGCAGGGCATCGGTGGCCCCGGCTCGCCCTACATCATCCGCTCCCACATGGAGGACAACAAGGGCGTCTCGCTCCAGGTCCTGGTGCCGCTCGGTGACACGGTCACCGTGGGCAAGTTTCTTAACCCCAAGAAATTCGCCATCTCCACCGGCGAGGTCATCGGCAACGTGGACATCGACCGCGGCTGCCGTACCAAGTTCCGCACCCGCGTCGCCAACGCGCGCAAAATACTGGAGGGCTTCACCGGCGCCCTGCACCGCGTGGTGGTCTACGGCGAGTACCTCCAGCCCATCGAGCAGATGGGCCGCCTAATGGGCTTCGAGGTCACACGCGAAGGCTGAAGGCAGCGCTCATAGAGGGTCACTTCCGCCCGATAGTACTGCTGCTGGTCAATCCGGGAATAGCTCTCTTCCAACAGCCGCTTCGCCTCTGTGACGCTCCTCGTACCCTGCGCCTGACGCCCGCCGCCGGACCGTGGAGAAGATCCCACATTCTTCCACCAGGTGCCATCCCAGACCAGCCATACCCTCTCACATCCCGTCTCCCCGGATAAAGGAGTATCGAAGTCCACGACCTTCACACCCGGGTGGTCCCGATGATAGACATGCCAGTACAGCGAGGGCGATTCAGGCTGGAAAATGCAGCAATCCCCGTCCCTGTAGTTCGCCACCAAGTACGCCAGCGCGTCCCGGTTATTCTCCTTGTAAGGGATAAAGTAGACGGCCCGCAATGAAACCATACTGTAAATCAACACGAAGACCACCACGGACCGGCGAAGCATCGGTGAGCTAATGCTGGCAATCCCGCACGCCACCATCATATAGTACGGAGCACAGCAATGTGCCAAGTACCGCACATTGTATACATCTCTGACCGCGCCCGCCGCCAGCACAAGAAGCGCCGGCACAACCCACAGGAGATTCACCAGCACCAAGGCCTCTAGGTGGTCCTTACCTTTGGCGCGGCCTGGCGAGTCGCCAAAGAAAGGCTTCAGAGCAAAAAATCCTGGCAAGGTGAACAACAGCCCGCCCGCCAAAAAAGTCCACCAGGGCGAAGGCTCGTTTACTCCAAACAACTTGCCGTTGTTGAACCAATTCACTGCGCTGAAGAAGGAAGACCAGTGCACTGACATCGAGGATTTCTGGGCAGCCGGCCACGCAAAGCGGGTCTCGGCCGCCCCTTGGACCGCTCCAGTCAACAGCCAGGGCGCATAACAAACCAGCAGCACCAGGAAACCTGCTACCCACCAGACGCGAGGAATCGCGTATCGCTTCCTGAACGCCAGCGTAAACGCAAGCAGACAGGCAAGCACGAACACGCCGTAGTAGTGGGTGTAGATCAAGGCCACCGTGGAGGCGACGAAACACCACCATCGCCAAGCGCTGCTCTCGCGGAGCGCCCCTATGAAAAAGTACGTGGAAGTCAAGGCAAAGAACAGAAGCTGGGAGTAAGCGCGCGCCTCCTGCGAGTATATGATGCCGAGCTGCGACACAGCCAGTAACAGCGCTGCGAGAAGCCCGGTTTGCCGGCCGAACAAGTACCTGGCCAGCAGAAAGGTCATGAAAACAGACAAGCTGCCGAACACGGTCGAAAGCATCCGGGCCTCTAAAGCGCCATAGCCGAAGACCGCAAACCAGGAGTGCAGGAGGTAGAAGTGCAGCGGAGGATAGGGCGTAAATGCTGAGACCAGCCGGGCGGTGATCTCGCTCAAGGGCCACGAGCTCGTCGTGATGGATAGCACCTCGTCGGACCACACGCTCTGATGGTCGAGGCGATAGAGACGCAGGGCCAGCCCCAGTAATACGATTGAAGCCGGGGCTGCCCAGCTCTTAAGCAGCCGGGATATCACTGGCGGCAGCATGGGGGCTACTGATCGCTATAGTCCTCAACGGTGTCTTCCAGCACCACTAACTCGACGCCGGCGTCCCGGAACATGTCGCGTGTTTCCTGGGCGGCGTGATAGCGCTTCTGTGCCACCACGCGCTTGATGCCCACGCTGATGATCAGCATGGCGCAGACGCGGCAAGGCTCCATCCTACAGTAGAGAGTCGTCCCCTCGAGCGGGATGCCGTACTTGGCGGCCTGGCAGATGGCGTTCTGCTCGGCGTGCGTGGTCCTGACGCAATGTTGGCGGATCGTGCCGTCCTCGTCCACCACTTTCTTTAGCAGGTGCCCGGCCTCGTCGCAATGCGGCAGGCCCGGCGGCGAGCCGACGTAGCCCGTAGCCACAATGCGCTTTTCCTTGACCACGATGCATCCGCTGCGGCCCCGATCGCAGGTGGCGCGCTTGGCCACTTCCTGCGTCAGATCCATGAAGTATTCATCCCAACTGGGCCGCCCTGCCTGCTGATCAGGCATGTACCCTCACTCGTGAGAAATAGTATGCCACTTTGCCGATTCCGAAAGCGATCTCCTCGATGTCCGTCTGGGTATAGTGCTCGAAAAGGTCCATGGTGATCCACCGCTCGAAGGCCTCCTCGGCCACCGGGCAATCGCCCTGCCGGTAGACCCGCCCGGCCCCGAGATCGAACGGATAGTGACTGCCCGGAAACGCGGAACGGTTCTGGAAAATATCGTACAAATAGACCGGGCGCCCACCGGTGATCAGGTGGTCCTTGTTCGGTACGCCTTCCGCATTCAGCGCTTCCGAGAACTCGCGCGCCGTCGAGCCCAGTCCCTCCGGATCGAGCTTGAACAGGTACAGGAAGTAACTGTGCTTGGAGCCTTGCGGCACTGCCTGCGGGGATACGCCCGGGAGCTCCGACAGCAGACCGTTGAGCCGCGTCCCCAGCCGGTTGCGAGCCTCCGTGATTTCCCGCAGCCGATCGAGCTGCGCCAGCGCCACCGCGCCTTGCAGCTCCGTCATCTGGTAGTTGGGCGCCAGGAAGAACGGGTTGCGCTTCCCTTCCTCCCGCTGGTAGCACTTGTCCAGATAGAGCGTCGCCAGATAGCGTAGCCGGTCATCGTTGGTGAGCACCATTCCGCCGGAGCCGCAGGTGATGTGCTTGAAATGGTTCAGCGAGAAGGCGCTGATCGCGGTCATCGTGCCCGCCAGCCGGCTCTTGTACTCGGTTCCGCAAGCCTGCGCGCAATCCTCCACGACCGGGATGCCAAATTCGCGGCCGATAGCCAGAAGCGCGTCCATGTCCGCCGCCAGCCCGCTGTGATGGACTGCCACGATGGCCCGTGTCTGCCGAGTAATCAGGCGGCGCACCCAGGCCGGATCGAGGTTCAGCGTATCGGGCTCCACGTCGGCGAAGACGGGAACCAGCCCCTGGTACAGGATCCCTGTCAGCGTACCCATGTCGGTGATCGCCGAGGTGACCACTTCCGAGCCGGGCGGAAGCTCCAGCGTGCAGACGGCAATGTGCACCGCCGCCGTGCCGCTCGAACAGGCGATGCAATGCTTCCTCCCATAAAGGGCCGCGAACCGCTTCTCCAACTCGCGCACCTTGGCGCCCAGGAAATAGAACAGCACGTCGGAATCGATCACTTCCCCGAGATACCGCTTCTCCAGGTCGCTGTGCCGCTTCCGCCGCGGGAACGGCGTCCGCTTGGCTTTTGGGCCCCCGTGCAGGGCCAGCTTTTCCGAAAAGTCGAGGCTCATAGACTGTGTTCGATTATATACAACGCCCGCGCCGCCAATCAGCTCGTCAGCGAGAACTGGAGCTTGCGTTCCACCGCATCCACGCGGTCCAGCCGGACCCGCACTTCGTCGCCGATCGAGAACTCGCGGCGCGTGCGCTGGCCAGCGATCTTACGCGTGTTCTCGTGGTATCCATAGCGGTCGCCCGGCAGCGTCTCGATCGGTACCAACCCTTCCACGAACAGGTCCTCCAGCTCAACGAAGAAGCCGAACTTCGCGGTGGTGATAATCAGGGCTTTGAACTCGTCGCCCAGGCGCTCGGCCATGAACTTCACCTTCTTCCACTCCACCAGCTCCCGCTCGGCCTCCGCAGCGCGCCGCTCCGATTGAGAGCATTCTTCCGCAATATCCCGCACCGGCAGGCCCTGGGCCTGTCCTGCCAAAACCCGGTGCACGATCAGGTCCGGGTATCGCCGGATGGGCGAGGTGAAGTGCGTATAGGTCTTCGCGGCCAGCGCGAAGTGCCCGACGTTTTCGGCGCTGTAGCGCGCCTGCTTGAGCGAGCGCAGCATCAAGTAGTTCAGAATGCGCTCCTCCGGCTTGCCCTCGATCTGGCTGACCAGCTTCTGATAATTGCGCGAGGAGAGCGCCGCAATGTCGCGCACTCCCAGCGAATACCCGAAGTGCGCGGCGATCTCCTCGAATTCGAGCACGCGCTGCGGGTTCGGCGGTTCATGCACGCGATAAATGGACGGGGCGCCAGACTGCTCGAGGTGCGAGGCCACGGCCTCGTTGGCCGCCAGCATGAACTCCTCGATGATGCGGTGGGCGATGTTGCGCGGCGCGCGCGTGATGCCGGTCATCTCGCCCCACTCGTCGAACTCGATCAGCGGCTCGGGCAGGTCGAAATCGATCGAGCCCCGGCGCATCCGCTTGCGGTTCAACAGCAGCGCCAGCTCCCGCATGAGCGCAAACCGGTCCGCCAGGTTGGCGTAGCGCTCGCGCTGTCCCGGGTCGCCCTCCAGCAGCAGGTGGACGTTGGCATACGTCATGCGCTCGGCGCTGCGGATCACCCCGCGCACGAACTCCTGCGAGACCACGTCGCCGCGATGGTCGATTTCCAGCAGCACCGAAACCACCAGCCGGTCCACTTTGGGCTTCAGCGAGCAAAGCTCGGTGGAAAGCTGAAGCGGCAGCATGGGGATGGCGCGGTCCGGGAAATACGCGCTGGTGCCGCGCAGCCGGGCCTCGGCATCGATCGGCGTTCCGGGGCGCACGTAATGGCTGACGTCGGCGATATGCACGTGCAGTAGGTAGTTCCCCCTCGGCGTCCGATCCACCCACACCGCGTCGTCGAAATCCCGCGCGTTCTCCGGGTCGATGGTCGCCACGTCCATACCGCGAAAATCCGTGCGCCCGGCCAGCTCGTCGGCTCGGATGGTAGCCGAGAAGCTCTCCGCCTGCTCGATGACCTCGGGCGGAAAGCGGTGCGGCAGGTGATGCTTGCGGATGATGATCTCGACGTCTACCCCGAAATCGTCCGGGTAGCCGAGGATTTCAACCACGCGCCCAACGGCATTCCCGTCACGCGAGGGGTACTCGAGCACTTCCACGTTGACGATCATCCCGTCCAAGTCCGCGACATCCGAGATCTCGACCGGCCGGACCCCGGCGCGGTCCCCGCCACCGCTCCGCCGGGGGATTTCCATGCCCTCAGGGATGTCGATCCGCTGTGGGATGCGCTGATCGTGCGGGATGACGAAGTGGCCCCGCCGCCCGATGCGGAATTCGCCTACTATGGTCGGGTGCGCCCGCCGGACAACCTCGAGGATTTCCCCCTCCGCCCGGCCGTCCGGGCCGAGCTGCGCGATCCGCACCACCACCCGATCGCCGTGCATGGCCTGCTGCGCCGAATCGGGCGGGATGAAAATGTCGCCGCGAACGCCCTCGATGGCCTGGTCGGGAATCAGGAAACCGTAGCCGTCCCGGTGCATCTCCAGGCGCCCCGTGGCGTTCTGTCGGCTGCCGGACCTGGCCACAACTACGAGCGTAGCGCGTTACCACCGCACCTTGTCGCCCACCACCAGCGGCAGTCCAATGGCCTTGAGATCCGTCTTCTCAATCTTCACCTTGAAATACTTGCCGGCGTACAGCCGCTGGAGTTCCAGTTTCGACAAGAACTTCTGGGGCGTCATGCCCTTCTCTTTCACCATGAGATTGTGGAGGCTCGAGGCGATGGGGACATAAGCGGGCTTCCCCTTCAGCGTGATCCCGATCTCCGGTCCGGCGGTAACACGACGGGGAAACACCGTGCACTCGGGGGGCACCCTTGTGAGTTGCCCGCTACAGGTCGCTGGCGCATCTTGGGCCAGCTTTATCGTCGCTTCCTGGAGTTGCTCCAGCTTCGCCGCTCCGACCAGGACCGAATCCCGTTCCGGAACGCTGGAAGGTTCGCTGAAGAACCGTATCCTCAGGAAGAGCCGGTAGTGGGGCGCCCTCTTGTCGCGCAAGTCCAGGGCCCAGTCAGACGCCCCGCCGCCGTCTTCCTTTGTGAAAGTCACGCCGTGCCCAGTCGCGCCGGGCGTCACATCGAACGCGACCTCCTGCGTCTCCACCTTCGCTTTGGGATCCCGATGTTCTTGGACGGCCTGTTGCAGGATGCGCATGCCGGGCCGCAGATCAATGTATCCCCTCTGCGGGTTGTAGCCGATGATGTAGTAGACCACATCCTGGAAGGGCATGGGCATGGCCTCGGCCACACGGTGCGCCACGGTCCAACTCCCGCCGCTCACCAGGCACCCCTTCTCCTCCTCGAGTTTCGAGCGCAGTCTGGAACTGGTGGAAAGCCTGCCGGGCTACCTCGTCGTAGGCGCCGTCGGGGAACAGCGCGTTGAGTTTGACGGTCGCGACAACCCGCCGCTTCGAGCCGCCACCCCACTCGAGCGCGAACTCGTTCAACGAGAGATTGCAGTCGCCGGTTTTTGCGTTCGGGACGGTGACGCCATCGATCGTCACCCGGACGTCCGGCGGCGTCTGGTCCCTGTATCCCGGCGGCGCGATCGAAGGCACGCCGTTGATCCGGGTGATGCGGTAGTGCAGCTTAGGCGCACAGGCCGACAGCAGCAAACAGGCTGCAACCAGGGCGGGGCAAAACCGGCTCATACTGCATTGGAAACCAAGAATGCCCGTCAGGTTCCCAGGAACTCGACCCGGTATTCCTCGATGACCGGGTTCGAAAGAACGTCCCGGGCAATCTGGTCCATTTCCTGCTCCGCCTGCTCGCGACTGGCGCCCGGCGCCAGCGAGATGTCAAAGAACTTGCCCTGCCGCACCGCGGCGATGCTCTTGTGGCCCAAACCCACCAGCGCCGAACAGATGGTCTGCCCCTGGGGATCCAGTACCGTAGGTTTCAACGAAACGTACACGCGGACTTTCATGGAACACCTATTGTAGCCTCACGCCACCCGGTATTTGCGGATCGCCTCCTCGTCCAGCTCGATGCCCAGTCCCGGCTCGCGCGGGATGTCGAGGTACCCATCGCGGGCACGCAGTTTCTGCCGGGTGATGGCCTCCCGGAGGTTGGTTTCCTCTTCGGCGACAAACTCGCAGATCAGCGCGTTGGGAATCGAGTTCAGCCAGTGTAGCGCGGCGGTGACGTTTACATAAGTCGTGAAGCCGTGGTTGGCGACCATCAACCCGCGGTCCCAGGCCAGGGCGGCGATCTTCATGGCCTCGGTGAAGCCGCCGCAGCGCGTCAGGTCCACCTGGACGATGTCGATACGCCCGCGGTCCATCAGCTCGATGAAGGACTGCCGGTTGCTCTCCTCTTCTCCCGCCGCGATGCGCACCTCGGTGGCGTCCGCCAGCCGGCGGTAGCCTTCGTAATCGTCCGGGCGGAGCGGCTCCTCGAGCCAGAAAATGCGGTACTCGGAGAAGGCGCGTGCCCGCTGGATGGCGGTGGCGGCGTCCCACACCAGGCCCGCATCGATCAGCAGGTCGGCGTCCTCGCCCAGGCCTTTGCGGCCTTCCCGAACCAGCGCCACGTCGGTCCGCTCGTCCTGCCCCATCGGGTCCCAGCCGAACTTGACCGCGGTGAAACCCTGATCGCGATAGCGGCGCGCCAGTTCGCGGGTCTTCTCCGGCGTCGGGCCGAACAGCGAGCTGGCATAGCAGCGGATCTTCTGGGAGAATCCCCCGCCCAGCAGCTTCCACACCGGCAGCCCCAGGGCCTTGCCCTTGATGTCCCACAGCGCCATGTCGATCCCGCTCATGGCGTGAATTCCCACCCCCCGCCGGCCTCCGTAAATGTTGGCGCGGTACATCTTGTGCCAGATCTTTTCCGTCTCGAACGGGTCTTCACCGATCACCACTTGCGCCAGCCCGCACGCCGTGGTGTGCGAGAACGGCCCGTCGATGGTCCCCATGACGGCCATGGGATTGGAATCCACCTCGCCCAGGCCGCTGATGCCGGCATCGGTCTCCACCCGCACGATCAGAGCGTCCTGCCCGCTGTCGCACTGCCACTTCACCTCCGGCTGCCGAAGGTACATGGTCTCAACTCGCGTAATCTTCATCGGCCTCAGATAGTATCACGAACGGCGCTTCGCGGGCTGGGCCTGCCCAGCCAAACCTGCCGCTGAATACGGCGAGGGTCTGTGACTGTACAGTGGGGCTTCCAACACTCGGCGTACCTTTTCAGAGGTTTTCGTAAGCGTCCAGGAATTCGCCTCTGGGGACACCTGCCTGCGTGAGTACCGTGCGTAATCTTCAGACTCTTGATGAACCGGTGGTTAGGTATGGTGAGCGGAACCCGAGTTCCGTCGGGATCCTGGCGTTCCATAGAAATATGGCCACCTTCTCTCACCAGACGAAAACCCAGGAGCTGGAGTGCCTTGATGACTCTGGCCTTCGGCGCGTCAACAGGGGATTTGGCCATCAAACGGCGATAATCGCTTCGGCGATGAATGCTTCGAGAACCGGCGGATCCGATTCCAAGACTTCTCTCCCGAAGGTCTCGACATGGAAGCGGATTGCAGATTTCACGTCTGCCAACGCCTCTTCGTAGGTCTCACCCTCGCCGACTACCACGCCCTTGACGCCGAGGGGGTAGGCGACATAACCATCCGGATGTTTCTCCACGATGATTTTCAGCGGTCTCACATTGCACCTGCCTGGCAGGCCTGCCAAGAGCGTGCCCGCCCTGCCCCATTCCTATCATCCTATAAAACGAAATCAGAGGCCGGTCTGACGGCCAAGCCGACAGGGTTGCAGCCTCAAGCTGCCTACAACTTGAAGAAGATCTTGCGCCGGTAGAGCCAGTAGCACAGATACCACATCACCAGCAGCACCGCGCAGGATTCGACTACCGGCGCCGGAGCACCCAGAAACTGGAACCGGCCGGTAAAAACGCCCAGGGACTTGTCGATCCAGCCGCGCAGGACCTGGTTGATGGAGTAGATGAAGATGGAGTTCATGCCGACCACTACCAGCGGCAGGGTCCACTTGCGGCAGCCGGCGATTTCGATGACCGAATAGAAGCCCAGCATCATCAGCAGGACCCAGCCGGTGCTGTAAAGCGTCCAGGAAGAGGTCCACAGCCGCTTCACCAGCGGGTTGCCGAACCAGGCGAGCACTAGGCCGCCGGCGAAGCAGGCCATCATGGCCCCGGCGAAGATCTTCAGTTTCTCGAGATGGGACTTCTGCGTGCGGACCAGCATGCCGGTCCACACTCCGAAAAGCGTCGTCACGGCGCTGGTGACGAAGTTGATCGTGACGTAATACCCCCGATAGGTGTAGCCAAGAACCGCCTTGTCGATCACCGCTCCAACGTTGCCGGTTTGGGAGAAGGCGCCCTGCGGCCCGGGGAGTGCCGCAAATAAGGCCCAGTGGCCGGCCAGCAGCAGGGCCGCGATCGCCGCCTGCCAGCGGAAGCGGAACTGCATGATGAGGAAACAGAGGAAATAGGTGAAGGCGATCTGGGACAGAACGTTAATGAGCTGGAAGCGCACCCCGCCTTCTCCGATGGAGATGAGGATCTGGCTGAGCAGAACCAGGCGCAGCGCGCGCATCAGGACATGGCGGAAAAGCTGCGGGAACCTCGCGCCCTCTTCCATCCGGCTTGCCACGGCAAACGGCATGGCCACGCCCACCATGAACATGAAGGCGGGCTGGATCATATCCCAGAACACCCCGCCCTCCCAGGGCACGTGGTCGAACCACGAGGCAATCATTTTGTAAGAGGGATGCTTGGCCAGCTCCGGGAACCCGAACCCGGCCGAGACCAGCACCACCATGATGAAGCCCCGGTAGGCGTCCAGCGCCAAGTAGCGTGGCTGCGCGGTCACGGGCGATGCTGAAGCTGACCCGCCCTGCTGGGCAGCCGTTGTGATGGTGGCCATGGGGCGGATTGTAACACGGCTGGCAGGCCACGGCCCTGGCCTACTAGGAATACGCCTCCCCTGCTACACTAACTCTCTCAGGGCTCGATGGTAAAAATCTGCGTGCTGGCAAGCGGAAGTTCGGGCAACTGTACCCTCATCGCCTCCAACCGGACGCGGATCCTGTTGGATGTGGGGCTGAGCCGGCGGGAGGTGTGCAGCCGCTTGAGCGCCATCGGCGAGTACCCAGAGAAACTCGACGCCATCCTGGTGACGCATGAGCACACCGACCACGTCTCGGGCCTGGCGGTGCTGGCACGAAAGCTGCGCATCCCCATCTTCATGACCCACCTGACGGCGCCGACCATCCCCTTCGAGGACTACACGCCAATCCTGGAAACCTTCCAGGCCGGGAGCCGCTTTGCGATAGGCGATCTGGAGATCGACAGCTTCACCATCCCCCACGATGCCATCGACCCGGTCGGCTACTGCATTCGAAGCCAGGGCATCAAGATCGGCGTGGTCACCGACCTGGGCTACATTCCCGACTCGATCCCCTTCCACCTGCGCGGCACCCATCTGCTGGTGCTGGAATCCAATCACGACCTGGAGATGCTGAAGGTGGGCCCCTATCCCTGGTCGGTGAAGCAGCGCGTGATGGGGCGGAAAGGGCACTTGTCCAACGAGGTGGCCTCGGATTTCATTCGCCGGGATCTGGATCCCTCCACCGTGGCGCTGGTGCTGGCCCACCTAAGCGAACACAACAACCATCCCGAGCTGGTGCGCCTGGTGGGTAGCCAGGCTTTGAAGACGCGCGGCCTCTCCACGCGCCTGGTGGTGGCCGAGCACCGAAAGATGACAGAGGTCTTCCGATTCTAACGCTATGATCACACGATACACGCGGCCCCAGATGGGCCGGATCTGGAGTGACGAAAACAAGTACCGCACTTGGTTGGAGGTCGAGCTGGCGGCAGCCGAAGCGCTGGCCGAAGCAGGCGAGGTTCCCTCCGAAGCGGCCCGCCTGCTGCGCCAGCATGCGCGCTTCGACGTGTCGCGCATCCTGGAAATCGAGCGCGAAGTCAAGCACGACGTGATCGCCTTTACCACGGCGGTCGCCGAAGGCCTCGCGGAGGCAGGCTGCGCCGACGCCTCGCGCTGGCTGCACTACGGGCTGACTGCCTACGACGTCGTGGATACGGCCCTCGGGCTTCAGGTGCGCCAGGCCTCGGATCTACTGATCGAGGGACTCCAGGGGCTGCGCCAGGCCCTCAAGCAGCGGGCCTTCGAGTTTCAACACACCGTGCAGGTGGGCCGCACGCACGGTGTCCACGCCGAACCCATCACCTTCGGATTGAAGCTGGCGCTGTGGTACGACCAGGCAGGCCGCGACCTCGAGCGCCTCTCCGCAGCCGCCGCCCAACTGGCGGTGGGCAAGATCTCCGGCGCGGTCGGCACCTTTGCCCACGTAGGCCCTGAGATCGAAGAGCGCATCTGCGCCAAGCTCGGACTGAAGGCCGCGCCCATCTCCTCGCAGGTCATCTTCAGGGACCGTCATGCCTTCTACATCTCGACGCTGGCGCTGGTGACGGCGCTGCTGGAGCTGATCGCCCTCGAGATCCGCCACCTCCAGCGCACCGAAGTGCGCGAGGCGGAGGAGCCCTTCACTGCCGGGCAGAAGGGCAGCTCCTCCATGCCTCACAAGCGCAACCCGGTCACCTGCGAGCAGATCTGCGGCTTGGCGCGCGTGGTTCGCGCCAATGCCCAGGCCGCCTTCGAGAACATTGCGCTGTGGCACGAACGCGACATCTCGCATTCCTCGGTCGAGCGCGTCATTCTTCCCGATTCGGCCATTCTCACCGACTACCTGCTGGCGCGCGCCACCAACCTGGTCCAGAATATGCGCGTCTACCCGGAGCGCATGCGCCGGAACCTCGAGATTACCCGGGGCCTGATCTTCTCGGGCCAGCTCCTGCTGGATCTGGCCGCGGCGGGGATGTTGCGCGAGACGGCCTACCGCATCGTCCAGACCCACGCTATGAAAGCCTGGGAGGAAGGATCGGATTTCCGCGCCGCCATCGAGGCAGACCCCGAGATCCGCTCCCTCCTGAGCCCCCAGCAAATCGCCCAGAGCTTCTCCCTGGAACGCCAGCTCCGCAACGTGGACGCCATCTTCGCGCGCGTCTTTAATTCGGGGACAGGCTACACAACCCCTAAATCGGAGCCGCAATTCGGGGTTGTGTAGCCTGTCCCCGAATTATGCAGGCAGCGCGGGTCCTCGGCCAGGTAGTCGCCGGTCAGCGCGTAGGCCCGCGAGCGCGAGCCGCCGCACAGGTTCTTGTACAAGCATAGCCCGCACTTGCCCCTCAGCAGCGAGCTGTCGCGCAGCACGTGGAACAGTGCCGCGTTCCGGTAGACATCCAGCAGCGACCGTCGCCGCACGTTGCCCGAGGAGATGGGCAGAAAGCCGCTAGGATAGATTTCGCCGGTGCGGGAGATAAAGACAAACCCCTTCCCGCTGTTGATGCCGGCCATGCGGTTCAGCGGGTTGGCGTCCGGATGATCCTGGCCGTTCCCCTCCGCCTTGCGTCGCTGGGCCACGTAACGGCGATAGTGCATCGCCTCGGTGGTCTTGATCGCGTAGGGCGCCCTCTTGGAGCGCTCGTACAGGAAACCGAACGCCTCTTCGAACTCCGCGGCGTTCAACTCCGACTGCGAGGCGCCGCGCCCCGTGGGCACCAAGAAGAACACGTCCCACATATCGGAGCCGGTGCGCTCCACCAGCTCGGCGATCTCCCCGAGATGCCCATAATTGTGCCGGCTGACGGTGGTGTTGACCTGAGTCGAAAGTCCGATCCGCCGGGCCTCCGCCAGCGCAAACACGGCCCGCGCGAACGACCCCGGCGCCTGCCGGAAGTCGTCGTGCGAAGCGGCATCCCAGCCGTCCACGCTGATCGAGATCCGCGCTACGCCCACGCGCTGGAAGCCCGCGATCGCCTCGGCCGTAAGTAGCGGGGTCGGGCTGGGCGAGACCGTCGTGCGAAGCCCGAGCTGAACGCTCTTTTCCAGCAGTTGAAACAGGTCCGGGCGCTTCAGCGGGTCCCCGCCCGTGAAGATCATGATCGGATCGCCGAATTCCCTGATCGTCTCCAGCAGCCGGAAGCCCTCCTCAGTGGTGAGTTCCAGCAGATGGCGGTTCGGATCCGCCGAAGCGCGGCAATGCACGCACGCCAGATCGCAGGCCCGGGTGACTTCCCAGATCACCAGAAACGGGGCCTCATTGAAGTCCCTCACGATTTCAGGATATCAACTGAGACGCCGCCGTGACCGAGGGCGAAACAAGAGGAACACTATTCCCCACACCGGAATGGCCGATGAGGTAAGTGCGGGACTCTGTGAGAATTGAATCCATCCTGCTGGCGGCGCTGGTGTGCCCGGCCTGGGCGCAGGCCGAACAGCCTCGGCCCGAGGGCAAGAAACTGCCCCTGCTGACGCGCGTCGAGCAGATTCGGAAGCTCACGCCGGACGAGGCGGCCCGTGGCTATCCGGTCCGGGTACAGGGCGTAGTGACCTACCACAACCCCCAGCTTGGCAATTTGTACGTTCAAGACTCCACCAGCGGTATTTATGTTGAAACCCGCGGCAGGAAGATCACAGTCCCGGCGGGCCGGCTGGTTAAGGTGGAGGGAATCAGCACTCCCGGACAGTACGCCCCCAATATCGCGGAGCCGCGATTCACCGAACTGGGAAAAGGCCGATGGCCGGTTGCCCGCCGCGTGACTTATGAACAGTTGGCTTCCGGCCGGGAAGTGGGGCAGTGGATCGAGGTCCGGGGAGTGGTGCGCGCGGTGACTCTGAACGCTGCTCGCAACCGTCTGGACCTGCGGGTTGGAGTGGACGGCAACCCCTTAAGGGCGATCGTCCAGGAATCCCCGCAAACCGCTCCGGCCGGTCTGGTGGATGCCACGGTGCGGCTCCGCGGCGTCTGTGGAAGCTACTTCAACAAGAAAAGGCAGTTCACAGGATTTGAGCTTCGCATTCCAGACCTCAGTAAAGTGAAGGTGGAGGAACCGGCCCCGGATGATCCCTACCAGCTCCCTGTCACGGCCATTGGAAAACTGCTGGCGTTCACCCC
The DNA here is from genome assembly GCA_963725415.1 of uncultured Acidobacteriota bacterium. GTDB lineage: Bacteria > Acidobacteriota > Terriglobia > Bryobacterales > Bryobacteraceae > CAVRZY01. The sequence goes on along the minus strand of CAVRZY010000298.1, from coordinate 26,594 downwards.
TCGGGGGCGCGTGAACCACCGCGTCAAAGTCCAGGGCGCGGTATTGTGGCAGCAACTGGGGCGATGGCTGTACATCAAGGACCAAACCGAGGGACTCCGCATCCAGACCGAGCAGAAGACTGCCGTCCAAGCCGGCGATCGGGTGGAAGTGCTGGGGTTCGTGAGTCTGGGCGAGTACACGCCGGTGATGCAGGACGCCGTGTTCCGGCGCACTGGCAACGGGCCGCCATCGGTACCCGTGCGGGTCACTGCCAAGCAGGCGCTGGCGGGGGATTTCGACAGCCAACTGGTCCAAATGGAGGGGCTGCTGCTGGACCGAGTGCGTGGCATCGACGAGCAGGTGCTGGTCCTGCAATCGGGCGGGCTGATTTTCAATGCCCGTCTGGCAGAAACCAGAACAGGAGACAGCCTGGCCTTTCTGAGTAAGGGCAGCCGCCTCCAATTGACCGGGATTTCCGCCGTGCACGTGGATGAGAGGCGAGTGCCACGGTCTTTTGAGCTTCTGCTGCGGTCACCAAAAGAGATCGTCATTCTACAGCGGCCTCCCTGGTGGACCCTCACACACACCCTGGCGACGCTCGGGCTGATGATGGCAGTGATCCTGGCATCTCTGGGGTGGGCGACCGCCCTGAGACGCCGGGTAAGGGTGCAGACGAATGTGCTCCGCCAGAAACTGGAGCACGAAGCGGCTCTGGAGCAACGCTATCGGGACTTGTTCGAGAACGCCAAGGACATGATCTACTCTCACGACCTGAACGGAAGGTTCACTGCACTCAACCGGGCCGGTGAGGAGATCACGGGTTACAGCCGGGATGAAGCTTTGAGGATGACCATGCGCCAGTTGGTGGCGCCGGAAGAGAGGCAGAAAGCAGCCGAGTGGACGGAATTGTTGCTGGGCGGAGCGGCGGCGCCGAATTTCGAGCTGAAGATTACGGCAGGTGACGGCCAGCAGAGAACGCTGGAGGTCAGCCCCCGCCTGATCTATCACGCCGGGTCTCCGGTGGGAGTGGAGGGCATCGCGCGCGACATCACCGAGCGCAAGCGGGTGCAACAAGAGCTGCAACGGGCGAAAGAAGCGGCCGAAGCGGCCAGCCGGGCCAAGAGCGAGTTTCTGGCCAACATGAGCCACGAGATCCGCACTCCCATGAACGGGATAGTGGGTATGACGGAGTTGGCCCTGGACACCGCGCCGACCCCGGAACAGCGGGACTGCCTGGAAACCGTGAAAAGCTCCGCCGCATCGCTGCTGACGGTGATTAACGACATTCTGGACTTCTCCAAAATCGAGGCGGGCAAGCTGGAACTCGAGAGGGTAGCCTTCGGCCTGCGGGAATGCCTGGAGCGCACCATGCGGCCGCTGGCGCTGCGGGCCCGCCAGAAGGGGCTGAAACTGAGCTGGCAGGTGCCCACGGAGGTGCCGGATCAGTTGATCGGGGACGCCGGGCGGCTCCAGCAGGTGCTCACTAACCTGGTCGGCAACGCCATCAAGTTCACCGAGCAGGGGGAGGTGGCGATTCAGGTACAAGGGAGCTATCCGGCTCCGGGCGAGGAATGCTTCGAGTTGCGCTTCTCGGTGCGCGACACGGGCATCGGCATTCCAGCCGGCAAGCAGAGTCTGATCTTCGAGGCCTTTGCGCAGGCTGACGGCTCGATGCGCCGCAAGTACGGCGGGACGGGACTGGGCCTAGCCATCTCGTCGCAACTGGTCGGCCTGATGGGGGGACGCCTGTGGTTGGAAAGCCAGACCGAGCCGGGTACCACGTTCTATTTCACGGCGCGGTTCTCTCTGGCAGCGCTGGTCGAGCCGCGGCGGGACGCCGCTCAGTCCTCCGGCCTGGGCGCAGCGCAGGCGCAGTACGAGGGCCAAGACCCCGCCTCCAGCCGCCCTCTTCGTGTCCTGCTGGCCGAAGACAATGCCATCAACAAGAAGCTGGCGGCGCGCATTCTGGAAAGAAGGGGACACCGGGTGACTGGAGCGACCAATGGCCGGGAGGCGCTGGCGGCTCTGGAAGCCCAGACTTTTGACCTGATCCTGATGGACCTGCAGATGCCGGAGATGGATGGATTCGAGGCTACCGCTGCCATCCGTAGGATACAGAAGGAGACGGGCAGGCACGTGCCGATCCTGGCCTTGACGGCACACGCCATGAAGGGGGATCGGGAGCGCTGCCTGGCCGCGGGCATGGACGGCTACCTCAGCAAGCCCATCCAGGCCCAGAAACTCATCCAGGCGGTCGAGAGCCTGGCTTTCGAAGCGCGAGCGGACGCCCCGTTGCGATAGAATAGAGGCGTGGAATGGTTCTGGGTTGTAGTGATCGTGCTGGGCTGGTTGATTCTTAGCCGTTTTACGGGCGGTTGAGGGCCTTCCAGGTCCGGTCGTGGATCGGACAAATCCTGTGACTTCCAATCCAAATAGGCCGCGCGTTTGACACCCCTGGAGCCGGCTTCTATACTAGGATTTACCGGGCAATCATCAGGAGTGAGCCTAACAGCGGCCTGTCTGCGCGGATCCGAGAATCAGAATGCCAAAACGTACTTTTCAGCCGAACAACCGTCGTCGCGCTAAGACACACGGATTCCGAGCACGCATGAGGACCAAGGACGGCCAGGCCGTTTTGGGACGCCGGCGGGCGAAGGGCCGCCGGAAGCTGACGGTCAGCGACGAGAGAGCGGTTCGGTACTCAAAGTAAACCTATCGAAGCTGCGAAGCGAACTATAAGGCATCCAAAGGCGGTACGGACCTTGCGATCGTCGGATTTCCGCAGGGTCTACCAAAAAGGGTTTCGCGTGTCCGGCCCCTATTTTGCGGCCTTCTGCCTGCGAGGGGAGCCCGGGCCGGGTCCGGGAATCGGGTTCACCGTGCCGCGGGCTGTGGGTAAAGCGGTGGCGCGGAACCGGTTGAAGCGGCGCATTCGTGAGGCGGTCCGGCGGCAGCTCGGGCAGCTGGAGCCGCAGTGGGAGATCGTGATCAACCCTCGCCGTGCGGCGCTGAGCGCGGAATTCCGGGATATCCAGCAGGAGGTCGAAAGGCTTTTTTCGCGATGCAAGAGTTAGTCATCCGCGTCCTTCGTCTCTACAAGCTGCTGGTTTCCCCTCTGCTGCCTTCGGCCTGCCGGTTTCATCCGACCTGCTCGGAGTACATGCTGGAAGCGGTGCAAAGGCACGGGGTGCTGCCAGGCCTGTGGCTGGGGGTGAAACGGCTGCTGAGGTGCCACCCATTCCACCAGGGCGGCTTCGATCCGGTGCGATGAAGCGGAGTAAAAAGACGATATAACCACCATGGCTGAACTGCCAGAAGACCAGAAGCCACCGAAACAGCCGCTGGGCTCAAAGGAGCCGTCCATGGAAAGACGGCTGCTAGTGGCCTTCCTGCTGATGGGGGCGATCCTGATGCTGACGCCCTATTTCTACAGGTTCGTGGCGCCCCCGCCGCCCCCCAAACCACCGCAGAGCGCGGCGCCAGCGCCCAAGCCGCTGGTCGAGAAACCTGCTGCCCCCCGCCCCTCCGCGGCGGCTAAGAAAGCAGCTCGAAAGCCCCCCAAAAAGGCTGCTCCTGCGGCCCAGATTTCCGCGCAGACGGAACAGACCTTCACCGTGGATACCAGCCTGTACCGCGTCGTTTTCTCGAACCGCGGAGCGGTGGCTCGAAGCTGGGTTCTAAAGAAGTACAAGGACGCCGCGGGCAAGCCCCTGGAACTGGTAAACACCAAGGGCGCCGAGAAAACGGGCTTTCCGTTCCTGCTGGAGTTCAAGGACAAGAAGCCGGCTATGGATTTGAAGCAGGCTCTGTACGCGGCTAAGCCGGCAGCGGACGGTTTGGGCGTCGAATACGAGTATGCGGACGGGAAGCTGGTGTCGCGCAAATCCTTCCGGTTCGAGAAGGAACGCTACCTCTGCCGGGTTCGCTCCGAGGTGCGGCAGGAAGACACGGAAGTGCCGCACCTGCTGGCCTGGCGCGCAGGATTCGGGGACCCCACCGTCCCAAACCCGGCTGCCAACCAGCGCAGCCTGGCCTACGACCTGGCGGCCGGCAAGCTGATCGCCAAGGCCGCCAAGGCCGCCAAGGACGGCCCGGTGATCGAATTCGGAAGCTACTCGTTTGCGGGTCTGGAAGACAACTACTTCACGGCGGTTTTCCTGCCGCTGGGAGCGTCCCCGGTTGAGTTCCGCACTCTCAGCGATACGGTGGCCGGGGTGCTGGATCCGAAAGAAGAGCTGCACGTGGGAGCGGCGGTGGGAGGGGCGGGCCGCAACGAGTTCCAGATGTTCGTGGGACCCAAAGACCTCGATGTGCTGCGCAAAGTCGATCCAAAGCTCGAGCAGGTGGTGGATTGGGGCTGGTTCGGCTTTCTGGCCAAGCCCCTGTTCCTGATCCTGAACTGGTTCAATGACCACCTGTTTCGCAACTACGGCTGGTCCATCATCGTGGTCACGATCATCATCAACTTCGCGCTGCTGCCGCTGAAGTTCAAGAGCATGAAGTCGATGAAGAAGATGCAGGGGCTACAGCCGGAGATCGCCAAGATCAACGCCAAGTACAAAAACATCGGCCTCCGGGATCCCCGCAAGGCCGAGCAGAACCAGGAGACGATGGCACTGTACAAGAAGCACGGGGTGAATCCGATGGGGGGCTGCATACCCATGCTGGTGCAGATTCCGTTCTTCTTCGCCTTTTACAAGGTGCTGGTGGTGGCCATCGAGATGCGGGGCGCCAGTTGGCTGTGGGTCAGCGACCTGTCGCAGCCCGAGAACCTGCCCATTCGCATCCTGCCGGTGGCCATGGTGATTTCGCAGTTCATCATGCAGAAGATGACACCCACCACCTCGGCCGACCCGACCCAGCAGAAAATCATGATGTTCATGCCGCTGATTTTCGGGTTCATGTTCTACCAATTCCAGAGCGGCCTGGTGTTATACTGGCTGACCAGTAACGTGGTCGGGGTCGCACAACAGTGGTTCATCAACAAGACCGCGCCGGCGGTGGTAATTCCGGCGGAACCGGCAAAAAAGAAGAAGAGCGGGGGGGGCCGGTGAGGGAAAAGAAATACACGCTGGACTCGGTCGAGCCCAGGATCAACTTGTTTCTGAGGCCGCTGTTGCGGATGGCGCGGCTGCACCTGGATTGCGAAGTAACCGAGGGAGAAAACCGTCACCCGGGTTTCGAAGATCCGGACATCGTGGTGCAGTTCTCCGGACCCGACGTGGAACTGCTGCTGAGCAACAAGGCCGAGCTGTTGCTGGCGCTGGAGCAGTTGACCATGGAGGTGCTCCGGATGCCGCCCGAAGATCATTCGCGGTTGTGCTTCGACGCCAACGACTACCGCATGCTGCGAATCGAAGAACTGCGGCTGAGCGCGGCCACGGCGGCCGAGAAGGTGAAGCGCAGCGGCGTGCCTTTCAGGTTCAATCCGATGAACAGCCGGGAGCGGCGAATCATTCATCTGGCCTTGCGCGACGAGACGGCCGTGCGGAGTGAGAGCACTGGGGTGGGACCGCAGCGGCAGGTGGTCATCTACCCCGCGGATATGCCATCGCCAGCCTCTCCGGCGACTCATGGGTCACCCCCGCCGGGACCTCGATTCCGCCGCGACCGTCGCCGATCGGTGTAGCGCCCGGAACAGTCTTGCGTCTCGAGGACACCATCGTAGCCATCTCTACGCCCGCCGGGCGGAGCGGGCTGGGTGTGGTTCGGCTGTCCGGCTCCGCAGCCCGTCTTATTGCGGAGCGCATTCTCCGATTTCCAAAGCCCCCACAGTGGCGCAGTTGGGGCGCTCTGCTGGCCGAACTGACCGACGCGGACGGCCACCCAGTGGATCAGGTGGTGGCGACATTTTTCGAGCGGCCTCGCTCTTACACCGCCGAGGACGTAGTCGAGATCGCCTGCCACGGTTCGCCGGTGGTGCTGCGGCATTGCCTCCAGCGGGCCTGCGCGGAGGAGGGCCGGCTGGCCGAGCCGGGGGAATTCACGCTGCGCGCCTTCCTGAACGGCCGCATTGACCTGCCACAGGCCGAGGCGGTGCGCGACCTGATCGAGGCCACCACGCTCTACCAGGCCCGCGTCGCCGCCCAGCAGGCCGAAGGCTCCGTGTCGCGCCGCATCGCCCCGCTCAAAGAGCAACTGCTGGAGCTGATCGCGTTGCTCGAAGCCGGCATCGACTTCGCCGAGGACGACATCAGCGTGGCCAGCGACGCAGAGATCCTCCGGCGCATCGAGCCGATCTCCAGCGGCATGTCCGAGCTAGTCTCAAGCTACGCTTACGGGAAGCTGGTCCACTCGGGCTTCACGCTGGCCATTGTGGGGCGGCCCAACGTCGGCAAGAGCAGCTTGTTCAACCGCCTGCTGGAGCAGGACCGCGCCATCGTCACCGAGATCCCCGGTACCACTCGCGACCTGGTGTCCGAGGTGACGGCGCTGGATGGCCTTCCGGTGAAGTTCGTGGATACCGCGGGAATCCGTCCGGGGCGGGACGTGGTCGAGACACTGGGGATCGAGCGCAGCTTTCAGGCCATGGCGGACGCCGACCTGACGCTGGTGGTGCTGGATCTTTCCCAGCCGCTGGAGACGCAGGATCTGGAGTTAATCGAGCACGCCAGCACCAGCGGCCGGCATCTGCTGGTCGCTAACAAGTGCGATCTGCCGCCACGCGCGGAGATCCCCGAGGGAGCCGTGACGGCCTCCGCCCTTACCGGGGAGGGCATCGAGGAGCTGCGCAGGCGAGTGGTGGAGGCGCTGGCGCCCGGCGGCATCCAGCCCCAGCCGGGCTTCATCACCAGCCTGCGCCACGAGCAGTTGCTGCGGCAAGCCCTCCAGTACCTGCACAAAGCGCGCGGGGCCGTCGAAGCCTCGATCCCGCACGAAATGCTGCTCCTGGATCTCTACGGGGCCTTGCAGGCCATCGACGGAATCACCGGAGCCACCACCGCGGACGACATCCTGAACCGCATTTTCTCGACCTTCTGCGTGGGAAAATAGGAGTCGCGAGATCGAGTGCATCTGATAGACTGATTGTATGATCGTCAGAGGCACCCAGAAACGACCCTCAGTGAGCCGGCTCGGCCAGCGTCGTCAGGTAGTGATCCCAAAGCCCATCTGCGAGGAGATGGGGATAGTGGAGGGAGACTTCCTGGAGGTGACGAGCCGCAAGGGTGCGGTGGTGATCAAGCCGAAGAGACTTGTGGACGCCGATGATGTGCTCACGCCCGTGGAGGAAGCAACGGTCCTGAAAGGGATGGAGCAAATCCGCCAAGGGCAGTACGTGACTCTCAAGGAGCTCGAAGGATGCCCTGGCTCGTAAAAGTCTCAGCCGACGCAAGAAAGCAAGTTGAGCAACTGCCAGTTCACAGACTTGAGCTGATTCTCAGGAGTCTCCGAGCGATGGAACAGGACCCGTTCCTTGGTGATGTGCAACCACTCAAGGGCAGGAAGTGGAAAGGCTTCTATCGAAAGCGCGCCGGTCGGTATCGCATCATTTTCTTTCCTAACCACCAGGATCGCATCATAGAAGTGTCGGCCATCGTCCCGCGGACAGAGAAGACGTACCGTTGACTCAGGAAATCGAACCACGCTCGCCTTTCACCACCGCACCAGAGACAGGCCGGGGATTTTGGGAAAGCTCCGCTCATCGCGTGTCGCGAGCGTGCATCCGGAGGCCAAGGCGGTAGCAGCGATCAACAGATCGTGTGCGCCCACCACGATCCCTCGGGAGGCCAACTCAGCCCAGATCCTGGCATGAATCCGGGCAGCCGTCAGGTCGAAGGGAAGAACTGGGAGGTGGGATAGCAACTCCTCGACGAACGCTTCCCGGCGTGCCCGCTGCGCAGGTTTCCTGGCGCGATAAATCCCGTGCAGTAACTCCGAAGCCGTGACGGCCGCAATGGCCATTCGCGCTGCGTCGCCCTCGGAAGGCCGCGCGGCTAGATCGAGTTCCCCTCGCTCGGCTGCGATCAGCACGCTGGAGTCAATCAGCGTGGCCATGAGGACTCCGGAACGAGTGGCTGGTGCTTGGTAATCTCTTCGAGGTCTTTCCAATACTCGGGGTCCGGTTTGGGAATCGAGCGCAGGAGTTCGGCCAGCCCGGCCGGAGTGCACTTTGGCGGCCCGATGGGAGCAATCCGGCAGATGGGCTGCCCGCCGCGTTCGACCACGAAGGTCTCACCCCGGTAGACCACGCGATTGAGCAGATCCGAAAAATGGCGGGCGGCCTGGGTGGCGGACAGATGTGATTCCATGATTTACATACTATCAGATCCGCACCCCGGACGTTTGACAGCTATCTAGGTCCGGAACAACACCCGTTCGTTCTTGAAGACCCGCACCGCGGCGAGGAAGGCCACCCCCGCGTAAACCAAGTTGGCCAGCATGGTGACCGCAAAGGCGGCCCAGGAGAACTCGCCGACGAATATTTCCTTGATGAGCTGGCACACGTTGAACAGTGGCACCAGCGCCAGCAGCGGAGTCAACTGGATGCCGGGGAGCATTCCCACCACCAAGGGAAAGACCACCGCCATGACCAGCGGGGTCAGGTAGCTCTGGGCCTCCTTAAAGCTCTTGGCCAGCAGGGCGATAGCGATCATCAGCGAGGCCGCCATGATGGCCATCGGCGCCAGGGCTACAATCACCAGCGTGATAGTCTGCGCATCCAGGGGTATGCGGCCTAGGGTTTCCTTCATCCTGTCGGAGGACTTACCGAAGCTGGAGTACCGAAACGAGACCAGCAGGCTGGAGATGCTGAGCAGGGCCGTGACAAACACGGCGCTGGTAGTGGCCAGGATCTTGCCCAGCACGATCTCATTGCGGCCGGCGGGTGTGGAAAGGAAGATCTCCAGCGTGCGCCTTTCCTTTTCGCCGGCAGTCATGTCGATGGCCGGGTACATGCCCCCGGAGAACATCAGCAGCACCACGATGTAACCGATCAGGCTGCCCCAGAAGAAGCCCGCCATCTTTTTCTCCGGGGCGATGTTGATGCGCTTCACCGTGAAAGGCTTCAGGACGGTCTCGGAGACGCCCATGCTGCGCAGCCGCGCGGTGATCTTGTCCTGTTTGAATCTGTCGAGTGCAGTCTGGATCTTGCGTGCCGCCAACTCGGAGGCCTGGCGGGTCTCGTCCGCATAGATCCTTATTTCCGTAGCTCCGCCTGCTGCCGCGGCCGGCTCGAGCCAGGCCGCGATCTGCTTGTTGTCCATCGCCGCCCGGACGTCCTCCGGGGAGGCGAGCCGGAAGCCCGACTCCTTCAGGGAATCCAGCAGGCCGGGCAGCGCCTCGTCACCACGAACCGCGATGCTGACGGCTTCTTCGCCGGCCCTCCTCTCGGCCGAAGACATGAAGTGTCCGATGACGAAGAAAAGCAGGGGCATGGCCGCGATGGGGACCACCACCATGCTGATCAGGGTGCGCCGGTCGCGAACCGTGTCGAGCATTTCTTTCCTGTAGATGACCGGTACCAGGTTAAGACGCATGCCCGGACCTCCTTCCGAATTCTCCGCCCAGGCTCAGAAGCTCCATGAAGATCTCCCGCAAGCGCTGCTTGCCCGTGGCGGCGCGGAGTTCCTCCATGCCGCCGATGATCTTGATCCGGCCTTCGTGAATGACGGCCATGCGGTCGCAGAGGAACTCGGCTTCCTCCATGACGTGCGTCGAGAGCAGGATGGATTTGCCGGATTTCCGAGCCTCGAGGATGAACTCCTCAATCACGCGGGCGGTGGGGACATCCAGTCCGGCAGCCGGTTCGTCCAGGATGAGGATGGGAGGATCGTGGATCAGGGTACGGGCGATGGCCACCCGCTGGCGCATGCCGGTCGAGAGCTTGTCCACTTTGGTGTCGGCGAAATCCCGCATCTTGAGCAGGGCCACCATTTCCTCGATGCGGTCCTTCAGGCGTGGGCCGGTCAGACCGTTGAGCTGGCCGAAGAATGCCAGGATTTCGCGCGGGCTGAGGCGATGATAGAGGCCCATATCCCCGGACAGGAAGCCGATCCTGCGGCGAACCTGGTCGGGCTGCTTGACGATGTCGTACCCGCCCAGCGTGGCAGTCCCCTCTGAGGGCCTCATCACCGTGGCCAGCATGCGCAAGATGGTGGTCTTGCCGGCGCCGTTCGGTCCCAGCAGCCCGAAGATTTCCCCTTCCTTGACCTCGAAGGAGACATGGTCGGCGGCTTTGACCTTTCCGCGCTTGCTGTCAACGAAGATCTTGGTCAGGTTCTGTGCTTGAATCATTGGGGAAACTCTCCCGGCGCACCGCGTCCAGCACGCCGTTGATAAAGGGCAGCGATTCCTCGCCCGAGAATCTGCGGGCCAGCTCGATGGCCTCGTCGATGACCACGGCCGGAGGCGTTTGCAGCTCCGTCATCTCGTAGATGGCCAGCCGCAGGATATTGCGGTCCACCACCGGCATGCGGTCCAGGCGCCAGTGCTCGGACCGCTGCGCGATGCGCCGGTCAATCTCCTCGCGCTTGGCGACCGCGCCGCCGACCAGCTCCTCCATGAAAGGGTCCGGGGACAACTCGGTTTCGCTTTCCGCGGAATACAGAGACTCGTAGTAGGCGGCGATGGCGTCCTGGACCGGCTGTCCCCGCTGGTCCACCTGAAAAAGGATCTGCAAGGCCCGCTGTCTGGACTTGTGGCGGGAGGGCATTCGCGGCTCAGGAGCTGCTGCGAAGCCGGCGCATGAGGTTCCCCATCTCGACCGCGCTCATGGCGGCGTCGAATCCTTTGTTGCCGCTCTTGGCGCCGGCCCGGTCGATGGCCTGCTCCAGCGTGTCGCAGGTCAGCACGCCGAAGGCGATGGGCACGCCGCTTTCCATGGCGGCCTGAGCCAGGCCCTTGGCGGCCTCGGCGGCGATGTACTCGTTGTGGGGAGTGTCGCCGCGAATGACCGCACTCAGGCAGATGACGGCGTCGTGGCGTTTCTGCTGGACCAGCTCGCGGGCCACTACCGGCAGCTCCCAGGAGCCGGGCACCTTGATGATCTCGACGTCGCCCGGGTCGGCCCCGGTGCGCGACAGCGCGTCCAGGGCGCCGGCCAGCAGCCGGTCGGAAATGAGGCTGTTGAAGCGGCTCACCAGGATGGCGAATTTCAGGCCCGCCGCATTGAGATGGCCTTCGATAATGTTATTGGACATGTTCAGTTCCCTCGCACCGCCGCAGCTTCAAAACGGGTGCGGTCGCACGGCATTTGGGATAGTCAGTCTACAGAGTATCATCTTACCGCACGCACCCTCAGTATAGCGGTGCTGCGCTTCGTAATGCCTCAGAAGCTGTGAAAAAATTCAAACGTCCCGCTTCTCGCGCACTGCAATCCCACTGTTTTCAGTGTGGGATATGCCTCCGGCTTGTCCTCTTGACACGCCGGAAGAATTTTTTCACAGTTTCTCAGTCTTGGGGGCAATAGCCTGTGCAGCCGGGCAGGATAGGCTTTCAGCCTGTCCGAACCCCTTTCGAATACCGTCCGACACAAGCTGAAGCTTATCCCACGGCCCCCGAGACTGAGGCATTGCTGCACTTCTGGGATTTCAACGGCGAAGCCCTTGGCCGGGCGTTGGATTACGCTTTCAGATCGAGTTCGACCGCGCTAACCGACGCGCCTGGAAACCGCCATTTGAGAATAGGGCCGGGGCCCAGTGCTTTCTCAACCGCGTCAAAGACCGTGGGCTGTTCCTGACTGGTGTAAGTTCGAGGGTTGTCCGCGGCTATCTCGAATACTCTGCCGCCGGCAACGGTCATTCCATCGACTGCAAAGGCCACTTCAACCGGCAGCCGGTAGCTCAGATTGGCCACATGGAGATATAGCTTGGTCCCGCTGCGGCTGGCGGCAATGTCCAGATCGGAGGGGGCGGAGCGGACCGCCACGCCCTGCCTGCCGTTGTGTCTCTTAAAGAGGCGCGTAACGGCGCCCACGGGCATCAGGTAACTGACGCCACCAGGCACCGGGATCATGACCGCGTTCACCGTCCATCGGGTGCCGGCGAAATCGGCGGCCGTGGCGATTCTTACGGTGGCGCCGTGGCGCTGGTAGATGTTCCAGGTGCGGGCGTGGAAAACGCCTGTCAGCCATTCATAGAGGATCGGACAGGCGTTGTGCGGGCGGAGGCTCAGATGCCCCTCCGTAATGGCGATGCCGATCTGCGCGCGCTGCGAGCCCATGACCTCTTCGGGCTCTTTAATCCGTGGTTCGATGGCATTGGAAATCTCAAGCAGCTCTTCCCAGGCCAGTTCCGGATCTTTCTGATACTCCCACCCTCGGAGGACGGTATTCTTTCTCCTGGGGCTTTGTCCCATCATGTGGATGGCGACATAGTTGAGATACTCGCCCGCCCGCTTCAACAGGTCGCCGGTCCAGAGGGACGGGTCGTCCTTGCGGCCCCGGTCTCCCCAGCCAATAAGCTGGATAGAACCGTCTCTCTCCCGCATGGCTTTGGCGAATTCGACGGTGTGGGCGATGGATTCGTCCCGGGTGAAGCCTTCCGCGCCGTATGAGGTCTCGTTGCCAATCTGCCAGAGCTTGATGTTGTAGGGCCGAGTGACTCCGTGGCGCCTGCGCTCGGGGTTATCGGGATCGTTGGCGTAGGAGACCCAGTCGGCGGCCTCCCTGGCGTCCCCGGACCGGTTGCCCTCTTCCGTGTTCCAGAACCGCCGCCGGCCGTCGCTCAGGAAGTTGACGCAGTACAGCGGCTCGGCGCCTACCCTCCGGCAGAAGTCAACGAACTCGTGAGTCCCGACCCGGTTGGTCTCCTTGCCACCCCAAGACGTAATTGCGCATCCAGGGTCGCGCTTTGGCCGGGCCGACGCCCTCGCGCCACTTGTAATACCAGCTAAAGATGCCGCCCCAGCGGACCACATCGGGCGCAAGGTCCCTGGTAACCTCCACCAGGTCCTTTCGCCAGTCGTCGGCGTTGTAATCCCAACAGGCTTCCACCGACCCATCCGTGACCCCCAGCGGCTCCATGAACTGCATGTAGAGATAAGGCGAGATATCGAAGAGCGGCTTAGGGTCGATAACGATCGCGTTCGAAGCCGTGACCTGAGCGGAACCGGCTGCCAGGACGGAGGAATCTCGAAGGAAGCCTCTCCTGCTTGTTTCCACGGGTCGAGCATAGCACTTGGCGGGGCGGCCGCGGGCAGCGGTAGGGGCCAAAACGGTGGACAGCCACCTGGGCGCCTGCGAATCTACACATAGCGCCAGAATTCTTCGCGCGACCGCTCCCTAGCCCGGACAAGCCGGAACCAAACAGGCGTCAATCATCCTTGTGGCGCACGCTCTCCAGCGTGCCGGGCCGAGACTCGTCTCGGCCCTCGGCCACAGCGTGTCCCATGCGTCGAGACGAGTCTCGACGCGGCAGCCTGAGAGGCCGCGCCACATCAGAAGTTGGAGCCAACTCCAGACTTCAGCCGAGTGCCCGTAAACATTGGGCCAACCCGCCGCGCCAAGAAATTTTCTGCCACAAGAACAACAATTTCACAATGGAGGTACTCACGGTCGCGGCTCAGCAACGCGCGCTTCCGAGGCCTACGACATTTTCAAGCTACTTGAACGGGCAAGCGTTCTTTGATGGAGTCCGCTACTGGCCTTTGGGCGCGGCGGCTCGGGTGAGGGCGGCAGCCCGTTGCGGGTTCTTGATGAGCTTCTCTACCGTCTCCGAGATCTCGCGCTGGTCGCCCGGCACGGTGGTGTAAGACATCCGGATAAAGCGCTCGGCTTTCGGCGACACGCTCTGGTCGAGCCGCCTCAGCAGGGTTTGCAGACGGTACTGAACGGTATGTTGCTGGTTCTGCTTCAGCATGGCTTCGTACTCCCGCCGCACCTGCGGGTCGGGGATGGCTTGCGGATCGATCCCGGGAGGGTAGGCGACCTTGCCGGACCGCGGCGGAGTGACGCTCACGCTCGGCAGGTCCTTGGAATTGAAGCTCGGATCGAGGTTCTTGTCGATCAGCGCCATCAGCGCGAGCCACAGTTGGAGGGTCTCCCGCCGCAACACCAGCCGCTTCGTCGCGTCGGGTTCCTTGGCCAAGTCGATTCCCTCCAGCAGGTCGGATCCGGCCTGGAGGCAGAGTGGTTCCTTCTTCTGCTCAAACTCGGCGAGTTGCGCCGCCGCGCGCGTTGTCTTTTCCGACATATGCTTCCTGTTGAGGACTCTGTCCAAATAGGTCTTTCCCCTGGGCGGCTGCCCGGTGGCCGCAACCGCAATCGCCAGCCCCACGACCGCTGCGCCCGAGAGCCATCTTCCCTTCATCGCCAGCCTGCCTACCATGAGGAAGTGGCGTCGCTCGGGTTTGTGGTAACCGAGGTGCCACCCTTGCTCGTAGTGCATTTTCCCGCCGCATTCACCACGTGGCTCTGTTCGAAATGCGGCAACGCCTGGGCCGGACCGCCCCAGACGCGGTATTCCCAGTCGATCGGGAAGACCATGGTTCCAGCGGTGAACGGAGGACCGGTTCCCGGATCGCCGGAATAGATATTGTCGTTCAGGTTCGCGGGCGTGCCCTTTCCCGGAATGCAGTCGTTCATCGTGAACCAGGCGCTCTCGGTCTGCGCGGCCGGCTGGTGCGTGCAGTTGTTAAACGGCGCAAAGAAGCCGCGTGCCGTGCAATGCGAGTTCTTCTCCCGGACTTCAACGTTGATGAAAGAGACTGTATCCGGCCGAAGAAAGAACTGGCCCAGGAACCCACAGTCGGGCCGGCCGTTGGTGTGCTTGACGGCCGTGTTTGGCTGGCGTCCCATAAACACCGCCGACGGTGCGATGACAGTGAACGTGATCGAGCAACTGCAGCCCGCGCCGACCGCGGTAATCACGACCGTGCCAGCGTTGCGCCCCGCCCGGAATGTCACGCTGGTTCCACTGTCGGAACTGAGGACGCCTTCGCCGCCGACGCTCCAGGTAGCCGGCCCCGGTGAGACGGTGAGCGAGACGTCCTCGCCCACCCCGATAGTGGTTCGCGAGCGGTTGGCCGGCACGGTGACGACTGTCTCGGAGGTAATGGTGCACGTGGGGCAGCTCTGGCTGGCGCCGCTGGCGGGAGAAGCGGAGCTCGCACCGCTGCTCGGATTGCTGGTCTGGTTGTCGCAGCTCGACATATGGATCAGCCCTTGCTGCTGTTTTCGAGTGCCTGCCGCATGTATGCCTGCGTCCGCGCAATCAGCCGCTCCATCCGGGTCCTCGCGTCGGCCCCGGACTCCGGCGCCAGGCTGGCGGCAGCCCAGGGATGCAGGGGATCCGTCATCACGCCGCTACCGAAGGCGAACATCAGCCCGAGCATGAGCGGCGGGCCCTCCGGTTCGGGCAAGCCGCAGTTGCGAGCAGCCTGCCAGGCCTCCTGCATCAGATTGGTCAGAGCGGAAGCGCCCGCATAGGCGCACTTCCGGGCATGCAGCGCCTGCAACCAGGGGATCGCCTTGGACCCATAGGCTTTGCCCACCACGGCCAGTTCCTCCGGGGGCGCGTTCGCGATGTGCTGGAGCCCTTTTGCCACGTGCTCGCCATCCGGCCCGTAGACCAGTTCGAGATAGGTCGAGACGTGTTGATGCAGGCGGCCCGCCTGGGTCGTCTCGTCGAGTCCCTCGCTGTCGCGCAGGATGTCGCGGATCCAGTACAGCAGCGGGTCGCGATCGAACTCGTGGCCGAGGATCACCTGAAATTCCACTAACATCCTCACCGGGCCGCGCGCCTGGAAACCATACCCGCGGGCGCACTCGACTCCCTGCGAGACGAGTCTCCGGATCTGGAGGTCGTCGATGCCGGCAACCGCGCGCGGGTAGGCCGACTTGAGATGCTCCAGCATCTCGGTCTCGAAGCCAGCCTGCGCCCCGGCCTCAAACGTCTGCATCTGTTCCCGGCGGATGATCATTGGAAGTTGACTGGAACCAGGATCTAGAGCCTGGGTCTCCGGCCACATGAGAGTATACACCAGACCGCCTCTCCTTGGGATGGTTCCAGCCCCAGTTTCAGTCCAGGGTTTTCCCTGGAGTCACTGGTCTCATGACCCAGGTGTTGTGTCGAGCGCCGGTCCATCGCGCTGCAGCGTAATGCCTCAGTCTCGGGGACAACAGCCTGTGCGCCCGGGTAGGATAGGCCTCCGGCCTGTCCGGACCCCTTCTGAATACCGTCCGAGACAAGCTGAAGCTTATCCCACGGTCCCCGAGACTGAGGCATTACGCCGCAGCAGTGTGCAGGCTTGCGGTTCAGATATAATCGCTGGAACAGAGGCAGGCCGCATGCCCGCAGATTCACCACGAACTCGAGCGCAACGTCATCGCCGGCACAGCCGGGCACATCGACCACGGCAAGACCGCTCTGGTGAAGGCCTTGACGGGCATCGACACCGATCGCCTGGAGGAGGAGAAGCGGCGCGGGATCTCGATTGACCTGGGATTTGCCCACCTGGAGTTGTCTCCCGAGATTCGCATCGGCTTGGTGGATGTGCCCGGCCATGAGCGGTTCGTCAAGAACATGCTGGCAGGCGTGGGGGGGATCGACCTGGTGCTGCTGGTCATCGCGGCCGACGAGTCGATCAAGCCGCAGACGCGCGAACATTTCGACATCTGCCGGCTGCTGGGCATCCCCAGAGGGATCGTGGTCCTCACCAAAGCCGACCTGGTCGATAAAGACATCCTGGACCTGGTGCGACTGGAGGCGGAAGAGTTCGTGGCCGGGTCGTTTCTCCAGAGCGCTCCGGTGGTGGCGGTGAGTTCCATCAGCGGGCAAGGGCTGGAGGAACTGCGCGCGCGGCTGAAGGAAATGGCCGCCACCGTCCCCGTCAAGGACGCCTCGCGGTATTTCCGGCTGCCCATCGATCGGGCCTTCTCGATGCACGGTTTCGGTACGGTGGTCACGGGCACGCTGGTTTCCGGATGCGTAGCGAGGGAGCAGGAAGTCGAAGCTGCATCCCGGCGGGCGGCGGCTGCGGGTGCGCGGCATCCAGGTCCACGGCGTGGCGGTCGAGCGCGCGCTGGCCGGGCAGCGGACCGCGCTGAATCTGAGTGGCGCGGAGGCCTCGGAACTGGCGCGCGGGATGGTGCTGGCCCAGCCGGGTCGGTTTCAGGCCGACTGGCGAAATCGACTGCCTGCTCGAGCTGTTGCCCACCGCGAAGCCCCTGAAGCACCGCGCGCCGGTCCATTTCCATGCCGGGACCGCCGAGGTGGAGGCCGAGGTCCGCCTGTTGGACTCCGTCGAAGTCGCTGCGGCCGGCCAGCCGCGCCTACGCCCGGTTGCGATTGCGGGAACCGCTGTTGGTGCTCCCGGGCGACCGGTTCATCATCCGCATGTTTTCGCCGGTGGTGACCATCGGCGGCGGCACGGTGGTGGACATTTCCGGGCATCGGTACCGGCGCGAGGAAGGCGCCGCGAGCCGGCTAGAGGTGCTGGCGGAAGGTACGGCGGAGCAGCGCCTGCGTCTGCTGGTGCGGGAGTCGAGGTACGGATTGGGCGTCTCGGATCTGATTGCGCGCACGGGCCTGCTGGCAAGCGAGATCGAGCAGGCGGCGCAGTCGGAGCGCCTGGTATTGTTCCAGCAGCCGCAGGTCTGGGCGGTCGATCGAGAATGGGCCCGCGCCACACTCGCGCGGCTGGCGGAGGTGCTGCATGCGTTTCACCAGCAGAACCCGTTGCTGCCGGGCATGCCCAAGCAGGAGTTGCGCAGCCGCGAGCTTCCCGGAGCACCGCCGTTTCTGCTGGACGCTCTGATCAATACCGGGGTGGGCATCGCTTCCGAGGGCGAAATTGTTCGCCTCGCCACGCACAAGCTGGTCCTGAAGCAGGACGAGGAGCGGGCCTTGGAGGCGATCGAAAGAGCATTCTTGCAGGCGGGCCTGGCGGCGCCATCTCTAAACGACGCGCTGGCGAAATCCGGCCTCGAGCCGGCGCGCGCCCGCTCGCTGCTCCAGATACTGCTCCGCCAGAACCGGCTGGTGAAGATCGGAGACGAGTTGGTCTTTCATCACACCGCCATTCGAGGAATTGCGCCAGCGGCTGGCGCCGCACAAAGGCGAGCGCGTCATCGGTGACCCAGTTCAAAGATCTGGCCGGGCTTTCCCGGAAATACGCCATACCGCTGCTGGAGTACCTGGACCGGGAGCGGGTCACCCGGCGGGAAGGGGACGTAAGGATAGTACTGTAAGCGGGAGGCAAACAATGCGGATAGCCATCGTCAGTGCATTTGCGGTTCTGAGTGTGTACGCCCAGGAGCCGGCGCCGTTGCAGACGCCCTGGGAAGGTGTTCCAGAAGCCTATCGGAAGTTGCCGGTCGGTCATTTGAAGATCCCCTCGTCGCTGGGCGAGTGGAAAGCGCAGCGCGACAAGGTCAGGGCTATCGTTTTGCAGAGTCTGGGTGAGCGACCGCCACGACCCCAGCCACTCAAAGTCCGCACCCTGTCCACAGAAAAGAGAGACGGATACACGGTCGAGAAATTCGTGTTCCACAACGGGGTGGACTCCGAGGTGCCCGGATACTTGGCCATCCCGCACCGGCCGGGGCGCCTGCCGGCGGTGCTGGCTATGCACGGCCACAGCTCCAGCAAGGAGGACATTTTCGGCGCCAATCCCTCCTCGCAAGACGTGGCCGAACTCCTGGCGCGCCAAGGCTTTGTGGTGATGGCCCTCGACAACTACTTTAACGGCCAGCGCAGAGGCGCCGGGCCGGCCGGGGAACTCGAAGTCATGGCCAGAGCCTCCGACCAGGAGATGTCCCTATTCAAGCTCAACCTGTGGCTGGGGCGCACCCTGTGGGGCATGATGCTGCGCGACGAGCAGATCGCGCTGGACTACCTGGCCTCCCGCCCCGAGGTGGACCCCCAGCGGATCGGGGCGCAGGGCATGAGCATGGGCAGCACGCGCTCCTGGTGGCTGGCGGCCATCGACGACCGCATCAAAGCCGTGGTCGGCGTGGCCTGCTTCACGCGCTACGAGGACCTGATCGCCATCCGCCAGCTACGCGCCCACGGCATCTACTATTTCGTGCCGGGAATCCTGAAGCACTTCGACAGCGAGGGCGTAATGGCGCTCATCGCGCCACGCCCCTTCCTGGCGCTGACCGGCGACCGCGACACCGGCTCACCGCCCGAGGGAATGAAAAAACTGGAGCAGATCCTGAGCCGCTTCTATGGCCTATACGGCCAACCAGACCATTTCCGAAGCATCATCTATCCCAAGACCGGCCACGTCTACAACGACGACATGAAACAGCGAATGCTTGAGTGGTTCGGAAGATTCCTGTAGGCTCCAGCGCCGATTCACCGCAGAGGCGCAAAGAGCACAGAGCTGGCGCAGAGAGAACTTGAATCGCTTTCTCTGCGCTGCCTCTGCGTTCTCTGTGCCTCTGCGGTGAATGGACCCTTACATGATCGCCGTGGGCGGCGCAGGCTCGTCGGCGCGGCCCGCGTTGGCCAGCGGGACCTTGATCATGACGGCCCCCAGTATCGCCAATGCAATCAACCCGGACAGAAACGATGGGTGCGCAAAAATCTCCGGCAGCTTGATGCCCGCGAATTGAGAAGCGGCCACAACGAGCCCTACCATGGCCTCCCCGGCAATCAGGCCCGAAGCCGTCAGCACGCCGGCATTCTCCACCCTGGCTTTCTGGGCCTCGTTGAAGCCTTTGCGGTCGCGCAGCCGGTCGGTAATCCAGCGAAACACGCCACCCAGGAAGATTGCGAACGTTGTTCCCAGCGACAGGTACATACCCACAGCGAACAGCATCGGGCTGCGCACTTGCACCAGGATCAGCGTGATCCCCATCAGCACTCCCACCCCGATAAGCGGCCAGGCCATGTCGCCTTCCACGATGCCCTTGGCCAGGTAGGACATCAGGCTGGCCTGAGGCGCAGGAAGCTTCTCGCCTCCGAAGCCGACCCCCTTCACATTGATGTCGCCCTGGTGTAGGACGAACAACGGGAAGTACAGCACGGCGCTGGCGAAGAGGACGCCCAATACATCGCCGATCTGCATGCTGCGCGGGGTTCCACCCAGGATGTGCCCCACCTTTAAGTCCTGTAGCATCTCGCCCGCTACCGCCGAAGAGACACAGACCACCGCCGCCACGCCCAAAACCGCGGCCACGCCGCTCATGCCGGAAACGCCAATGGAAACCATCAGCAGGGCGGCCACAATCAAGGTGGACAGCGTCAGACCCGAGATGGGGTTATTGGAGGAGCCGATCAGGCCCACCAGATTTCCGGAGACGGCGGCGAAGAAGAAGCCCAGCACGATCATCACCAGCGCGGCCACCAGCCCTCCCGAGAGTGTTTCGGAGAAGTACAAGTAGAGCAGCACCATGCAAACAAAAGCCACCGCCAATCCGCCGAAAACGGTCTTGGCGCTCAAGTCGCGGTCCAGCCGGCTCGTCGCCTGCGCCTGGGCGCCGGCCTTTTTCAGATCGGAGACGGCCCGCCGCAACCCGCTGGCCAGGCTCTTGCGCATCCGGAACAGGGTGAAACCAGCGCCTACCAGCATGCCGCCCACCGCAATCGGCCGGACCACCGACATCCAGATGGCCTTGCTGACGGCCTCCCAAGAGACTTTCGACTCCTGAAGCTGGGGACCTAAAAAATACGCCAGCAGCGGCACCAACAGGCCCCAGGCCAATAGGCCGCCGGAGAAATTCAGCGCCGCCAGCTTGGGCCCGATGATATATCCCACGCCCAGGAAGGCCGGCCTGACGGCCGGGGCGTGCACCGTGGTGTAGCTGCCCACATTGACCGCGCGCACGTAGCCTTCGGTGTCATTCAACCGAACCAGGCTCTTTCCGAGCTTGCCAATGGGCAGCAGATGGGAGTACTTGGCGGCGAACAGCTTCAGCTCTCCCAGCAGTTGGACCACCGCGCCGAAGCCCATGTTATAGAAGAGAATCTTGGCGGCCCCGCTGCCCCGCTGACCGGCCTTGTGAATCTCGCTGGCGGCCAGGGACTCCGGATAGGGCAATTCGGGATCTTCCACCATGACACGGCGCAACAGGGTCACGAACAGGATGCCCAGAATGCCGCCCACCATCATCATGGCCGTGGATTTCCAGTAGGCGTGCTCGAAATCGAACGAAGGCCAGGCCTTGGAGATGATAAAGGCAGGCAGGGTGAAGATGGCGCCGGCAGCCACCGATTCGCCAATCGAACCCACCGTTCGAGCGATGTTCTCTTCCAGGATCGAGCCTTTCCACAGCCTCAGCACGGCCATGCCGATCACCGCCGCCGGATAGGTGGCGGCAATGGTCATCCCTGCGCTGAGGCCCAGGTAGGCGTTGGCTGCTCCCAGAACCACCGTCATCACCAGGCCGATTACCACAGCCCGCACGGTGAACTCGCTCATCTGCGTCTGCTCGGGAACATAGGGGCGGAACTTTGGTTCAGTCATGAAGACGCTCCTCGCAATCGGTAGAACATAATACCAAGAGCACAGGGTCAAGTAGGACCGGCCTCTGGCCTGTCCCTGGAGTTTCTACATTTCCATGGGAAATGAACGCTGTTTGAGTGGGGTCAGGCTTTCAGCCTGCCGCCAGGCTCCGGCCCGGCGCCGCGCTCGACCAAGCAGACTCCTCCGGCAGCGCCACCAACCCAGGACTCACTAGCAGGTAGACGTGATTGGGCGTCACCAAAGTGCTGCCCCACTCAGACGGTGCACACACCCTCCTGCCCTTGAGATGTAGAAACTCCAGGGACAGGCCCATGGCCTGTCAGCTACTGCTCAACCCAGCCGCGCCCGCACTCTGTCGCTGAGGGTCTTGCCGTCCACCCGCTTGCCCGCCAGCCGGGCTTGGGCGGCTTTCATCACCACGCCCATCTGCTTGAGCGAGCTGACGCCGGTCTCCGCCAACGCCGCGGCGATGGCCGCCTCCATCTCCTCCTCGCTGGCGCTGGCCGGCATGTAGGATTCGATCAGCTTCTCTTCGGCCTCTTCCTTTGCGGCGAGCTCCGCCTCGGCCGCCCTTGCGGAACATCTCGGCGGCCTCCTTGCGTTGCTTGATGAGAGAAGATAAGATCTGAATTTCCGCCTTCTCGTCGAGGGGCTTCATTGTATCGACTTCGTGTTTTTTCAAGGCGGCTTTGATCATCCGCAAGGCGCTGAGGCGGGCTTCCTCCCTGGCTTTCATCGCCTGCGCCATATCCTGTTGGATCCGATCGAGTAAAGACATGATGTCTGTTATTCTAATGGAGCTAACCACACCATGCACATAAGAAAACAACGCCTTCTGACGCCGGGACCCACGCCACTGTATCCCGGCGCGTTGCAGGCCATGATGGCCTCCGACATCCATCATCGGACTGAAGACTTCCGCAACGTCTACCGCAGCGTGCTGGAGGGACTTGAAGGAGGTGTTGGGTACGTCGCACGACGTGCTGGTGTTCAGCTCCTCAGGGACCGGGGCCATGGAGGCCGCCGTCTCCAACCTGTTTTCGCGCGGTGACAAAGTGATCGTATGCTCGGCCGGCAAGTTCGGCGAGCGCTGGGTGGAGATCGCCTCAGCCTTCGGCCTGGAAGCCACCGTGCTCAAGGCCGAGTACGGCGAACCGGTGACGCCGGACCGGGTCGAGGCGGCGCTGGCGGCCGAACCTGCTACACGCGGCGTCTTCGTGCAGGCCTCTGAAACCTCGACCGGCGTGGCGCACGACGTGCGCGCGATGGCGCAGGCCATTGCGAAGACCGACGCCATCTTCGTGGTGGATGCCATCACCGGCATCGGCACCATGCCGCTGGACATCGACGGCTGGGGGCTGGACGTCCTGGTCGGAGGCTCGCAGAAAGCCTTCATGATTCCGCCCGGGCTGGCCTTTCTCGCGCTCAGCCCCAAGGCCTGGCGCTTCACCGAAACGGCCACTCTGCCGCACTACTACTTCGATCTGAAGAAGGAGAAGAAGAACGCGGACAAAGGCGAATCGGGCTGGACGCCCTCCACCAGCCTGCTGCTGGCGCTGGACGCCACGCTCAACTACATCAAGCAGCTCGGCATGGCGAAACTGATCGAGAACGCGCAATTGCTGGCGCGGGCCACGCGGGCCGCGGCAACCGAGCTGGGTCTGGAGCTGTTCGCGCCGCACGCGCCGGCCGCCTCGGTGACCGCCGTGAAGGCCCCCGCTGGCTGGGACTCGGGCGTCATCGTCAAGGAATTCCGCAACCGCTTCGGCGCAGATCATCGCCAACGGCCAAGGCTCCATGAAGGGCAAGATTTTCCGCATCGCCCACCTGGGCTACTTCGATTTCGCGGACCTGTTCGGAGTGATCGCGGGGCTGGAGATCATTCTGACGGCCAACGGCTATCCGGTGACATACGGGACTGGCGTGGCGGCCGTCCAGAAGGTTTACGCCGAGGCGGCCCTCGGCAAGAAAGCAGGCGGAAGCGCCTGATGCCTGTAACGTGCTGGTTGCCGAACCGATGGCCCCGGCGGGCCTCGAGCTGCTCCAATCCCAGCCGGGTTGGAACGTGATTGTCTCCAATCCCAAAGAGTACTCGACCCACCTGCCGGAGGCCGAAGCGCTGATCGTGCGCAGCGCCGTCAAGGTGACCAAGGAAGTGCTGGAGAAGGCGCCCAAGCTGCGCGTGATCGGCCGGGCGGGCGTGGGCGTGGACAACGTCGATCTGCCGGCCGCCACGGCCGCCGGCGTGCTGGTGATGAACACGCCGGGCGGCAACGCCGTCTCCGTGGCCGAGCACACGCTGGCCCTTATGCTGGCCATGGCCCGCGCCGTTCCCCAGGCCAGCCTCTCGACCAAGAGTGGCAAGTGGGAAAAGAAGAAGTTCATGGGCAACGAGCTGCGCGGCAAGACGCTCGGCATCCTGGGGCTGGGCAGCATCGGCCGCGAAGTGGTGCGGCGGGCGCGGGCCTTCGAGATGCGCATCCTGGCCAACGATCCTTACGTCACCCCGCAGATCGCCGCCGGACCTGGACGTCGAGCTGGTGGACCTTCCCCGGCTCTACGCCGAGAGCGACTACATCACGCTGCATATGGCGCTCACGCCCGAGACCCGGCGCATGCTCTCCCGCGAGGCCTTCGCGCAGATGAAGCCCGGCGTGCGCATCGTCAACTGCGCCCGCGGCGAGATGATCGACGCCCAGGCGCTCCAGGAAGCTCTCCAATCGGGCAAGGTCGCTGGGGCGGCCCTGGACGTGTTCGCACAGGAGCCGCCCGCCGCCGACAACGCCTTGTTCGCGCTGGAGGCGGTGCTGGCTACGCCCCACATCGCCGGCTCCACCGAAGAGGCCCAGGAAATCGTGGGCGTGCGCATCGCCGAGCAGATCGTCGAGTACCTCAACAGCGGCATCGCCATCAACGCCGTCAACATGCCCGCCCTGTCGCCGGAGCAGTATCGCACCCTCGAGCCCTACATCGCGCTGGCCGGAACGGCTGGGCTGCTTCGCCGCGCAGATCGCCTCCGGCAACCCCAAGGCCGTCCGGCTGGTGTACTCCGGCAAGATCGGCGACGGCAACACGCACCTGATGCGCAACGCCGGCCTGGTGGGCCTGCTGAACCGCTGGCTGTCCCAGCGCGTCACCCTGGTCAACGCCATGCAGATCGCCGCCCAGCGCGGCTTGAACGTGGCCGAGCGCCACGAGCAACGCACCGGGCACATGGATTCGGTGCGGCTGGAACTGGAAACCGACGCCGGCCTCACCACCGTCGAGGGCGCCGTGGTGTTGGGCAAAGCCCGGCTGATCCAGGTGGACGGCATCTACTGCGAGGCCCCGCTGGCCGGCCACCTCATCTTCATGAAGAACCACGACGTGCCGGGCGTGATCGGCCACGTCGGCACGGTGCTGGGCCAGCAACAGATCAACATCGCCAATTTCTCGCTGGGCCGCCGCGACGTCCCCTTGAAGCCCAGCGAGCCCCTGGAAGCCGTGGCGCTGGTGGAGACCGACGGGCCGGTCCCCGAGACCGTGCTGACCCAGCTCAAAGAAAACCCGGCCGTCAAGCTGGCCCGCGCCGTCGAGATCGGGTAGGCTCATTCAACGCAGCCGCTCGTGTAGCTCCGCAACACGCGGAGTCACGAAGAGCTGGTCGGACAGCGACCGTTTTCTGGCGCCGCTCAACCCCAGCCATTGCCCACTCGCGGTGGAGTCTCAAGGGAACATACCGGCCAGGCAATGACAAGAGCGCTCGAACCGCCCTCGCAGGCCCGCGACCGTCGCGCCAGGACAGACGGGAGGCCGGCTTCCGCAGTGGAGACGACTGCGTGGCTGATCGACGTGGTTCCCCCAGAGCCCGGGGGAGACCCTCCAGAACCGTTCTTCAGCCCCAGTGCCAGGAGGAGCGAGGGTGCGCCGTACGGGCAGTGCTCGTCAGGTTCAACCTGGCAATCTTCTGAGCACAAGCCCGGGTAAACGTCGTCAAGCTCGCTGTGGTCCGTCAGTGCTCCCTCTGCTGAGGAGCAGCCGTTCCGGCGGAGCCACTCCTGCAATGTCCATGTCATTGTTGGCCTCCTTAAAGGGTGGATTGACTTTCGGAGGATTTAGGAGAGCAGGCCGGCTTCTGGCGGTAAGTCTTCTCGGACCGGATGAGAATAGCGGAGATCGCCACCAGCCTGGCGTTGTGGTCCACGGTGAAAATAATCCGGTAGTCTCCGACTCGCTTCCGGAAGCGCCCCTTCCACTGAGGGCCTTTCAACGGCTTCACGTCGCCGGCCAATGGGTCCTTTTCCATTCCGTCAATCGCGTGCTCAACACGCACTCGCCGGTCACTGGGGAGTCGCTTCAGATCTTTCTCGGCGCCGGCGGAGACTTCAACGGCCCAAGTCATGTTTCAGGGCGCGCCAGGGTCTGGAACGGCCCGCCTTAAGCTGCGCTTCACCGCGGCGCACTTTGGCCGCCTCGCTCTTGGTCAGAACATCGCCCACATCCACCAGCCGCTTGGGCCGCATCTCTAAGCACCCCCGCTCGGCCGTCACTTCCACAAAGTCGCCTTCCTGAAGCTGTAAGACCTCAAAGAGGCGCTTGGGGATCACCACCTGACGCCGCTGACCGATCCGGCTTACCGCGGCCGGCTGCCTCGGTGTTTCTATTAAACTTCTGATAGCCATACCTTCAGCCTAGCCGAAAAGCGGAAACTGTCAAGGGCGCCTCTCAATCTGCTTCCTATGCCCGGAGCAACCAGTGCCGGGCTCGACGGGCAGAGGCCGTGAACTTCTTGCCAGAAGAACAAGGGGCCAGGAAATTCCTGGCCCCTCAGTACTCGGAAGGTAGCAGGAGCCTCGTAGCGCCCCGGTCGGCTTGGGTGACGATCCAGATTTTTGTGCCGTCCCTCGGTCCGTAGGCAGATGGGCTGCGGAAGCCTCCCTGGAGTGAGAGATCATTCTCATTTGCGAGCGAGCGCCCCCCTGTCCGGCCATCTCATCTTCATGAAGAACCACGACGTGCCGGGGGTGATCGGCCACGTCGGCACCGTGCTGGGCCAGCATCAGATCAACATCGCCAATTTCTCCCTGGGCCGCCGCGACTTCCCCTTGAAGCCCAACGAGCCCCTGGAAGCCGTGGCGCTGGTGAAGACCGACGGGCTGGTCCCCGAAACCGTCCTGACGCAGCTCAAAGAAAACCCGGCCGTCAAGCTGGCCCGCGCCGTCGAGATCGGGTAGGCTCATTCAACGCAGCCGCTCGTGTAGCTCCGACGCCGGTGCCGCCTCTA